>CADAFC010000045.1 GCA_902787095.1 uncultured Bacteroidia bacterium
CCTTCTTCTGTATAATATGGGTCACCGCTGCCAGGCCAGCTCATCTGATATTTTGTATAGGTGAATTTGCCAGGATTGTTGTTGGTGACGGTGAGCATCTGGCTGTTTGGCTGGACGCATGGTCCGCATGTCGAGCTTGAGAAGTGCTCAATCATTGCGATTTTCTGTGTCGAACCGAGTGTTGCGGCGATGGTTTTTGTGATGGTGTTGTTGTAAGGGTCGTCATCCTCGGTGCCGTTGACAGCTGTGATGTTCACTGTGAGGTCGTAGTTGCCTGGAAGGAGCATCGTAGGCTGTGCGAAAGAGAGCTGTGTCGATGCTAATGAGGCGAGGTTGACGGTAAATGTCTCTTCGACAGCGTCAAAACCTTCAAACTGATAAGTCATAGTGACCTGGTTGACGGTCTCGATACCTTTGTTCTTCACTGTTACAGCGATATTTTGTGAGCCTGCTGGCACAACACTGTTCAAATCGATTGATGACAACGAAAGGTCGAGGTTTTCCTGTGAGAAGATCTCGATGTCGTCGAAATACCAATCGTTGATGTTGTAGCTGTTGCCAGTGTAGAAGAGGCTGAACATCACCGAGCTTTGGCCCATGTCGGCTGTTGTGATGTTTTGTATAACCTCCCATGAGTTGCTGGTGCTGTAATTTTGTTGCCAGCCCACGTTCCATGTTGCGCCGTTATCAGATGATGTCGCGATACCGATGGTGTGACTGCCAGAGTAGTTGCTGAGGGCATGCTTGAAGCTCACAACCACGCTTGTCACGCCTGTGAGGTCGACAGCCGGCATCACCACACGTGATGTGCCATTGAACTGAGGGCCCCATGTGAGATGAAGCTCGTTGGCTACGCCTCCGGCGTTTTGTGAGCCGGAGATGCTCCAGTTTGATGTTCCTACACCTGTGATAGTCCAGCCGGCAGGCATTGATGTGCCGTCGAAATGCTCATTTAAGAATGTGGTTCTTGTCTGTGCAAATACTGATACTGACATCAATATTGCCGCAATGAATAGTAGAGTTTTCTTCATATTGAATGATATTTAAGTTTGTTATTTTAAGTTTTTAACATGCAAATATACGAAAAAAAATAAAAGGGCGAACCATTTATCCGCCCTTTTTTTTCAAATTTATTTCTCGATAAACGCCAAAATGTCGCCTTTTCTCACGTTTTTACCTTGTTCGGCGACGACTTCCACGAGCTTGCCGCTCCAGTTGGTCTTCACCTCCTCAGGCGCGTAAGGTGTCTGGATGTAACAGAAGGTGTCGCCTTCGTTGTATTTGGTGCCTGTGGCTGGTGCCATCGACTTCTCGTAGGCGTCGAGTTCCCAGATGACCTGGCCGCTTGTAGGCGCTGTCACTGTCTCGGCGTTCGGGTGACGCATCTTACGGAGGTCGTCGAGGTTGACGGTCATGCCGCTCTTTTCGGCTTTGGCCTGCATCTTTGCTTCGAGTTCCTGGTTGAAGCGGCGTTTCGCCTCGCCCGACTTGTATTCACGATACTGTTTCTCGTGCATTGCAAACTCGAACAGCTCTTCGTCGTCCTGGCCACGGTCCCAGCCTTCTTTCTTCATCTCTTCGATGAAATGAGGAAGTGCATCCGGGTAGTTGTCCTGCGGGTTGCCTGTGAAGAACTCGAAGCCTTTCTTCTTGGCGAGTTCCACGATCTCAGGTGCCAGTGTGCCTGGGAGTTTTCCTGCTTTGCCGAGAATCATGTCCCATGCGGCAGGGTCGATGGATGTCTCGTAACGAGGCTCGCCCTTGCTCATCGCGAAGAGGTTCATCAAGGCGATGTTCTTGGTGTACTGGCTGAATGGCGTCACTAATGGCGGGTTGCCGAGTTTAGGCCAAATATCCTGCACTTCCTGGAACAGCTCGACGAGCATCTCGTCTTCTGAGAGTTCTGGAAGACCTTGATTCTTGCGGTTCATGTTGATGGCAGCGTGCACCGGCTTGAGGTCGGCCATCAGTGAGCCCATCATGCCGCCTGGAAGACCGCAACCCAGTAGTAACGAGTTGATGTAACGGTTACGCGGGTCGATCCAGTAGCCGAGGAAGTCGTCGATGAAGCTCTGTGTCATGCTGCGGGCAGCCATGTAGGTCTTCATGTCGATGTCTTTCACGAGGAAACCTGCGTCTTTCAACATCGCCTGTACGCTGATGACGTCGGGATGGACGGTGCCCCATGAGAGCGGTTCCATCGCCACGTCGACGTAGTCGCAGCCTGCCTTGCACACCTCAAGCATCGAGGCCATTGAGAGGCCAGGAGTGGTGTGACCATGGTACTGCACCTTAATCTCCGGGTGCTGTGTCTTGATATGGTTCACGATCTTGCCTAATGACACCGGGCGGCCGACGCCTGCCATGTCTTTGAGGGCTATTTCTTTTGCTCCTGCGGCGATAAGCTCATCAGCCATGTGCATGTAATACTCGGCGGTATGCACCTGTGAATAGGTGATACTCATGGCAGCCTGTGATATCATGCCGGCTTCGTTGGCCCACTGAATCGACGGGATGATGTTGCGCACGTCGTTCAAGCCGCAGAAGATACGTGTGATGTCGACGCCCTGTGCTTTCTTCACCTTGTACATCAGCTTACGCACGTCGGCTGGCACTGGGTTCATCCTCAAGGCGTTGAGGGCGCGGTCGAGCATGTGACACTCGATGCCTCCTTTATGCAAAGCCGCTGTGAAAGCGCGTACCGATGGGTTCGGGTTCTCGCCGTAGAGCAGGTTAACCTGCTCTGCGGCGCCACCGTTGGTCTCGACACGGTCGAAACATTTCATGTCGATGATGAGCGGCGCTATCTTTTCCAACTGATCTTTGCGAGGCACATATTTGCCTGAGCTTTGCCACATGTCGCGGTAGACAAGACTGAATTTTACTTCTTTTTTCATGTTCGTTTTCTTTTATATTTTCAAATTTTTTTTCGACATTGTAATTAAAGCGCAAAGTTACTAAAATTTTTTTTATTTTTGCAAAAAATAAATCAAAAATGAAGCAATTGATAAAAGTCAAGAGTGACGCGTATTATGACGAGGTGGTGGCAATCCGCCGGCAGCTTCATCAGCATCCTGAACTGAGTTTTTGCGAGAAAGAGACCGCAGAACTCATAAAACGTGTCCTTGCTTCAAAAAATATTGAATATCAATCAGATATCGCTGGCACTGGAATAGTTGCAACCATTAAAGGCCTGTCATTCCGAGCGCAGCGAGGAACCTCATCAGCAAACACCATCGCTCTAAGAGCAGATCTCGACGCTCTACCTATTCAAGAACAGACAGATTTGCCGTATCGTTCCGTCAACGAGGGGGTGATGCATGCCTGCGGTCACGACGCACATACTGCCATGCTGCTTGGTGTTGCGTTGATTCTCAATGACTTGCGTGACCATTTTTCAGGCACGGTGAAACTGATTTTTCAACCAGGAGAGGAAAAACTGCCCGGAGGAGCGTCGCTGATGATTAAAGAAGGTGTGCTCGATAATGTGGATCTAATCATCGGACAACATGTCTATCCTGATTTGCCTTGCGGCGAGGTGGGATTCCATGCCGGACCTTATATGGCATCGTCCGACGAGGTCAACATCACCGTGAAGGGCAGGGGAGGACATGCAGCAAAGCCTGCCGAACGTGACAATACGCTGCTCGCTGCAGCGAAAATAGTGTTAAAATTGTCGGAGTTGTATCCTGAAAATGACAAGTCAAACGGTTTGTTGGCATTCGGGAGCTTCATCGCCGATGGCACATACAACGTCGTCCCATCGGAGGTGACGATGAAAGGCACAATGCGCACCTTCGACGAAAATAAACGTAAGTTGTTGAAAGACAATATTTTGATGATTGCAAACAATGTCGCCGCAGAATATGGTTGCAAGGCAGAAGTCGTCATCGAGCAAGGCTATCCTTCATTGAAAAATGATGTCGAATTGACAGAAAAATGTGTCGCTTTGGCTAAAGATTATCTCGGTGATTCGAAGGTTAAAAACCTGCCTCAGCTGATGACCGCCGAGGACTTCGCCTGGTACTCGCAAAAAGTTCCGGCATGTTTCTATCGTCTGGGAACGGCAAATTCTGTGAAAGGCATTGATTCCAAACAACATACATCCACTTTCGACATCGATGAAGAATCGATGAAAATCGGAATGGAGACGATGGTATGGATAACGCATGCGTTATCCCAATAGGATAAGATATAATAACCCGTAAGGATAAGGCATGCCTTATCCATTTCAAAAAAGGATAAATTATGAAATTACTATTAATTATGAAGATTTTATTAGTTTACGCTATTCCAGAGGAAAGGATCGAGATCAACATTCCCAATGCTGAGGTGATTTATGTCGAGACCGGCATGGGCAAGGTGAATGCCGCCATGAAGACGATGCGCGCCATTTGTGAATATCACCCTGACATGGTTATCAATTACGGCTCGGCAGGCACGCTGAACCATAATATTGGCGATATTATTGTCTGTAACAGATTCATTGACAGGGATTTACAGAAGGTGACGGTCAATGGCGTTGTGTCGGAGATTGTGTTTGGTACGGATGCGGCGCGCGATGTCCTAACAGAACAACGGCTGACAGAACGTGCCAAGGTTTTGTGGGGCACCTGCAACACAGGCGACAGTTTCATCACCTCGGGTGCCGACATTGAAGGCGATGTCATCGACATGGAATCATACGCTATGGCTGATGTGTGCCGTGAGATGGGAATCCCGTTCGTCGCGGTGAAATACGTGACCGACGTGGTGGGACAGAACTCAGTGGAGAGTTGGCAGGAGAAGCTTGCCGACGCTCGCAAAGGTCTTACAGTTTTTTTTAGTCATTAGTCTTTAGTCTTTAGTCATTAGTCTTTAGTAGCGAGTCGTTAGTTATGGATTTGCTGAAGTGGCTACCGATAACAAAGAAAGAATCCGACCTGCGAGGGTGGGACGAGCTCGACATTGTGCTTGTCAGCGGTGACGCATACGTCGACCACCCCTCGTTTGGGGCGGCGGTGATAGGGCGCACCCTGGAAAAAGAGGGCTATCGTGTGGCCATCATACCGCAGCCCAACTGGCGTGACGACCTCCGTGACTTCCGCAAGTTCGGCAAGCCACGGCTGTATTTCGGCGTCTCGGCGGGCTGCATGGACTCGATGGTGAACCACTACACCGCCAACAAACGTCTGCGCTCCAACGATGCCTACACCCCCGGCGGCGAGGCAGGATTCCGCCCGGATTACGCCACGACGGTGTATTCCAAGATACTCAAACAGCTATATCCAGATGTGCCGGTCGTCATTGGAGGCATAGAGGCATCGTTGCGTCGAGTGACACATTATGACTATTGGTCGGATTCGCTTAAGCCAAGCATCCTCGTTGACTCTCAAGCAGATATGGGCGTTTACGGCATGGGCGAGCTGGCAAATATCGAGATTGCTAAAGCCCTTTCCGAAGGCAAAAAGATAGATGAGATAACAAATATCCCGCAGACGTTTTTTCTGAAAAAGAAATCGCAACCTGTTGATTCTGAATGGGATGACATACGACTCGTCTCTCATGAAGTCTGCTTGAAAGACAAAAAGCTCTACGCCTCGAATTTCAAGCATGTGGAGGAGGAGTCGAACAAAAAACACGCTGCCCGACTGCTGCAAGATGTTGGTAATCAGACACTTTACATCAATCCGCCGTATCCGACCTATACCACCGAGCAAATCGACGCTGCCTTCGACCTGCCTTACACCCGCATGCCGCACCCTAAATATGCCAAGCGTGGCCCGATTCCGGCTTACGAGATGATACGCCATTCGGTGAACATCCATCGTGGCTGCTTCGGCGGCTGCGCCTTTTGCACTATATCAGCACATCAAGGCAAATTTGTGGCTTCGAGGAGCAAAGAATCGATTTTGAAAGAGGTTGAAAAAGTGACGCAGATGCCTGATTTCAAAGGCTATATCAGCGATTTAGGTGGACCGTCGGCAAACATGTACCGCATGCATGGGAAAGACGAGTCGCTGTGCGAGAAATGTGTCCGCCCGACATGCATACAGCCTAACATCTGCAAAAACCTGAACACCGACCACCATCCACTCATCGAGCTTTATAAGGAGGTCGACAAGAACCCTAATATTAAAAAGGTGACTATTGGCTCGGGCATCCGTTACGACCTGTTTCTGACCAACGACGACCCCGATGGCCGTCTGGGTTACGACGAATATTTCGAGCAGCTGATGCGCCGTCACGTGAGCGGCCGACTGAAAGTGGCACCCGAGCAGGTGAGCGACAACGTGTTGAGACTCATGCGCAAGCCGCCGTTCTCGCTGTTCAACAAACTGAAGAAACGCTTCGACCAGGTCAACGAGAAATACCACCTCAACCAGCAGCTGATACCTTATTTCATATCAAGCCATCCGGCGTGCACCTTGATGGATATGGCCGAACTTGCTGTGAAAACCAAGGATTTGGGCTATCATCTCGAGCAGGTGCAGGACTTCACGCCCACACCGATGACCTTGGCGACCGAGATTTATTATTCGGGCTATGATCCGTATACTTTAAAACCTGTTTTTGTGGCGAAAAACAAGGAGGAGAAGCTCGCCCAGCAACGCTTTTTCTTCTGGTACAAGCCCGAAAACCGCCAGTGGGTCAAGCAAACGCTTAGAAAAATGGGCAAAGCCGACTGGATAACGCGTCTTTACGGGAGGAATAGCTGATGGAGCTGAACCGCGACATGGTGTTGAAAAAACTGCTGCATTATTGTCAGTATCAGGACCGCTGCATGCAGGAGGTGCGGACGAAGCTCACAACGTTCGACATCCCATCTTCCGACAAGGAAAAGATAATGCAAGTGCTTGTGGATGAAGGCTTTATCGACGACGAACGTTATGCCTCCACTTTCGTGAGAAGTAAGATACACCTGAAAAAGTGGGGCGTGAACAAAATTCGTATGGCGTTGAAAATGAAGGGCATTTCTGATGAGATAATTCAAAACGCCCTTTCGGAAATCGACCCTGAGAATTATCGCGAAGAGCTTATTAAGGTGTTGAAAGCCAAGAAAATCAACGAGACAGACCCGTACAAACGCAAAGCGAAACTTGCCCAATACGCCATGCAGAAAGGATACGAGCCGGGGCTGGTGTGGGAATTAGTCTCTAGTCTTTAGTCTCTAGTCTCTAGTCTCTAGTCTTTAGTCTTTTGACAGGATTGTCAGTTTGAATGAGGCGTAACGGAAGAATTCGCTGAAGGCGAATAAATCTCAATGACTATAGGTGTCTGGACGGATACGGCATGTTTTGGAACGTTAAATTTTTTGTTTTTAAATTCAATGTCTTCCTTGTCTGAGTTATTTGGTTGGTTCACGTTTTGAGCTTGAAGGGCAGGAATGCTTAATAATAACACGGCAAGTGCTGCGAAAAGTGATTTTTTGTCATATTAACCGGCATTATTACCGCAAAGGTGGTGTTTTTTTTTATAAGTTTGAAATTTTTGTGTAATTTTGCGAATATTATTTGCAAAAAAATGAAAAGAATAATAACATTCATAATGCTATTGGGACTTTTCGTCTTTCCGACCTATGCGCAGGACGACACGGAGAGTCTCAGTCACAGGTTGAATACTTTGCGAAACAGCTTGAAAAACGACTATCAGCAGATGTCTCTGACAAAAGATAAGATATCTGCCAATTATGATGAGCAGTACGAGCGTATGGTCAATATCATGCAGAAATGCAATGCGCTGTCGTTGCAGCTATATTCGCAGAAGCAGGAATACACGCTTGACCTTTGTTTCGCTTTGGAACAGGTGAAGAATGAGTTCGAAGCTTTTGAAACCGACCGTACGCCATACGACCGCATAGTGCGCAACCTCGACTTCGAGATTGAGCGTTATGAGCGCCTTATCGCATCGCTGAAAAGAATCTCGAAAGAGCATGTTGAAGGTCTTATTAATGCTGAGGACGAGCTAAACCGCGACACGTGTATCTATTACGCTACGGAGTTGCTTGATATGTATGAAGAAAGCCGCGATATCATAGTGTCGGACAGCGTCCATTACCATGAGACTTATCTTCGCCTTGAGGATACGTACAACTATGCCCGTCAATATTACAAACTGCTTCAGACACGTATATTCATTGAAGGCCAGATTCCTTGGTTTGTGATTCTCGCTCAGCCTGGCCGCTATTGGAATCTTATGGTTGATGACTTGATGAACAAATACGGCTATTCCATGGTTGTTAACATGGACGATGAATTTGAGAATAACGAAGAGTTGTTTAACAGCTCTGCTTGGGAGTATTTCTTACAGCTTTTTGTTATGGCATTCATGCTTGCCGGATTGTTGTTTTGGTGGCTTGTATCCCTGTTGGTGTTATGGCTTGTTTCCAAATTTGTCAAACCGGTGGCAAAAGTTATTGCCAAAGAACAAAGGCATGGCATAGCGTTGATTCTGGCATCGCTGTTGTTTGTCTTGTTTAATTCATCTGGTGAGTTAATGAGCGAAATGTTGGGCAAAGCGATAAGTCTTACCAATACCTTCGTGTGGCTGCTTGCCGCCATAATGGCCGCTTTGCTTATCAGACTCAATCCACAACAGCTTAAAAACAGCAGGAAACTATATATGCCGACAATCGTCCTGGCATTTGTGGTTATCGGCATCCGAGCCATTTTTGCGCCAAACACATTGATGAACTTCGTGTTTCCGCCATTATTAATGGTGTTTTTCTGCTGGCAGCTTGTGGCTTGCCTGCGTCGTGGCAAACTGGCAGAGAAGAGCGACCGCCTGATAGGATGGCTCTCATTGGCTATAACCGGGTTGGCGCTTCTGGTGTCGATTTCAGGTTATATCTTCGCATCGCTGCTGGTGTTGGTATGGTGGTATTTCCAACTGGCAGCCATCCATACCCTGACAACGATATGGTATCTCATCACAATTTATAAAGAAAGGCGTATGAAACAACGCATCGCCAAGTTTGGAGAGCGTATCACATTTGTGACCGGTACCGACAAAGAGGTCCTGTCGTTCGGAGTAACATGGTTCTACGATCTCATCAAAGACGTGGTGATGCCTCTGATAGCTATCATGTCGTTGCCTTTCTGCATCAAGCTGTCGCTTAATGTGTTTGATTTTGATGACCTTTATCAAAGCATGTATCACAACCCGTTCTATCAGCTTGTCGGTGCAGACGGTAACGTCACTTTCAAAATCTCGTTTTATGCAATAGTTCTTCTGGCGGGCCTGGTGTTCGTGTTCCGATATATTAACAAGGCGTTGCATGTCGTCTGGATGCAGAGCCAATATGCATTGTTTATGCGTAAAAATAATCGTAAAAGCATACGTAAGAACGAGATAAACCTGTCGCTGGGCAACAGCATAATCAGCGTTTTGGTGTGGATGATTTACGCCATCGTCGTGATAGTGACCTTGCAGATTCCGACAGGATCGATAGGCCTTATTATTGGAGGTTTCTCGGCAGGTGTCGGTTTGGCTTTGAAAGATATAATCAACAACTTCATTTACGGCATCCAACTCATGACAGGCCGCCTGAAAATCGGCGACTGGATTGAATGCGACGGCATACGCGGCTGTGTCACCGACATCAACTACCAGAGCACGCAGGTGGAGACTATCTATGGTACCACGGTGTCGTTTCTCAACGCTTCGCTGTTTGCCAAGAACTTCACCAATCTGACCAAAAGCGACTCGTATGAGTTCCTCGAGATACAGGTGGGGGTGGCCTACGGTACCGACATGCAGCGAGTGCGCGAGATTTTGGAGAAAGCCATGCAGGTGATGCGCACCAAAGACCAGTATGGTCGCGAGGTCGTGGAGCCAAAGAAAGGTATCTACGTGACGTTTGGCGATTTTGGCGAAAGTGCCGTCGATATCTTGGTGAAGCAATACGTGCTCGCTGCTGAACGTATTGAATATATCGACAAGGCTAAAGAGGTGATATACAACGCTTTGAATGAAAATGGCATTGATATTCCGTTCCCACAAAGAGAAATTCATGTGATAAAAGATCAACCAACGTTAACGGAAAATTTGTAATTTTGCAAACTTAAAACTACACCTTATATTAATATGGTAACTTTAGACAGCATAAAAGAGTTAAGTAAGAGGATTGATGCCTTGAGGAGGTATCTTTGACATCGATTCTAAGTTGTTGAGAATACAAGAGTTAGAAGAAAAGACCAAAGTCGACGGCTTCTGGGACGACCCGAAGAACGGCAAGGTCATCATGCACCAGATCAAAGACGTGAAGAGCTGGGTGACATCTTACGACGAGATAGTGAAAGCCAACGACGACCTTGGTGTTTTGTACGAATTTGCAAAAGAAGGCGAGGCGACAGAAGAAGAGGTCGACAAACAGTACGCCGACGTGCTGAAGCTCGTCGAAGACCTGGAGTTCCGCAACATGCTTCACGACGAGGCCGACTCGATGAGCTGCGTGCTGAAAATCAACGCGGGAGCGGGCGGAACAGAGTCGCAGGACTGGGCCGACATGCTCATGCGTATGTACATGCGCTACGCCGAGGCTCATAATTATAAGGTGAGAATAAGTAACATCCTCGAAGGTGACGATGCCGGCATCAAGTCGTGCACCATGGAGATCGACGGCGATTATGCCTACGGTTACCTCAAAGGCGAGAACGGAGTGCACCGCCTCGTGCGAGTGTCGCCATTCAACGCCCAAGGCAAGCGTATGACATCGTTCAGCTCGGTGTTCGTGACACCTTTGATCGATGACACCATCGAGATAGTCATCGACCCGTCACGCCTGACATGGGACACATTCCGCAGCGGCGGCGCTGGCGGCCAGAACGTGAACAAAGTGGAGTCGGGAGTGCGTCTGAGATATCAGTACAAAGACCCTTACGACGGTCACGAAGAAGAGATTCTGATTGAGAACACCGAGACTCGCGACCAGCCGAAAAACAAGGAAAACGCCATGCGACTGCTGAAGTCACAGCTGTACGACAAAGAGCTGCAGCACCGCATGGAGGAGAAAAACAAGATAGAGGCGTCGAAGAAGAAGATAGAGTGGGGCTCGCAGATCCGCTCTTACGTGTTCGACGACCGACGCGTGAAAGACCATCGCACCAACTACCAGACCAGCAACGTACAGGCCGTGATGGATGGTAAAATCGATGAGTTTATCAAGGCTTATTTGATGGAATTCGGACAAAAATAACAGAATATGATAACATTTTTCATAGCTCTTGCCGTCTTGATTGTCGGCTATCTCATTTACGGAAAGTTTATCGAGAAACTTTTCGGCGCTGACCAGAAACGCGAGACTCCGGCTGTAACCATGGCCGACGGTGTCGACTACGTGCCTATGCAACCTTGGCGTATCTTCCTGATTCAGTTCCTGAACATCGCCGGTGTCGGTCCTATCATCGGCGCCATCATGGGAGCTCAGTTCGGAACGGCTTCGTTCCTGTGGATCGTGCTCGGCACAATCTTCGCAGGTGCCGTCCACGATTACCTCTCGGGAATGATTTCTTTGAGAAACAAAGGAGCCAGTCTGCCCGAGATTCACGGCATGTTTCTTGGCCACGGCGTGAAACAGTTCATGCGCGGCTTCACAGTCTTGCTGATGATTTTGGTCGGCGTGGTGTTCGTCAACACTCCGGCGACACTGTTGGTCAGCAATTTCACTCCAAGCTGGAACACTTACATTTGGGTCGTCATCATCTTGGTTTATTACCTGATAGCGACTTTGTTGCCAATCGACAAGCTTATAGGTAAGATTTACCCGGTTTTCGGTTTGCTTCTGTTGGGTATGGCGGTCGCCATCTTTGTGGCGTTTATCATTTACCAGCCAGAGATTCCAGAGATTTGGAGCGGATTAAACAACCGTCATCCGAATGCGGCTCACAGCCCGATATTTCCGATGATGTTCATCAGCATCGCCTGCGGTGCGATTTCCGGTTTCCATGCCACACAGTCGCCTCTGATGGCACGTTGTATGGTCAACGAGAAACAAGGCCGTCCGATTTTCTACGGTGCGATGATAACAGAAGGCATCGTTGCCTTGATATGGGCAGCAGCTGCGGCATATTTCTTCAGTCCCGACAGCATCGTTGACGTTACAGGCAAGAGCGGAGCCGCCATCGTGGGTGTGATTGCCAACACTTGGTTTACCCCGGTTATTGCGGTGATTACCATCCTCGGCGTCATCTCGGCAGCAGTCACATCGGGCGATACAGCTTTACGCTCGGCACGACTCATTATTGCTGATTTCATGAATTTCGACCAGAAATCCATAAAGAACCGCCTCATCATCGCCATCCCTATGTTCGCTGTCACAGCCGCCATATTGGTTTACAGTCTCGCCGACGCTAAAGGCTTCGATATGATTTGGCGTTATTTCGCTTGGGTGAACCAGGTTTTGGCGATGGTAACTCTTTGGACTATAACGGTTTATCTCGCCAAGGAGAAGAAATATTATCTCGTCAGCCTCATCCCTGCGATGTTCATGACGATGGTCACGATGACATATATTTTCGAGTTCCCTGCCGGAAAATACATCGAAGGCGTGGGCTTCTCGGGTACTGTCGCCACGATAATCGCAGGCTGCATCACGATGTTGTTCACGGTTTTGTTTTTCAATTTCCGTAGGAAAAACAATAACGTTTTGAAAAGCTGATGAATACAGCAACTCGTGATTTCATTGAGTCGCATCTGAAGGATGACGTGCGCCAGCTGGCGTTGCATAAGTTTCCGGATGATGTGGATAAGGTGTTGGTACTCAACCAGATAGAGGCTCGGCAGCTTCTTTCGAAAAAGGTGCCGACGTGGGCGTCAAATCCCGATTTGCTGTTTCCGAGACATCTCTCGATAGAGCAATGTTCCTCCGAGCTTACCGCGAAATACAAGTCCTCAATCATCGAGGGTGGCGATACTTTTGTCGATTTGACAGGCGGTCTGGGTGTCGATTCATATTTCCTTTCGGAGAAATTCAAAACGTCATATTACGTTGAAAATCAGAAGGAACTGTGCGATTTGGCGGAGCATAATTTTGCTGTTTTGGGACGCAAAATCACGATTGTAAATTCCGATGCGGAAACGTTTTTAAATCAAAATCTGAAATTTGATTTGATTTTCATTGACCCTGCCAGAAGGGATATCTACAACCGCAAAATGGTCTCGTTGCATGACTGCAGTCCAGACGTGGTCAATCTGGTAGAGACGCGCCATGGCACGTCTTTACATGGTACTACCATGCTGATCAAATTGTCTCCTATGTTGGATATTTCTATGATTATCAATGAATTATCCAACATTTCGGAAATCCACATCGTGTCGGTGAAAAACGAATGCAAGGAGGTTTTGGTATTGTTGCAACCGGATTACAATGGAGACCCTCTTGTCATTTCGACCGAAGCGAAGCGTAGTGGAGAAATCCTCTTCAAATTTAAACAAAATGAGGAATTGACCGCCATCCCGACCTTTGCCACCACCATCAGAAAATACCTGTACGAGCCCAACGCCTCCATCATGAAATCCGGCGCCTTCAAACTGATTTCCCAGCGTTTTGGCATCGATAAGTTACATATTAACAGCCATTTATACACCTCCGACAACCTGATTCCCGATTTCCCGGGCCGTGTCTTTGAGGTGGTTGGTTTTGCGCCTTTCAACAAAAAAGTCAAGAAAGAATTATTAAACGACATCACCGAAGCCTCTGTTGCTGTCCGTAATTTCCCGTTGAGTGCCAATGAGATGCGAAAAGCATTAAATCTCAAGGAAAGTGATGAGAATTTCGTTTTCGGAACTACGATGATGGGGGAGAAGAAGGTGGTGATTTTGTGTAAAAAAGTATGAAGATGAACAAGAAAATATATTTCGCAGGCTCCATCCGAGGCGGTCGTGCCGATGCAGAGCTTTACAATAGGATTATTTCGTACATCCAGCGCACCGATATCGTGCTGACAGAGCATGTCGGTGGCAGCGACTTATGCCTCGAAGAGCAAGGTTTTGAGCGTGACTCAAGAATTTACAACCAAGACACGTCATGGCTTCGCGAGAGCGATCTCTTAATCGGCGAATGCACTTGCCCGTCGCTCGGTGTCGGCTATGAGCT
>CADAFC010000046.1 GCA_902787095.1 uncultured Bacteroidia bacterium
AACGAAATTTCATTATATTTTTGCATCGTAAAGGAGTTAGATTATGGTGCAGGATATACCGGTAGGAAAAACAAGGGAAGAGATAAAAGCGAGGGCTAACTGTCGGATTGCAGCGTTCAAGCAAAGAATTGGTGCAATATTGCATAACGGTTCCGCAGACAAACAACAAAGCCATCGTCTCAAATGAGTGATGGCTTGTATATTTTGGGGCTCGAAACGGCTTTGAAAGCCATAAAGGTTGTCGTCCTTTCTGCGAATTCCCCTATTTGACGCTGCAAAATTACAAAAATTTTTCATACCTGCAGCCGTTTTTTTGAAAAAAAAATACAGTTTGAGATCCCTCGCTTCACTCCGTTTCGCTCGGAATGACAGGTTCTGGGTGGGAACAACCAGGCGCGGCATGCAGGATACATCCGAATTCATACGTTACCGTCAAGCCGCGCCTCGGGTGTTTATTAATATGACTTTGTCATTCCGAGCGGAGCGAGGAATCTCGATAAGCCTAATACCGCCGCCAAGACTAGTTAAAAACATCAAAAGCTCTGGCGCTTGCAATTAAATACCAGAGCTTTTGAATCTTTCTCCTGAATGGCTAACGAACAAGGCGTACAGAACTGCCATAAAAGCGAAATTCGCTGTAGTCTGGAAGCAAATCGCTGTCGGCGAAGCCAGCGGCTCTAGCGTTGTCATAATTATTTTCAGGCGTTTTAGACCAGTAAGGGGCGCTGAATTCAACGAAATTCACATCTGTACCGCTGCGGTAGCCAGCGGCAGGCAAGAACACAGTGCCAGCTGTCTCCATAGCTATCCAATCGCTTGCACTAACTAATGTCCATCCATTAATATTATTGTAAGTGTATGAACCTATTGAGCCGTCATAGTTGTCAGGAAACAAAATCACACCATTGTAACTATCGCTCCCCACTGTGATATTAGCTTTCAAGTATCTATTAGATCCTCTGGCACTATTATTGAACACATACACCCACTCTTCATTGGTGAGAGTGCGCCAGTCGCTATGTCCCCCAAGAGTGCCCTGGAAGTCGGTATTCCATTGGTAATCTGTTGCGTTATAGCTTGTGAGAAGAGGGTTCTTGCCCTCGCCCCATGTGCCCCAGCCAAAGAGATCAACCCAATCGGAGGTGTTCCATTCGCCCACATAGTCGTACTGATGCAGTGCGAAACGCCAGCCTTTGCCAGATTTGTACTGCAGGTTACCCTTTGAGAATTTGACAGTAGTGCCTTGGGCAACGGTGAACTCGGCGTCGATATATGGCAACACGATCGCGATGCTCACGCCATTGCCGCCATTGGTGTAGTACATGTTCTCGGTCACAGCTGGAACGCTTGCAATTGTCGAGTTGCAGCCTGCAATAGTCACGGTCGGGTTGCTCACTTCGCCCTGCACAAGGAGGATAGCCCATTTGGCAGCATTGCTTTCAGAATACAGGGTCACTTCGCCTGTGGTTTCTGTCGGGGTGATGCCAGGTGTGGCAAAGTCTATTTTCGCTGTTGTCTTCATGCCGCCAACTTTCACAGTCTCAGATGTGGCTGTGGCAGGCACAAACTTAACGAGACCGCACTTGTTGAGCAGCGTGCAGCCGTAGGTCGTTGTGCCGTCGACGTATTTCTGTGTGGAGTGTGCGTATGAAAGCACTGGCAGATTTATGCTTTGGTCTGCGATGTTCACAGTGAAATTCTCCGTTGAGTTAGCCACAGGTGCAGTGCTTGGTGTGAGACCGCCAACAAAGTAGAAGTGCAAATAGTCTTCGGTGCTCGGGCTGTAGATGGCTCCGCTGAAGGCTCCGCTGCCGTATGTGAGGTAGCCGATATAATGGCCACCGTTGCCGACATAAATCTTGTCACCGTTTTCAAACACGTATGCTCCTGTGCCGGGATACACTATGTGTTTGCCGCCGTCGTCAACGTTAACGGTGATGTGCACCGCTTCGCCGAGGTCGCTCGGGGTTATTGTTTCAACATTCTTTTTGCACTGGCTCATGCCAAGAATCAGTGCAGTCGCTATTAATAATGTGATTGTTCTTTTCATTTTTTTGAGATTTTTTTTTTAATTTGTTAATTAATTGTTGTTTGTCATTTCGAGTGTAGCGAAGCGAAGTCGAGACCTGAGCTTTGCGAAAGCATTCACTTCTGGTGAATAAATCCTTTTTATTACATAACATTGTGTTTTTAACTATTTCATTTGTTTAGGTCAAATAAGGATTTCTCCATTACGTTCCATTTCATTACACTTCAGTCGAAATGACGGAGGTACAAATATGTGTAAATACGAGAAATCCGTGTTCGGTAAAAAAGAAAGAATAATTTTCGTGTTTTTCGTGTTTTTATATGTAAAAATTATTACTTTTGCATCTTGTATCAAACCTTTCAAATCATGAAAATTAAACACTATTTAATCATTTTTGCTATGAGCATTATTGGCTTAACATCATGTAAATCAGACAGTTGCAATGAAAATCCATTTTTCTCGGATTATGGCACATATCTTGAGGCATGTAAATCAGACAGTTGCAATGAAAATCCATTTTTCTCGGATTATGGCACATATCTTGAGGCTCCGGCTTTCGACAAGATAAAAAACGAGCATTATATGCCGGCTTTCATCGAAGGCATGAAGCAACAGAAAGCGGAGGTCGAGGCTATTTGCGACAATCCTGAGACACCGAGTTTTGATAACACCATTTGGGCTTACGACAAGTCGGGCGAGCTACTTGGCAAGGTCAGCGGCGTGTTTTTCAACATGATGGAGTGCATGAGCAGCGACGAGCTGATGGCGATTGCCGAAGAGGTGTCACCTCTCCTCTCAGCCCACGGCGACGACATCGCGATGAACCCTGTGCTTTTCAAAAAGATAAAATATGTGTACGACCACCGCGCCGAGATGGGTCTCGACGACCAGCAAAACCGTGTGGTTGAGAAATATTACAACGACTTCATCCGCAGTGGTGCAGGTCTTGACGCCGATGGTCAGGCCAAGCTGCGTGAGATAAACGGCAAGATGTCGCTGCTGAACCTTCAGTTTAACCAGAATATGCTGGCAGAGAACGCCTCATTCAAGATGGTGGTCGATAACGTGGAAGACCTCAGCGGACTGCCTGAAACCATCATACAAGCAGCAGCCGAGCAGGCAGAGGAAGACGGAATGCCTGGGAAATACGTATTCACCACAGCGAAACCAAGTCTCATCCCGTTCCTGCAATTTGCCGACAACCGCGATTTGCGCGAAAAGCTGTACCGTGGATATTTCATGCGTGGCAACAACGACAACGAGAACGACAACAAACAGATTGTCAATGAGTTAGTAAATCTCAGACTGCAAAAAGCACAGCTCCTCGGCTATCCGGATTACGCTTCATATATCCTTGCGGAAAACATGGCAAAAGATGTCCCTACGGTTGATGAGTTCCTGATGGGATTGTTCGAGCCTGCTTTGAAAGTCGCAAAGCAGGAACTTGCTGAGATGCAAGCCATAGCCGACAAAGAAGGCGCAGGCATCAAGCTCGAGTCGTGGGATTGGTGGTATTACGCTGAGAAGCTCCGCAAGGAGAAATACGATTTCGATGAAAATGCCTTGAGACCATACCTCTCGCTGGATAACGTCCGCAACGGTATGTTTATGGCCGCCAATAAGTTATACGGAGTCACATTTGAAAAGAGAAACGACATCCCGGTGTATTACGACGGTGTCGAGACTTTTGAGGTGAAAGACAACGACGGCACGACATTAGGTCTGCTTTATCTGGATTATTATCCGCGTCCTTCGAAGAGCACCGGCGCATGGTGCACCTCGTTCCGCGAAGGCGGCTACGACATCAACGGAGTGCGTCACACCGCTCTGGTTCAATTGGTCATGAACTTCACGCCGGCATCAGGCGACACCCCTTCCCTGCTCAACTGGGACGAGACAGAGACCATGTGGCATGAGTTCGGACATAGCTTGCACGCCTTCTTCTCGGAAGGAAGATACTCGAGAACATGCGGCAACGTGCCTCAAGACTATGTTGAGCTTCCATCACAGGTGATGGAGAACTGGGCTGGCGAGCCTGAAGTGATTAAGATGTATGCAAAACATTATAAGACTGGCGAGGTCATGCCCGACTCCTTAATCAATAAGCTCGAAAACAGCGGTTTGTTCAACCAAGGCTTCGAGACGGTGGAGTTTCTCGCGGCTGCCATCCTCGACATGGAATATCATAAGATTCAGAAGGTTGAAGACATCGACGTGAACCAGTTTGAGAAAGATGTGATGAACAGCATCGGCCTCATCGACGAAATCATACCACGATATCGCTCGACATATTACGGCCATATCTTCGGCGGTGGCTATGCAGCAGGTTACTACGTGTATTACTGGGCAGCTGTTTTGGATAGCGACGCTTTCAACTACTTCAAAGAGTCGGGCGACTTGTTCAATCCAGCTATAGCTAACTCATTCAGGCTCAACTGTCTGCAGGAATGCGGCAATGACGAAGGAATGGTGCAATACATCAAGTTCCGCGGTCAGGAGCCGAGTCTGGACCCATTCTTGAAGAGACATGGTTTAAAATAACGTAAAACACTGACAATCATGACAATAGACCTCTTTGTACCTTGTCTCATCGACCAGTTTTATCCCGAGACGGCGATGAATGCCATCAAGCTGTTGAAGGCTGCTGGTGTCAAGGTGGAATACAACCCCGAGCAGACGTGCTGTGGCAAGTTCGCTTTCCACAGCGGCTTCGTCGATGAGTCGAAGTCGTTGGCAGAGAAGTTCTTACGCGACTTCTCCAACAACCGTCCTGTGGTTGGATTGAGCGCCTCATGCGTGGGATTCATCAAGACAAGGTACAAAGAGCTGTTTTACAACACCAGCATGCACCTGGAGTACAAACGCCTTGTCGCAAACACCTTCGAGATAACCGATTTCCTTGTAAATCAGTTACATAAAGATTTTTTTGAGGCAGTGTTCAGACATAAGGCGGCGTATCTGGATTCATGTTCTTCATTACGTGAATTAGGTTTGAAAAACGAGGTTCGGCAGCTGCTCTCGAAGGTCAACGGGCTGGTGTTGGTTGAGATGAGACATCCGGAGATCTGCTGCGGCATGGGAAAGGGTTTGTTTGCGGTACAGAACGAGGCCATCTCCACATCGTTGGCCGACCAGAGGCTTAAAGAAGCCATCGATGCTGGTGCTGAGTATCTGATTACCAACGACATATCTTGTCATTTACACCTCGCTTCGTATGCCAAGAAGCAGGGATTGCCGATAGAGGTGATACATATTGTGGATGTTTTGACATCAGGATGGGAGTGACTCTCACATCGTCATTTCGAGTGGCGGTGATTTCTCCACTCCCTACGGTCGGTCGAAATGACGAATTAATTGTGAAAATTCTTTCCAGAAATCAGGATACGATTTAGAGACGACGTCGGCGTTATTGATTTCAATGGCGCCGATTCTCATTGTGAGTGGCGCGAGGGCCATCGCGATGCGGTGGTCGTCGTAGGTGTCGAAGATAGGTAGAGACGCGCCATGGCACGTCTGTACTGATGAAATCTTGGATAATTCCGTAGCCATCGCCGCCACCCGATCCGATTCCTTGTGTTTGAGATTGCGCAATCCGGTGAAACGTGCCTTCACACCGAGTCCCGCACAGGTGGCGGCGATGGTCGGGTACAAATCGGGATTGTTTATAAAATCGAATTGTAATAATGTATCATTATTTGCATCTTCAAATGTCGTTTTGACATCCGAAGATGATTTTTCACCCGTTTCCACACGGGATATCACCACGTCATCACCGTCTTGGATGGACTTCACACCGAATTGTTCGAACCATCTTGCGACGATAGCGTCGCCTTGTCTTGAATCGAGGTGAAGGTTCCTCAGGCGGGCGCGACCGTTATCGGACAATGCGACGGCCTCGTACCAATATGAGGCACATGTCCAGTCGGATTCTACACAATATTCAACATCTTGATATTCAGATGGTTGTATAAAAACATCACGTCCCTCACGATGTATTTTCGCGCCGAAATGTCGCATGATGTCGATGGTAAGGTCGATGTAAGGAAGTGATGACAAGTCACCGTCCAAATGCAACGATTTAGGCATTGCCAACAATAACGATGAGGCGTATTGTGAGGATTTGGATATGTTTACGGAAATTGTGTTTTGTAGAGACGCGCCATGGCACGTCTGTACAAGTAGCGGTGGGAACCCCTCCTGCCCCATGTATTCGATGTCTGCGCCAATTTTGCGCAGGGCATCGACGAGGTCGCCGACAGGTCGGTGAAGCATACGGTCGGAGCCGGTAAGGATATAATCGTGCGACGGGCGGCCCGTATCTAATGACAATGCCGTCAACAAAAACCTAAACACGGTACCAGCGTTGTGACAATCAATTTCATTATAACCTTTAAGGGCTTTAAGGCCATTAATGCCATTAATGCCCTTAAGGGCTTTAAGATTATCTTCCAATAATTGAGTGTCGTCGGATGATGAGAGATTTCTTATACGTGGGGCAAAGCCGCCATAATAAGCAATCATAAGGGCCCGGTTTGAGGCACTTTTACTGCCAACAAGGTTAATGGTGACATCGAAATCCTTATTTGCCCCAGTAATCAGCATCGTTCAGATAATCAATAAGATAGGTTATCGAATCAACAATATCTTCAGGCTTCACGACCACGTCATAAACAGGTTTGCCGTAATCCTCAATAAGCACAAAACGGATGTCGCCGCCTTGGTTTTTCTTGTCGTGACGCATTATTTCAAGCAATTTTTCAACAGGAACGTCATTTAAATCGATTCTATTGAAATTTTGCCTATATATTTCTTTATAATATAAAGTTATTTGATGATCCAAATTTAAATATTTCTCTGACAGATACAAAGCTGAGACCATGCCGAGAGCCACGCCTTCTCCGTGGGTTATATTCTTTTGAGTATCAATAAGATATGTCTCAATAGCGTGACCGATGGTGTGACCAAAGTTGAGGATTTTGCGTAGACCGGTTTCATTGGTATCCTTTGAGGTAATCTCATCTTTGGATTCTATGGCTTTAAGGATCCAAGTATGATTTATTGGATTAGTAGGAGTTGCAGAGAGATGGGCTCCCAAAAATTCTTTATCAACTATAAAACCATATTTGATGATTTCGGCGAGACCCGAGAGAAGCTCTCGTTTGGGCAATGTTGCAAGAAACTCAAACAGAATCAGCACTGCCAAGGGTTGCGCGAAGACTCCTATTTGATTCTTAAGTCCCTGAAAATCAATGCCAGTCTTGCCTCCGATGGAAGCGTCGATCATACCGAGCAATGTTGTCGGGATGTTGACAAAATCGATTCCGCGCTGGTAACATGATGCTGCAAAACCGCCGATATCTGTCACCATGCCGCCACCGACGTTTATCAGCAACGATTTCCTATCAGCTTGGTTTTCAATAAGTTGAGACCAGATATATTGAACCGTTTCGATGTTTTTGTGTCGCTCGCCTGCCGGTATTACAATTCTCATAGTATTTGATTTTAATAAATCAATAGAATTTAAAATTGACAGGCATAGGCGGTTCGAGTTCTCATCAAAAAGCATGAATACCTTTGTATGAGAGGAGATGATTGCTGATAGTTGCGATATGTCGTTTTTATAAAGTATCATTTGTTTGAGATTTATTCACCAGAGGTGAATGCTTTCGCTTCGCTCAGGTCTTCGCTTCGGTCGAAATGACGGCTACACGACAGTACATTTTATAGTTCTTGCGTTGTCGGTGTCTCCCAAGGCGATTTCGACTTTGATGAAGTGGTCGGGCATCAATGGGTCGATGAGTTCGGGCCATTCCAAGAGGCAGAGGCGGCCGCTGTAGAAATAATCCTCGTAGCCGATATCGTAAACCTCCTCCAGTTTCTTGATTCGATAGAAATCGAAATGGAATATAGAGCCTTCGATTGGTGTAGGATATTCATTTACAAGGGCGAAGGTCGGACTGTTGACCTCGTCGGTCACGCCGAGCTTGTGGCACAGGTTTTTGATGAGTGTGGTCTTCCCTACCCCCATCGGACCATAAAATGCGATGATATCCGACTTATCACGCCAGGAAATCAGGAGGTCGGACACCTGTGTTAGTTCATCGACGCTGTTGATATTAAAAACTTTTTCTAACATTTAAATTTCAATTTGTTTTAGATTTATTCACCAAGGTGATGCTTGCAAGCTCAGGTCTCGACTCCACTTCGTTCCGCTCGAAATGACGGGGAGATACTATTTTGCCTTAAGATATGCTACAGGAATCATCATCTCATTCATGGAGATGCCGCCATGCTGGAAGGTGTTCCTGTAATAATTGACATAATAATTGTAATTATTCGGATATGCAAAGAAATCGTTGGCACGTGCGAAGACGTACGATGTGGAGACGTTGATGCGAGGAAGGAATATCTTTTCCGGATCCTTCACCACAAACACCTCTTTCGCATTATAATTCAATGACTTACCATACTTATATCTCAAATTTGTGTTTACTGCCTTGTCGCCCAATATTTTGACCGGGTTTTTCACCCATACTGAGCCATGGTCGGTGGTCACGATAGCGTCGCAGCCTTTGTTTGCTATAAATTTCATCATATCGAACAGCGAAGAATGCTCGAACCACGACAGCATCAGGGAGCGGTAAGCCACCTCGTCGTCGGCGAGTTCGCGGATGATTTCCATCTCGGTGCGGGCGTGCGACAGCATGTCAACAAAATTATAGACGATGACGTTTAACTTATTCTGCATCAAGTTGTTCATCTGTTCGAAGAGCTTTTTGCCAGCTGCCAGATTCAGCACCTTATTATATGAATACTTGATGTTTTTGCCGTAGCGATGCAGCTGTTCGCCCAGGAGCTCGCCCTCATATTGGTTTTTCGTACCCTCGTCTTCCTCGTCGGTCCAGTATTTCGGATAATGACGGCGTATCTCGAGCGGCATCAGGCCTGCGAATATTGAGTTTCGTGCATATTGCGTGGTCGTCGGGAGGATGCTGTAGTAAATATCGTCGTCCGCCACTCGGAAATAGTTCTCGATGAGTGGCTGGATAGCTTTCCACTGGTCGTAGCGCAGGTTGTCTATCAATATGAAAAACAACGGCTTATCGCTGTTCTCGAGACGTGAGAACACCTTGTCGCGCATCACAGTGTGCGACATCGTGGGCTTGTCGATGCCCTTACCCGACACCCAGTCACAGTAGTTCTTCTCTACGTAGCGTGAGAACTGGTTATTTGCCTCGTTTTTCTGCATGAAAAGCACCTCTTTGATGCCTTCGTCGGTTGATTTTTGCAGCTCGAGCTCCCAGCGAGTGAGGTTCTTATACACCCCCACCCACTCGTTATAGTCGAGGTTGTTGTTGAGGTCCATTCCGATTTTGCGGAACTCCTGCTGATATTTTGATGTCGATTTCTCGTCGACGAGTTTTTTGTTTTCAAGATTGCGTTTCAGCGAAAGCAAAATCTGGTTCGGGTTGACAGGTTTTATCAGGTAATCCGCGATATTGCTGCCGATTGCGTCCTCCATGATACGCTCCTCCTCGCTCTTCGTAATCATCACGACGGGAAGGTTCGGGAACTCCGCCTTAATCTTTTCCAACGCCTCCACTCCTGATATTCCAGGCATCTGTTCATCAAGGAAAACGATGTCGAAATGCCCGTCACGCACCATCTCCACAGCGTCGCTGCCGTTGTTGGCGGTCTCCACTTCATAACCTTTCTGCTCCAAAAACATGATATGCGGCCTGAGAAGTTCTATCTCATCGTCAGCCCAAAGAATTCTCGTGTTTGCCATAGTCTTAAATTTTATTATAAAACGTGAAAGGTGCGCTTTTGTTTTACAAAATTTAAAATAATTTCAGCTGTATCGACATGTTGAACGTCTTGCGGTGATATGGCGACATCCCAAAATCAGCCACTGCGTTCTTATGTTCGATTGTCGGATAGCCTTTATTCTTTTTCCAATTATAGTTAGGATATTGATTATCAAGCTCTTCCATGATATGGTCACGTGTCGTCTTTGCCAATATCGAAGCTGCGGCGATAGCCTGATATTTAGCGTCGCCGCCCACTATGCACTGATGTTCGATGTCTTTATACTTATTGAAACGATTGCCGTCGATAAGAAGCAGTTCCGGCCGTATTTTCAGCTGGTCGATGGCGCGATGCATTGCCAAAAACGATGCGTTGAGGATGTTTATCTCATCGATTTCATCGGCGGAAACAATACCGACCCCATACGCCTCGGCGTTCTCTAACACTTTGATTCTCAGCTTCTCACGTTGTTTCTCAGAAAGCTTTTTCGAGTCATCGAACTCAGGAAAATCCATTCCGCGCGGCAAAATCACTGCCGCTGCCACCACAGGACCCGCGATACAGCCACGACCGGCCTCGTCACAGCCAGCTTCGATAAGATTTTCGGTGAAAAACGGCTTAAGATTCATATTTGTATACCAAATAAAGGAAGATATTGATTTGCGATAATAGCTAACATCAAGATAATCAACGCAATATCGATGATTTTAGACTTTTTTATACAACTTAGTGCCATTGAGACAATCACTGCTAACGCCATGTAAATCAATCCATTACACACGACAGGTTTTTGAATGAACAGCATCATAAAACCAAAAGCGAACAGCCAAAGTGTGACATTGACTTTTTTGCGTGTACCGACGGAGTTGTCAGCATTTCCTGACTTTATCATCATCAATGACAGGCCCACAAACACGAAAACCAGAACCAAAGCGACGGTCTCCATCGTTGTCAAGCCAAGTTTTTCAAAGCCAAAGTCATTGAAAGCCACCATATAATTATGGTAATTTTCGATTAATGTATGGTTGAAATAAACACAAATCAGCAGTATGAAATATGGCATCAGGAATCCCAAAATCGGGATTATGAAATGCTTAAGCTCTCTGATATCCATAATCACCAGCGACATCAACACCCAGATTATCAATAAGATAGCAGGATAATAGAACATTGACGCAAGAGCCACGAACAATCCGGCGTTCATCAGATATGATTCCGGTTTTTCAACCTGATAGATGAGGTATATTGTCTGCATGGCCATCATGATGAAGGTGCCAGCCAGGAGAAACGGGTAATACTCATCTCTTAGCTGCACGCAACACATACATAGCACAAACACGAATGCCCCGATGCTACTATTTCGTGTAACCAATTGATTTACAGACAGCATCGAGTTGAAAAACAATGCACACAGACCCATAACGAAGAATGTGAGCACTGTCATGGCGATGTTTGACGAGTCGAACATACCGGCGATGAGGTTATACAGCGGTGTTGTCGGGAGTCCGACAGCGGTGTCATGGAACTGGATCACAAAAGCAGGAATCCATAGCACCACGAGGAGCAGTGTTATCACTACAAGCTGCGCTATATAACTGTGTCTGAAGAACTTAAGCATGATAATTCATCAAATCGAGACCGATGTCATGGCGGTAGTTTTTGCCTTCGAACGCTATCATTTTTGCGTTATGGTAAGCTTTTTCCCTTGCCTCTTCTATGTTTTTGCCGTGCGCTGTCACTGCGATGACGCGGCCGCCTGAGGTAACTATGTCATTACCATCGAGTTTGGTGCCTGCGTGAGCCACCACACAGCAGGGGCATACGTTCTCGAGACCAGTGATTTTCATTCCTTTTTTGTAAGCCTCCGGATAGCCGCCTGAGACGAGCATCACGGTGACTGATGTCTCTGGACTCACTTGATAATGAGCCTCATTGAGTTTGCCTTGGGCGCATTTGTCGAGCAGCTCGGCGAAGTCGGAGTCGATGCGTGTCATCACGCCTTCGGTCTCGGGGTCGCCCATACGGACGTTGTATTCGATGACGTACGGGTCGCCGCCACAGTTCATCAAGCCCAGGAAAATGAAGCCTTTATAGTCGATTTTCTCGTTCTTGAGTCCTTCTATGGTAGGTTTTATGATACGATTCTCCACTTTCCCGACGAAATCAGATGTGACGAACGGTACTGGTGATACCGCGCCCATTCCGCCAGTGTTGAGGCCTGTGTCACCGTCGCCGATACGCTTGTAATCCTTGGCTTCAGGCAGTATGATATGGTTTGTGCCGTCGGTGAGGACGAACATCGAGACCTCGATACCTTTTAGGAACTGCTCTATCACCACCTTGGCGGAAGCTGAGCCGAACTTGCCGGATAGCATCTCTTTGAGTTCAGATTTCGCATCATCTAACTCATTGAGAATCAAGACACCTTTACCGGCGGCGAGGCCATCGGCTTTGAGTACGTAAGGAGCCTCGAGTGTCTCAAGATAATTCAGACCATCGTTGAGGTTCTCGGCTGTCACGGTGAAGCATTTCGCTGTCGGGATGCCGTATTTCTCCATAAACTGCTTGGCGAAAGCCTTGGAGCCTTCGAGTTGTGCGCCTTTCTTATCCGGACCGATGATTTTTATATTTTTTAACTCATTGTCGTTCTTGAAGAAATCGACGATTCCGTCGACGAGAGGCTGTTCGGGGCCTACCACGACGAGGTCGATACGATTTTGCAGCACGGCATCTTTAACCGCTTGAAAATCAGCGATATTTATAGCGATATTTGTTCCTATCGCAGCAGTGCCGGCGTTACCAGGGGCAATGTAAACCCTTGACACTCTGTCACTTTGTGCGATTTTCCATGCGAGAGCGTGCTCACGACCACCAGAGCCGAGCACTAAGACATTACGTTCGACTGCCGTGATGTGTTGTCCCTGCACATCTTTAAAACTGATGGTATCTTTTTGATTATCAACGGTATACATTACAATTCTTTCCATATTATTATAAATTTTAATCGTTATTGTTTGAGATTTATTCACCATTCGGTGAATGCTCTCGCTTCGCTCGGGTCTCCACTTCGGTCGAAATGACAGTGTACCACTGCTCAGCCGCTTTGTCCCAAGAGAAGTTGTTGCGACGGATACGGCCTTTCTCTATCAATGATTTACGGACGTTTTCATCCATCACCAGTTCCAATGCGCTTGATATCGACTCGATGTTGAACGGGTCGACAAGAAGTGCCGCGTCGCCAGCCACTTCAGGCATTGAGGTGACGTTAGAGGTGATGACAGGCACATCGCATTTGTATGCCTCCACTATCGGGATGCCGAAGCCTTCGAAATAAGAGACGTAAACCGATGCCAGCGCAGCGGCTGTAACACGTTGAAGCTCAGTCATTTGCAGATGTCCGGCAAACACCACGTCGTCTTGATGCCGCATTGCCTCATAAGCCTTCTGTATAGGCTCAGTCCACCAGCGTTTCTCCCCTACTATCAGCAACTTAACGTCGGAACCGGTGCGTTCCTTAAACATATCGTAGGCAGGAAACAGTCGTGCCAGATTTTTTCGCGGATGCAGCGAGCCGACGAACATAAAATATTGATAACCAGCGGTATACTGATTTCTTATCTCTTGTTTTTCATCTTCAGAAATAGGTTTGAAGCCTTCGTTGGCACCGTTGTATGCCACATGAATCTTTTCGGGTTCGACCTGATATTTTTCGATGATATCCTGCTTTGAAAACTCCGAAACCGTTATGATTTTCGTGGCTTTTTGTGCATATTTCGGGAAATATCGCTTATAATGCCACAATGCCATCTTAGGAAAATCCTGCGGAAAATGTTCGAAGTTAATGTCATGAAACACAGCTATTTGCGGCGTTTTTGAGCGTAAACTGAGGTAGGCGTCCGTCGAAACATACACGTCAGGTTTTATTTTACGCAAGGCGCGTCGGACTGAAAACTCGAAGTATATGATATACAGAAACGGGTGTCTCGCCTGCGGGAAAAGCACGACAGGCTTGACGTTTTCGGCGAAGATAAACTTCGGGTCGGGCTCGCGATCGAAGAGGAAGTAAAACTCGTCGTCGGGATGTGCCTTGACGATACGGCTGAGGCATTCGCAGGCCACCCAGCCGATGCCTTCGAGCTTGTCTTTCAACAGCAGACGAGTATTTACCGCGATTTTCATCTTGTTAATTTTTGCAAAAATAATAAAATTTCAGACAGAATTTACAAGAATTTTAAGTTACTTATTAGATTATTCAGCCGGACATACGAGGCGGACACTACGACCTTCTAATTTCGAATACTTTCCTGTTGCTGCAATTCCCAAACTTGAATCTCGGAAATAAAAGAAGTTTGGTTGCACGTCATCTTTACCATATGATATCGTTGATGGAGTATAGTATCCGCCGAAATAATTAGTTAATTCTATATTATTAGGACCTCTTCCCACACCAGCAGCAGGCAGAAACACAGCACCATTTGCTTCAAATTTATCATTCCAATCTGATAACGAAATATTGTTAACACTGAAATTAGCTTTTGTATTGTTGACTTTTTTCAATTTGTATGTCTCTTTATTCCATGAGTCAGGGAGAAGAATCAATCCTTTTACACCATTAACTATAGCTGTTGCATATCGCATACCAGATGGTGTAGTACGTGTATCAATTAAATATCCCCACTCATCTGATGTCATTGTCCTCCAAAATTTTTCCTTATTACCGCCATTACTTATGGCATTATCACCCCAATCATGAAATGTATCGTATTCTTCAAGATTTCTATTGCGTTTTGTCGGATTATCACCAGTACCCCAATAAAACAAGTCTATCCAACCAGTATAGGTTGGTGAAACGTTGTGGTTATCACATCTTACGCCACCTTCATAGACATTACCAACCACATTACCATGAAAATCAGTACCTCCGACATAATCCCATTGGTGCTCGGCAAAACGCCATGTATTTGTGGAAGCCTGGTATTGAAGATTGCCTTTTGAAAAATACACTTTTTGTGTCGGACTAATTGAAAACAAGCCGTTAATTGCACCTTCCGGACAATTTACCAACGACTCGTTGAGTGTCAACACTTTACCTTCTTCAAGGACGAATTGTTTTTTCAGAGTTTGCCATCTATCTTTAGAAAGTTTAAGTTCATGCGGTCCAATCATGATATCACTCACCTCCAAAGGCGTCACTCCATATTCCTTACCATCAATAAACACTGTAGAACCCGAAGGCACAGATTTTATGCTGACTTTGCCATAAATCGGGCTCGCGTTCAGGTTGTAAGAATTCGGCACTCCTGCTTCAACGGTAATGGTCCTTGTATCATCACGATAATACTGTTTTCTACCTCCAATTGTATGCTGTCCGCTGTTAAGCTCACCGCTCCATGTGCCACGCTTCATCAGTTTTCCATCGACATAAACATCTGTCTGAGCATCGACATTGATGGTAATCGCAGCCACGTCAATCGGCATCTCAATCTCAACTCTCTGATTATCACCATTTTGGATAGAAATCAGTTTGGTCACAGATTTGTATCTGTTTTTCTTTACAGTAATTTCGTATTGTCCGGCGGCAATCATATCGTTGGTGTATGGTGTTTTCTGGCTCAAAACCTTGCCGTTTAATGTGATAGATGCACCGTCTTCAGGCTTTGTGATAACGGTCAGCGAGCCCGAGCCGGATGTCGTTGGCGTTGTAACATTCACCAATGTCATTTCATAACCTTTTTTCGGCTGAAGGTCAAAAGGTATCGTAAACTCTATTGAACTCAAGTCGGGATGTGAGATCTTGAGGTAATCGGCATATTTAGCAGTCACATATACCCAAACTTCACCTGTTTTGTATTCGAGAAGAATGCCCACTGCCAAATTACTCTCAAAACGCAGGTCACGACGCTGTTTGTCGGTGATGTTCTCGGTTCTCACCTTAATAACTGCGAAAGGCAGGTCATTGTCATCAAACTGATAGTTCTCATCAGGGTTGATGTTGACAAAACCGGGAACTTCATGGAACGAGCCCGGCTTCACTTCAAGCTGTGCGAATGCTTGTATTGAAGCTAACAGCAGTAAAAATATAAATATGACTTTTTTCATAATAAGACGTTGTCATTTTTTTATTTTAGCGATGAAAAAATTACGATTCATTCGGGCGATGTTTGACACCGAGATGTTTTTCGGGCATTCTGCCTGGCATGCGTAAGTGTTTGAGCATGAGCCAAATCCGAGTTCATCCATACGTGCCACCATCTTCTCGACACGGTCTTCCGACTCTATCTCGCCTTGTGGCAGTAGGGCAAACTGAGACACTTTCGCGCCCACGAAGAGCATCGCACTGCCGTTTTTACATGCTGCCACGCAGGC
>CADAFC010000047.1 GCA_902787095.1 uncultured Bacteroidia bacterium
CTCCGACTGCAGCTACATCCCTTATTGGGTGAGCCGTCCCCACGACAACGGTTTTAAGCATAACTACCGAATCCTCCCATTGGACGAGCCCGATTCACTGCTCACTGTCAAAGAAAGACAACAGCGCGACACTATTAGCAACGCGATGCGCACATTGTTCAAAGAGCACAATGTCGGTGATATCAAGGAAATGGGGTTTTAGACCCGAAAATCAGTCTAATTTATCGATATTCGAGTCATCCTCAACCCTCAGGTTGTCGATGATGAACTTCTGACGCTGGTCGGTGTTTTTGCCCATGTAATACTTCAGAAGCTCAGGAATCGTCATGTCGTGGCGCAGTATGATAGGCTCGAGACGCATGTTAGGTCCGATGAAATAGCTGAACTCGTCGGGCGAGATCTCACCGAGACCTTTGAATCGTGTTATCTCGGGATGAGCGCCGAGCGACTTGATAGCGTCGACACGCTCCTCGTCGGTGTAGCAATATCTCGTCTCTTTCTTGTTTCTCACACGGAACAACGGTGTCTGCAATATATACAGGTGTCCACCGCGAACCACGTCGGGGTAGAACTGCAGGAAGAAGGTAAGCATCAGCAGGCGGATGTGCATGCCGTCGACATCAGCATCGGTGGCGATGACGATGTTGTTATATCTCAGATTTTCAATGCTTTCATCGATATTTAAAGCAGCCTGCAGGAGGTTGAACTCCTCGTTTTCGTAAACGATTTTCTTTGTCAGGCCGTAGCAGTTGAGTGGTTTTCCACGGAGGCTGAACACTGCCTGTGTCTGAGCGTCGCGGCTCTTGGTGATGCTGCCTGATGCCGAGTCGCCCTCGGTGATGAACAGCGTCGACTCGAGACGTTTCTCCTGGTTGGTGTTGTAATGTATGCGGCAGTCGCGGAGCTTGCGGTTGTTGAGGCTGACCTTCTTGGCACTCTCGCGGGCGAGTTTCTTGATGTTCGCCATGCCCTTGCGCTCCTTCTCGTTCTGGATGATCTTACGCATCAGGTTCTCCGCCACGTCGGGGTTCATGTGCAAAAACTTGTCGAAATGGCGTTTGATGATGTCGGTGATATACTGACGGATGGTCGTCTCGCTCTCCTTGTCCATGTAGTTCGACGAGAACTTGGTCTTCGTCTGACCTTCAAACTCGGGCTCGTCGACTTTTATCGACAACGATGCGATGAACGCGCTGCGGATGTCGGACGTCTCATATTCTTTGTTGTAGAACTCTCTGATTGTCTTTGCGATAGCCTCACGGAACACGTTGAGATGTGTGCCGCCGAGAGGGTTGTACTGTCCGTTGGCAAACGGGAAATACTCCTCATTGTTAGTCACGTTGGAATGTGTGAAAGCGCATTCGAAATCGCCTTCTTTGATATGTATGATAGGGTAGGCGCAGCTGTCAAGTTTGCCGATCTTACGTGTCAGCAGGTCCAACAAGCCGTTTTTCGCCTGATATTTCTGTCCGTTGAGAATCAATGTCAAGCCGCTATTTAAAAAGGCGTAGTTCCAAATCATCTCATCGACGTATTCCATAAGAAAATGGTAGTTTCCGAACAGTTCGGCGTCGGGCACGAATGTTATCTCTGTGCCGTTTTTCTGGTCTGTCGGGATGATGTCCGACTCTGATAACAGTTCGCCTTTTGAGAACTCGACGACTTTTGTCTGTCCGTCGCGGAAAGCCTGTGCGCGGAAGTAGGAAGATGCTGCGTTGGTGGCTTTGGCGCCGACGCCGTTGAGACCCACGGCTTTCTTGAATGCGCCGGTGTTGTACTTGCCGCCGGTGTTCATCTGACCCATACAGTCTTTCAACGAGCCGAGCGGGATGCCACGGCCGTAGTCGCGAACACGCACCTTGCCGTCGTTGATGTCTATCTCGATGGTCTTGCCGGCACCCATGTTGAACTCGTCGATGCTGTTGTCGACGATTTCCTTCAACAGGATGTAGATGCCGTCGTCGTGAGCCGAGCCGTCGCCAGCCTTGCCGATATACATGCCAAGACGCTTGCGGATATGCTCGTTCCACGACAAATGCTGGATCGCATCGTCGTTGTAGTCAACCGGATTTACATTCGTGGTAAAGTCTAACTCGTTGTCTTCCAATGTGTTATCTTCGATAAAGTCTTCCGCCATTTTCTCAAAATAAGTTTTTGCAAAAATAGTAAAAATAGTTAAAAGATAAAAGTTAAAAGATAAAAGATTTTTGAGCCATTAGCCGTTAGCTTTTGTTGTATTTAAAATTTCTGCTTTTTCTGCGTTATCTGCGTGAGAAAAAGATGTATTTTTGCACGTTTTTTTGATATTAAAAATGAAGACAGATATTACTGCAAACAAAAAGTTTTTCGGCACCATCTGCGGCATCCTGGCGGCGATGTTCTATGGCACCAACCCTTTGGGAGCGCTGAAGCTATATGAGCAGGGCATGAACACCAACTCGGTGCTGTTCAGCCGCTTCAGCATGGCATGGATTATCATTTCTATCATATTGATTATCAGGAAAGAAAGTCTGAAAGTGACCAAAAAAGAGTTTGGCACATTGACGGCTCTCGGACTGCTTTTCACAGCTTCCTCGATGACGCTTTATTTCAGTTTCCATTACATCGCGGCAGGTGTCGCCTCCACGCTTCTGTTCACTTATCCTATCATGACGGCGGTGATAATGGGTCTGTTTTTCAAGGAGAAAGCCGGTTTTAAGACGATAATAGCGATAGTTTTGTCGTTGGTTGGCGTTTTGCTGCTTTACTGGAGCGATGCCGGCGGTGCTTTGGACACTCTCGGCGTGATTCTGGTGCTCGTTTCGGCTCTCACTTATGCCATCTACATCATCGTGGTAAACCGTTGTCCTCTTGCGATGTCGTCGTTCAAGATAAATTTTTATGTGGTGCTGTATTGTGCCATTGGAATGGCGGTGTTTGCCTGGCTTACCGGACAGCCTTTGCAACTTCCTCACAATGCTGTGAGTTGGTTTTATGCCTCATGGTTGGCGGTAGTTCCTGCCACATTGTCGCTCGTACTGATGGTTTACGCCTCAAAATATATCGGAGCCACACCAACAGCCATCCTCGGTGCCCTTGAGCCTCTCACAGCCGTTATAATCGGCATCTTTGTCTTCAACGAACCGTTCGGCATCCGTCTCGCAATCGGTATCGTGCTGATTCTCAGTGCTGTGATAATTACTGCTTATCAACCAAAACATCATTAATCGTCATTTCGACCGAAACGTAATGAAATGGAGTGAAGTGGAGAAATCACCGCCTCTCAATTATTCCTAAACATTCAAAATGCCGGTGATTTATTCACCAAATGTGAATGCTTTCGCAAAGCTCAGGTCTCGATTCCGCTTCGCTTCACTCGAAATGACGATTTCAGAGTACAGTCTGTAACAATTTGCAAAAAATCAGGCCTTTTGGTGAATACGACAGTATTTACCCAGACTGATGTTTGCATATTGTGGAAGATGTTCAATTATTTCCCCAAAACAGCTTTAACTTCAGACACAAACAGTTTCACATCGTCTTTAGTGACCAGCAGTTCCTTTAAAGAGACGTTGTTGTGTTTTTTGAAGACAATCCATTGGTAAAGCATTATGGACAAATGAGTTAGCGATGCGGAGATGCCAGCTCCGACCATTCCGAACGGAGGTATCAAAAAATATAATGACGGTATCGTTACAGCGAGCCCGACCAAAGCTCCGTATAGATTGTGTTTTGGCATGTTAACGCCTGAGAAATAATGACTTAACACCATTCTGGCTGATTGGAATACCACGCCTGGCGCCAACGATATCATTACTACACGCATCGCCGCGAAATTGGCGGTGAACAGCCATGAATAGACGCTTGTCGGGATGATGCAGGCCACAAATATGCAAATAGCTGTCAAAATTGTGGCGATTTTCAACAGCTGTATCGTGATTCTGACGGCAGCGGAATTGTCATTGAGGTTGCTGATTTTTGAAAACTGAACCATCGCAATGCTTATGCCTATCATCTGCGGTGATTCCGACACTTGCGATGTCGCATTGTACACTCCGACCTTGGCATTGCCCCAGAATCCTTTGATAATCAGGAAGCTAAGTCGGCGGTTGAGCATCGAGACAAGGGTGGAGAGCTGAATGATGCTGCCGAATTGGAACATCTCCTTGATGGTCTTCAAATACGATTCTTCGCCTTTTTCCTTCAGATATGGCCATATTTGCGTCAAGCCACAGATGTAACCCACGGAGTAGCCGGTGAGAAGCGAGTAAACGAAGGCATGGGCATCGCGGATATTGAAAACGAAGATGTACACCAGCATTGAGCAAAGCTGCGTCATGAACTGTACGATAAACAATATGTTATTCGTCCCGACGCGCTCTTTTCCAAGAAGGGTGGTGAGGTTGACATTATGCAGACTGTAGATGAACACGAGCAGCAGTACCAGGCTATGATAGCCTTCCGGAATGAACTCAGCTTCTTCGCCAATAAACCTAGTGAAATGATGGGTGAAACTGTCGGGAATGAAAGAGAAAACGTACATCATCAAGGCATAGAAAGCGACGATAAGTGCCGTCCAGATGTACGAAATCCTGAATAAGGTGCGAAATGACTTCCTCGGCGTGAAGTAGATAAGGCCGCTACCTGCAAGCAGTTCCACTCCGATGAGAAGCAACGACACGTCGAGAAGCACGATGCCACCCACGCCCCAAGCCTCCGCACCGAGATAGTGCGAGCCGAACCACAGCGTGATGAAACCGCAGATGGCGTTTAAAACGCGAGTGCCGAATGTGCCGAATATCTTTTTTATCATAATTTATAGCCATTAGCCATTAGCTATTAGCCATTAGCTATTAGCCACTAGCAAAACAAAACTAATGGCTAATGGCTATCAGCTAACGGCTGTTAAACTTTTGCCTCCATTGTTGTACAAAACCTTTCCAAGTGAACGTGAAACGCTTGGCATCGAACACCGTCATCACCTCGTCGCTGTTGATGGTGTGCGTGCCTTTGTTGTACGTCCAGTTTTTGTCTGGTTTTATCTCATCTATTGTTTCTTCAATATATTGATACTCATTTAATTGAATTATATTATTTAAAGTGATACTTTCACCATAGTGATGGGTGCTGTTTTGTGCCGGACGAACCAATTTTCCGTCGGCATTCTGTATCACGCCAGCCATTCTGGAGACGCTGCAGTCCACCTTGACGGGGTTGTTGAAGTGTGGACGGTAAGGCCCACGCAGGTCGTCGGCGACATAAATTAATAAATGTGTATGCGACTGTTTCTGGGGTGTCGTGAACAGATACCATTTGCCATCCGAATGATGATGTAACGTGGCATCTACATAACATCCGTCCAACAAATCACAATCCCACTGTAGTGACGGTTCACCGTCAGTCTCAACGAATCTGTATAACGACACCTTGTTTGTCTGGTTCGCCTCTGGCATACAGTATATAACACCTTGATATTCAAAGACAAAAGGGTAGGAGCGGTGCTCTGGAAAATCGGTGATCTTATGATAAACATCGAAATTCTCTGATTTTTTAGCAATCGCCAAATCAGCCTTGCCGTTTTTGTTTGAAAACCACTCGAAAAACAGATATGTGTCATTGTTGGTGGTTATCACGAAAGGGTCGGCGAAATAATCCGATTTCGGCGGTTTTAGCCAATTAACACTGTTGTTTCCTTTGAGTCGATAACCCACATTCCAGTCTTCTTGACGAAAGAAATAATTGAAATGGAACACTATTCTACGCCAAAAACACAGCCAGAAGTATTTGAGCATCATGAAGTTACGTGGCGGATGCTGTATCGGCGCCTCGGATTGTGACAACACTGGCTCCAGTTTCCCGTTGACAATCAATTCTTTGGTCACTTGCAACGGCAACATCTCCGATTCTTCATATATCCTGTTGAGATGGAATTTATATGAATGCAATGTTGTGTCGAATTGCAAACGTCTGAGAATCAGTCCTTTATCCAATTTATCAGTCAGTTGTTGCAATATCACTCCGTTTTTCGGAATCTTGCGCATGAACTCCCAGAATCCTGGAGGACCGCCACGAACCACGCGTTCGTCGTCGTGATGGAACGACCAGATGCCATATCTCGCGCTGTTTAAAACCTCTCCACGTATGATGTCGAAACCGAAACGCAATATGAAATCGAGGTCATACGACTTGATTTTTGCGATGTCGTCGTCATGGAAATAGGTGGAAATGCCTTTGATTATTGGAATTACTGTCATTAATGCAGGAGATTTCTCCACTTCGGTCGAAATGACGGACTCCTCACGCGTCATTTCGAGTGTAGCGGAGCGGAATCGAGAAATCTCCTCCATGAAATTGGTTTGTTGTTTTGCCTCGGGTTTGAAGAAATAACGATGCCAAATCCTGAACAAAATCTGTCGGTAAGGGTAATGTAAAACCTTGTCCCAAAACGACTTGTACGGCTTCGATTTGTCACCGTTTTTTATGACCAAGGCGAGCTCTATGCCGTTGTCAATCAACAGCTTGATGGTGTCAAGCTGCCATTGCTCGACGGCGTCGCCGTCGAGCAATACACCAAACCGTATCGTCTTGTTCAAGTCCATTATCCTAAATAAAGCGCAAAAATAACGAAATTATTTTAAAAAATAAAAAATCGTTGCAATAATATTTTGCGTATTTTTGCAGTTTTAATAACGATGATGAAGCTTACGGTAGTCATAGTCAATTACAACGTCGAGCATTTCCTGGAGCAGTGCCTTTTTTCGGTGCGTCGCGCCATGCAAGGTGTTGATGGTGAAGTGTTTGTGGTCGACAACAACTCTGTCGACGGCTCTCTGAAGATGCTCGCGGCGAAGTTCCCCGAGGTGAAAGTCATCGCCAATAAAGACAATGTGGGCTTTGCGAAAGCCAACAACCAGGCGATAAAGATCTCGACAGGTGAGTATGTCTTGCTGCTGAACCCCGACACCGTGGTGGAGGACGACACTTTCAGCAAATGCATCGCCTTCATGGACTCGCATCCCGATGCTGGCGGCCTCGGCGTGAAGATGGTCGACGGCAAAGGTCAGTTCCTGCCTGAGTCGAAACGCGGACTGCCGACCCCGATGACCGCTTTCTATAAGATTTTCGGGCTTTCCAAGCTGTTCCCGCATTCAAAACGCTTCTCGAAATACCACCTTGGATACCTTCCAGAAGACGAGGTCAATCAGGTGGATATCTTAGCAGGCGCCTTCATGCTCATGCGTCGCGAAACCCTCGACAAATGTGGACTTCTCGACGAGACGTTCTTCATGTACGGCGAGGATATCGACCTGTCGTACCGCATAACGTTGGCAGGTTATAAAAACTACTATTTCCCTGAGACGCGCATCATACATTATAAAGGTGAAAGCACCAAGAAAACCAGCGTAAACTACGTGTTGGTGTTCTATAAGGCCATGGAGATCTTCGCCAAGAAACACTTCGCCAAGAAACGTGCGCGACTGTTCTCGTTTGTCATCAATCTGGCCATATATTTCAGGGCTTTCCTGGCGTTGCTGTCGCAGTTTTTACGTAAGATTTACATGCCTCTTATCGATGTCGTCTTAGGCTATTCCGGCCTTGCGGCTATCAGCTATTTATGGGGACATTATATGATTTACGACGGTGTGGGCTCTTACCCGATAACGCCTCTGTTTACCATAATCTTGCCGATATATCTGCTGATTTGGCTTGTGACAGCGTATTTCACCGGCGGTTACGACAAGCCATATCGTATAGCTCCTTCGATAGGTGGAGTGCTGGTGGGCAGTGTCATCATCCTCATGCTTTACGCCTTGTTGCCCGTAAGCTTGCGCTTTTCGCGAATGCTGATACTCCTCGGCACCGTATGGATGGCATTACAGATGACTTTAAGTAGAACTTTAGGTTATATACTTAAACTATCTGATTTCCAATATGGTAGAAATGCGAAAAAACGCTTTTTAGTCATTGGAAACGCCGACGAGACACAACGTGTGGAGCATCTCCTGAAGAGCACCTCTATCAAACCTGATTTCATCGGATTGGTGGCACCAAATCACGATAAGGAAGTGCCCGACAATTATCTCGGAAACATCACCCAGGTGCCTGATATCATTGGTATTTACAAAATTACAGAGATAATTTTCTGCTCCAAAGACATCACACACCAGGAAATCATCGACAAGATGGTGGAATGGCATGCCAGCGACCTCGACTACAAGATTGCTCCAGACGACACGCTTTCCATCATCGGAAGCAACTCGATAAACACCCGCGGTGACCTATATACCGTTGATATTCGCACGATTAACACAATCCAGAACCGCCGTAAGAAACGTCTTTTGGACTTCTCGTTGTCGCTTTTCGGCATTGTTTTCTGGGTCTTCGCAGCTTGGTTTGTGAAGAAGCCGTTCAAATTCTTCGGCGACTGCTTCAAGGTGCTGTTCGGACGCTATTCCTGGGTGGGCTATTGTCCCGTCGAAATGGCTGAAGGCCAACGACTTCCGAAGATTAAGAAAGGTATCTACGACCCGGCTTCTATCGTGAATCGGCAGCTTGACGACGAGGCCCTTGGCCGTCTCAACGTGATGTATGCTCGCGACTACACAATATTGAAAGATATAAATATCTTGTATAGAGTGTTGTTGAATCGATAAATTTTGTATCTTTGCAGCCCAAAATGATTTAAATTTTTATATCATGCTTAACAGAAGATTTTTGAGAATCAAAGTTTTACAAGCCCTTTACGCGTACATTGAATCAGGTGAGGATAAAGTCAACAACGGCATCAAACACCTGTTGGAAAGCATCGACAAGCTCTATGAACTGTTCATCTGGCAGCTGTCGTTTCTCGTTGAAACTAAACGCTTTGCAGATAATAAAATTACAGAAAACAAACATAAATACATTCCGACATACGAAGATCTGCATCCAAATCTGAAATATGTCAACAACCGCGTTTTGAATGCGATTGAGGATAATAAGGATTTCAAGAAACAGGAGGCTGCGCTGAAAATCAACTGGGCAGACGACCATCAGGATGTGGTGAAAAAATTCTACACCATGATGAAAGATACGCCGGAATACAAGAAATATATGGCCGACAAGACCGACAATTTCGCGGCTGACAAAAAGTTTATCGTCACAATGATTGGCAATTACTTCGCCGATTTGGACGTGCTCCAAGATTTTTATGAAGATAAGAGCATCTATTTCTGCGATGATTATCATTTAGTTAGCTCGATGTTGATAGAGTTTTTCTCGAAGATGAAGAGTTTCGGTCCCGACACTCCGCTTCCGACGATTTACAAGACGGATTTGGCCGAGGCAAATGCCGACGAGAAATTCATCCAGGAGTTGTTCCGCGAGACAATAAACCATGATGCGGAATTCGGCCAGCTTATCGCCGACAACACCAACAACTGGGAAAAAGAGCGTATCTGCCTGATGGACATGATAATCCTGAAAATGGCACTAACCGAGTTTGTGTGCTTCCCATACATCCCGGTGAAGGTCACGATGAACGAATATATTGAGATTTCAAAGTATTTCAGCACGCCTAAGAGCAAGATTTTCGTCAACGGAATCCTCGACAAACTGGCGAAAAAGATGGCAGATAGGGGCATGATTGAGAAAAAAGGACTTGGACTTTTGGATAAATAACAATAAAACACATTTTTGAACGTTAAGTGTATAAATGAGAATAAAACGGTGGTTATCGGTTATCGCAATGTTGCTGTTTGTCGTTGATATTCAAGGACAGACAAACAACGGCACGTACAGCTTCCTCGATATGACAAGCTCTGCGAGGGTGGCAGCGCTCGGTAACACCGATTTGTCTATTTACGACTCCGACATACAGCTTGGGATATACAACCCTGCTTTGATTAACAGCGACATGCACAACGATGTGGTGCTGTCGTATGTCAATTATTACGCCGACATCAACTACGGCATGGTACAGTATGGCCGTACCTTCAATAAAATCGGCAGTTTAGTCGGGACAGTGCAGTTTCACAGCTACGGCAAGATGGATTATGCCGACGAGCAAGGCAATCTCACTGGCGGCACGTTCAAACCGTCGGACTACAACATCATGATTGGATGGGGCCGTCAGCTAACACCACATTGGAGCATAGGTGCAAACCTTAAGTTTGCCGGCTTGCAATACGAGCATTTCAAGACATTCGCCATCGCTGTCGACGTGGCAGGAAGCTACCGTACCGACAACGACTGGATGTTCTCGTTGACAGCCAGAAACATCGGATATGAGCTTTATTCCAATTACGAAGGTGACCGCAACAAGCTGCCCTTCCGTTTGTCGGCAGGTGTCGCCAAACGATTGGAGCATGTGCCGTTCCTGTTCAGCATCGTTTATGAAAACATCCAGAAATGGAATCTAAGCTATGACGACCCGCTTGACCTTGAAGGCAATTACGACCCGATAACAGGCACGGTGAAAGAGAAGTCTAAAGGGGCTAAATTCGGTGACAACCTCATGCGTCACTTGGTGTTCGGAGGCGAGATATACATCGGTAAAAACCTCGTTTTGAGACTCGCATACAACTACGGCATGCGTCAGAACTTGAAAACACCGACAAAGAAAGGCCTTTGCGGATTCTCATACGGTCTGGGTATCAACATTTGGAAGCTCAGCATCAACTATTCAAGATCGGAGATGCATCTCTATGGCTCGCCTAACTACATTACCATCTCAACCAATCTCGACAGATTATTAAAAAAAGGTAAATAAATGTTTCTCAAGGAGTTAAAGTTGACTAATTTCAAAAATTGCGAGTCAGCCGACCTGCAGTTTTCTGAGAAAATCAACTGCTTCGTGGGACTCAACGGAGCTGGCAAGACCAACATCCTTGATGCGATATACTACCTCGCATTCTGCAAAAGCTATTTCACGACAACCGACAGGCAAAATATACGTCATGGCGAGGATTTCTTCGCTATTCACGGTGATTTCGTAACCGACAACGACGAGACACAGACCATCTCTTGTGTTCAGAAGGAGGCCTCGAAGAAGTCATTCAAATGTAATAAAAAAGAGTACGAACGCCTTGCCGACCATATCGGGAAGATTCCGCTGGTAATGATTTCGCCTTACGACCGCGACTTGATAAACGACGGCAGCGAATTACGCCGTAAATTCATCGATGGGGTCATTTCGCAGTTCGACTCGGTCTATCTTGGCGATTTGCTGCAATACAACAAGGTGTTGGCCCAACGTAACACACAGCTGAAACAGTTTTGGGATAACCGGTATTTTGACCGGAATCTGCTGACGCTATGGGACGATCAGCTCGTTCGTTACGCCACTCCGATATACGAGAAAAGAAAGGCGTTTTTGCAAGATTTCATGCCTATTTTCCAAAAATATTACGACATCGTTTCGGGCACCTCGGAGAAAGTCGACATCGTTTACGAAAGTGCTTTGCATCAGAAGACAATGGCCGAATTGCTTCAGGAAAGCCTTGAAAAAGACAGATATTCGTCGTATACCAACGTCGGCATTCATAAAGATGATTTGAGCTTCCGCATTGATAATCATCCGGTTAAGAAGTTCGGCTCGCAAGGTCAGCAGAAGTCGTTTGTTGTAGCTGTGAAGCTCGCCCAGTTCGATTTCAATTACCACAAGGTCGGCTTCAAACCCATTTTGCTTTTGGACGATATCTTTGACAAATTGGACGATAACAGGGTGGCGCAGTTGGTGAAGTTGGTCGGGAATGACTATTTCGGACAGGTGTTTATCACTGACACTCAACGACTTAGGATACAATATCTTTTGGATAACATTGAAGGCAACCACAAGATTTTTGAGGTTGAAAAAGGGAAGGTGAGAGACGATGGCTGATCCGAATTTGACTACATTGGGCGAGATGATAAAGGCGTTTTATCATGATAATCATAGAGATAGCGCTTTGGACGAGCAGAGGATTCTGGACTCGTGGAATGACATTGTTGGTGATTTCATAGCTGCCCACACCTTGAAAAAATCTATAAAAAACGGTGTTTTTTACGTTAAAGTCGACGCTGATTCGTTGCGTAACGAGCTGGTTTACGCCAAGTCGATGCTGTTGAAAAAGCTGAATTCGAAGGCAGAGAGTGAAATTTTGAAAGATATTGTTATTAATTAAAAAATAATTTGTATCTTTGCACCGAATTTTGGCTAAAAATAGCCATAATTTTATTGTAAATAATTAACATTCAGTAATTTATAAAATTCGTAATATGATTAACTCACAAGACATTAAGATTGGAAGCTGCATCAGAATGGATGGTAAACTTTATTTTTGCGTTGATTTCCAGCATGTGAAACCAGGCAAAGGTAACACTATCATGCGTATCAAGCTGAAGAGCGTGGTCGACGGCCGCACATTGGAGCGCCGTTTCGATATCGGTGAAAAACTTGAGGACGTTCGCGTTGAACATCGTCAGTATCAGTATCTTTACAAAGAAGGTGATGATTACATTTTCATGAATCAGGAAGACTACGAGCAGATCCCTCTTATGAAAGATCTTATTACGGGTGTTGATTTCCTTAAGGAAAGCGATGTTTGCGACGTTGTTTTCGACACATCGACCGATACAGTGTTGTTCGCTGAATTGCCAGTGAAGACTGTCCTCGAGGTCACTTACACCGAGCCAGGCGAGAAGGGCAACACAGCCACCAACGCCATGAAAGACGCAAAGGTAGAGACAGGTGCTACAGTGAGAGTCCCGTTGTTCATCAACACTGGCGATAAGATTAGAGTTGACACCCGCACTGGCGAGTACACAGAAAGAGTAAGAGAATAATTATGAGAATAGAACCAGCAACGACCGTCAAATGTTTGGCCGATTTTATTGGTGCCACCAAGATTATCGGCGATGCCAACCGCGTCATCACGGGGCTCAACGAGCTTCATGAGGTGGAGAGCGGCGACATCACATTTGTCGATCATCCGAAATATTATCAGAGAGTGCTGAACTCAGCGGCAACAACCATCATCATTAACACTGCTGATGTGGAATGCCCAGAGGGTAAGACTCTCATCGTCCACGACTGTCCGTTCGACGCATTCAACAAGATTATCTTGTCGTATCGTCGTTTCGAGCCTGCAACAGAGATGGTCAGCAAGAAAGCCCAGATTGGCGAAGGCACCATAATCGAGCCGGGCGCATTCGTGGCAGACCACGTGAAAATTGGTAAGAACTGCATAATCCACGCCAACGTGACCATCAACAACTGGACGGTCATTGGCGACAACGTCATCATCAACAGTGGCACAGTACTTGCAGCCGACGCTTGCTATTTCCAGCATCGCGGCAAAGACCGCCAGGTGAAATTCGAGTCATGCGGCAGAGTGGTGATTGAGGATAATGTTGAGATCGGCGCACAATGCGCCATCGACATCGGAGTGACAAGCGACACCGTCATCGGTGCAGGCACCAAGACAGATAACTTCGTCCAGGTGGGTCACGACGCCAAAGTCGGCAAAAACTGCTTCCTCGGTGCACACTGCGCTATCGGCGGCGTGTCGAGAGTGAAAGACAACGTGTCGATTTGGTCAATGTCGGCAGTCAACAAAGACCTCGTCATCGCAGAAGGCACAACGATTCTGGCTTACACGGCTATCGATAAAGATACAGAGCCGGGAGTTACATATTTTGGCATGCCAGGCATGGAAGCCAAGAAGAAATGGAGAGAGATGGCGTGAGATGGCGTGTGTGAGAATGCTGCCGGATCTTATCAACAAACTCAAGTAAAACTAAGAGCCGCTTTCGAGCGGCTTTTTTTATAATAAGTACCATGAAATTAATAATAATAGTATTAATCGTTTTGTTGATTGTGAAATGGCAGAAGTGGAGCACAACCGACAAAGTCATCGCAATCATTGTCATCGGATTGTTGAGCCTTTGGAGACATACCGAAAAGGCCAATATGGACATTGTGCCTAAACCAAGCATGATGGTGGTGGAGAAGGGACAAGGTTTCAAAATCAATAAAAAAA
>CADAFC010000048.1 GCA_902787095.1 uncultured Bacteroidia bacterium
TTCACATCCGGGCTGTCGGCTGCGACGAGGAACAGCAGTATCGAGTTTCTTTCTATATGACGTAAGAATCTGATTCCCAATCCTTTACCTTCTGATGCGCCTTCGATGATGCCAGGGATGTCGGCCATGATGAACGACTTGAAGTCATAATACGGCACTATTCCGAGGTTTGGTGTCAGTGTGGTGAACGGATAGTCGGCAATCTCAGGTTTTGCTGCTGATACGACGGATAACAGGGTTGATTTTCCTGCATTCGGGAAGCCTACGAGGCCGACATCTGCCAGAAGTTTCAGTTCGATGATGATCCAGCGTTCTTCTGATGGCTCGCCTGGCTGCGAGAACTTTGGTGCCTGCATCGTGGCGGTCTTGAAGAAGGTGTTGCCTTTCCCGCCGCGTCCGCCTTTCATGATGACGATTTCCTGTCCGTCTTCTGTCACCTCGCCGAGATGTTCGTTGGTCTCTGCGTCGTATGCCACAGCGCCCAGCGGCACCTCGATGATGACGTTATTGCCTTGAGCGCCAGTGCGTTGGTTAGCGCCTCCCGATTCGCCGTCGCCGGCAAAGAGGTGCTTGGTGTAGCGCAGGTGCAGCAGTGTCCACAGCTGGGCGTTGCCTTTCATTATCACGTCGCCGCCTTTGCCTCCGTCACCGCCGTCAGGACCGCCCTTGGGCACGTATTTCGCATGGTTGAAATGCATCGCGCCGTTGCCGCCCTTGCCCGAGCGACAGAAAATCTTCACGTAGTCAACAAAATTTGAGTTTGCCATAATATTTATATTCATCCTGTTGGGGCAAGGCATGCCTTGCCCTTACTGGTTATAATATTAGTCATCCTGTTGGGGCAAGGCATGCCTTGCCCCCCAGAGATTAAAATTCGTCTTCTTCCGTCACTTCCGGTGTCGCTGCCGCGCTTTGTTCCTCCTCGTATTTGTCGCAGTCGAATTCCAAATCGACATTCGATAGCGGCTTCTGGAAGTCACCTTGGCTGATGTGCAGCGTCGGGTCGGAGTACACCTTTTTCATATATAATGCCCATACAGGCAACGCCATGTTGGAGCCTTGTCCGAGTGTTATTGTCTTGAAATGCACAGAGCGGTCTTCAGCTCCGGTCCAGATGCCGGTGGTCAGATCTGGCGTTATGCCCATAAACCATCCGTCGCTCTGGTTTTGTGTGGTGCCGGTCTTGCCTGCGATAGGGTTGCGCAAGCCGTATTTGTATCTCAACCTTACTCCAGTGCCTTCATACACAACGCCTTTCATCAGCTCTATCATCTTGTAAGCTGTCACCTCGTCCATAGCCTCGTGTTGTTCAGCCTTGAAAGTCTGGATGACGTTGCCGTTTTTATCTTCAATCTTTGTGATAAAGATGGGTTGGATGTAAACGCCTTTGTTGGCAAAAGTGCTCATTGCGCCCACCATCTCGTAAAGCGATAGGTCGCAAACGCCGAGACATATCGAAGGCACTGCCGGGATGTCGGATTTAATGCCCATCCTGCGAGCCATCTGTATGGTGGCTTCAGGACCGAAACGTTTCATCAGGTAGGCTGAGATGCGGTTGTTGGAGTGTGCCAACGCCCATCTCAACGTCACCTCTTCGCCGAACTTGTTTTTGCCAGAGTCCTTGGGCTCCCAGAACTTTCCGTCAGGCATCTGTATGCTATAGCTGATGTTAGGCACCTTGGTGCACGGGGTGTATTCGCCTTCCTGCATCGCCAAGGTGTAAAGGATTGGCTTGAATGTCGAGCCGACCTGACGTTTTGCCTGAGTCACGTGGTCGTATTGGAAGAAACGGTAGTCGTCGCCGCCCACGTATGCCTTCACATGTCCTGTGCCGGTCTCCACCGACATCAGCGACGACTGCAGGAAAAACTTGCAGTAACGTATCGAGTCCATCGGGGTGAACACCGTGTCGATGGGGCCTTCCCACGAGAATACCGTCATCGGGATAGGGGTGTTGAAGTTCTCGATGATAGAGTCCATCGGCCAGCCTGCGTTACGCAGCACACGGTAACGTTCCGAGCGTTTCATAGAGAGAATCATTATATCGTCCACATCTCTCTGCGTCGGCAGCACAAATGGTGCCTTAGGGTCGCCTTTCCAATGACGATAAAACGCCGGTTGAAGGTCTAAAGCCAGATGTTCGCGCACCGCCTCTTCAGCATACTGCTGCATGCGCGAGTCGATGGTGGTGTATATGCGCAGACCGTCCTTGTATATGTTATATGGCGTGCCGTCGGCTTTGTAGTGCGTCTTCGCCCAGTCGTGCATCATGCCGCGCAAAAACTCGCGGAAATACGTGGCCTGTCCCGATTTATGGTCTATCACGCCGAAATGCGATATGTCGATGGGCAGTTGTGACACGGAGTCATATTCTTGTGGACTCAGGAAGCCGTTGGTCTCCATGCGTTTAAGAACGAGGTTGCGACGGTATAATGCATTGTTCGGGTTACGTTTAGGACTGAATTTTGTCGGGGCGTTGACCACTCCTGCGAGCAATGCCGCCTCCTGAAGGTTGAGAGAGTCAGGTTCCTTGCCGAAAAACGTCTCCGCCGCCTTCTTGATGCCGTAGGCGTTATGTCCGTAAAACACGGTGTTGAGGTACATCGCGATGATCTCGTCTTTCGAATAGTTATATTCGAGTTTCGTTGCTGTCACCCATTCCTGGAACTTACGAATCACGAGTTGTGACTTGCTCAGGTTTTCCCCGCGAGGGAAGAGGTTTTTTGCCAGCTGCTGTGTCAGGGTGCTGCCGCCGCCCTGGTCCGAGTTGCCCGTCATCACACCTTTGGCGACCCTGAAAAGGGCTTTCATGTCGATGCCGCTGTGTTCGTAAAAACGCACGTCTTCGATGGCGACGATGGCGTTCACAAGATATGGCGAGATGTCCTCATAGCTCACGTTGGAGCGGTTTTCGATGTAATAAGTTCCCAAAATCTTGCCGTCGGCGGAATATATCTCGGTGGCGAGGTTCGTCTCGGGGTTCTCCAGCTCCTCAAAAGTGGGCATGTCGCCAAACCATTCGTGCGTGATGCCGTGGAAAATCAGATATATGGAAAAACCAAAAAGCACAAAAAGAGTCCACAGGACTATCATATAGACCTTGACATCTCTTTTTTTGTTTTGTTTCTTTTTAGCCATAACTTATTATTTTTCAAAGATTAAGCCGATATCGGTGATGCCATCCAGGACATCGTCGCGCATCGCCTGCTCAATCTCAAAATGATAGTTTCCGCTTAACGGAAAACGCAGCGCGGGATTCAACAGTATCTTCGCCGACCTTATCGTGCCGCTGCCTTTGCTCATCCAGCTGCCGTCGGGGCGTGCTAAGGTGCATTCTATGGTGTCGTGGGTGATGTTGCCGTTTGGAAATTCAGTATGTAAAAAGACGTACAGATTGCTATAGCGATAGTTCTCCAAGTGCCTGATATTCAGATAGAAAGCATAATCTGTCAAGGTGTCGTTGACCGTCAGGTCGAAAAATGGGATCATACGGTTGTCCCACTTCGCCTCAGGTATCACGACGCATTCGTTGAATAGCTTGTCGTTGCCGCACGAAGCCAGCAAGATCGCTAAAAACAATATATATAATATCTTTTTCATTTTCATTGTGTATCGTCATTTCGAGCTTGTCGAGACCTGAGCTAAGCGAAAGCATTCGCCAAAGGCGAATAAATCACCGCCATTTGAATAGTTCCGTATCAATCATCTGCCGGAGATTTCTCCATTACCATCTCACTTCGTTCGATGTCCAGTCGAAATGACGGGTGCTATTCAAGTTTCGACAAATCTGCTGGTTTCCCATCTTCACCGTAGTCGTTGTTCTTCTGTTCCTTGATGAACGCGAAGTCCTCCAGCTGTTCAGGAAGCACGCCTTTCTTGTTGTCTTCTATGATTTCCTTCACCTTCTCCGCAGGAATTGCCATCATATTGTTGCGGTCAAACGGGTAAGAATACCACATCAAACCTTTGAAAATGTCGATTTTCTGATATATTCCGTCGCCTTTCTTGGTCTTCAACACGATTCTATTATCAGGGAATGCCTTTAAAGCGTCGATATAGGTCTCGTATTCGTAGTTGAGGCAGCATTTCAGTTTGCCGCATTGGCCGGCGAGCTTCTGTGGGTTTGGCGAGAGCTGTTGAACTCTTGCCACGTTGGTTGTAACCGACTGAAAATCAGTGATCCATGAGGCGCAGCAGAGCTCACGTCCGCATGAGCCTATGCCTCCCAGCTTCGCCGACTCCTGACGGAATCCGATCTGACGCATCTCCACACGCACATGGAACTCCTCGGCGAGTTTCTTGATGAGCTCACGGAAGTCGACGCGACCGTCGGCGGTGTAGTAGAAGATGGCTTTTGTTCTATCGCCTTGATACTCAATGTCATTGAGCTTCATGTCGAGTTTCAGGCTCGATGCAATCTCACGGCTACGGTACAAGGTGTGGTCTTCCTGACGGATGGCTTCGAGGAACTTCTCCACGTCGTTGATACGAGCACGGCGGTAAATCTTTTTGAGTTCCGTCACAGGAGTGTTATTCTTTTTGCGTTTGCGCTGTTTCTTGATGAGTTCGCCCACCATGGTGACGATGCCTATGTCGTGTCCTATGGCCGTCTCCACCGCAACTAATTCACCCTCAAGGAGATTCATCTCTGAAGGATAGCTGTAAAAGTCCTTGCGGTCGTTCTTGAAACGCACCTCTGCAATCATAAGCTCGCCCTCTTTCGGGGGCTCGTTCTCGAAGTCTTTGAGCCAGTTGAAGCTGTCGAGCTTGCATTGTCCGTGGCACAGCACGTTGCTCGCGAACTCATATTTGTCGGCTTTGATGCGGCATCCACGGTGAAAATCGTTGGTGAGCGTCTTTTTCATGTCGTCGTGCAGCGGCCATGTCGCCTTAAACTCCACGCCGTCGTCCTGCTTGTTCACCATCTGGTCTTCCTGGTCCTCGTCTTTCATGTTGATTTTCTGAGGTGCCGATTTCAGCAGACTGTCAACGTCTTCGGTGGTTTGCGATATATTTTCGTCAAGAATACCTTCTTCGTTCAAATCTTTATCTAATTCTTTCTCTTCCATAAAAAAATTATCCAATATAAATAACTTGCAAAGATAGTGAAAATTATATTACGAACCTTTATTTTTTGTAATTTTGCAGAATGAAGAAGATTTTTGGTTCGAGACGCGATAATGACGAGCAACAGAGGCTCGAACGTTTCGTTTTGATGACTGAAAGTCCTGTGCGTCAGCTGGTTATAAGGATGGCTTGGCCAACGGTCGTCTCTATGCTGGTTATCGCCATGTACAACATCATCGACGCGTTTTTTGTCGGGCATATCTCCACCGAGGCCACGGCGGGTGTCGGGGTGTCGTTTGCCTATATGACATTCATCAACGCGTTCGGATTTTTCTTCGGTCACGGCTCGGGAAACTACATATCCACTGCGCTTGGCGCGAAGAAATATGGCGATGCCGAGAAGATGGCTGCCACGGGTTTCCTCTCTTCGATGGGACTCGGCACCATAGCCGCCATCATAGGGCTTTTCTTCCTCTCTCCGCTTTCGCGAATGATGGGTGCTACACCTGAAATTGTGCCGCATTCCAATGATTATCTGCTGTTTATCCTCATCGGAACGCCGTTCATGATGTCGTCGCTCACACTTAACAACCAACTTCGTCTGCAGGGCAACGCGCGTTATGCCATGGTTGGAATCACCACAGGAGCCGTCCTCAACATCTTCCTCGATGCCTTGTTTATCTATGTCTTCGACATGGGTGTGATGGGTGCCTCGCTTGCCACCTGCATAAGCCAGATGACTGGCTGGTTCATCCTTTTGATGGGCACCGAGATGAGCGGCAACGTGCATATCCGAATAAGAAATTTCAGTCCGTCATGGCAGAATTATAAGGACATTTTCAAAGGAGGCAACCCTTCGTTGGCCCGTCATGTGTTCGTCTGCATCAGCACGATAATGCTCAACAGATACGCCGCCTACTACGCTGCTCCCGGAACAGAGGCGAGCGCAATAGCTGCATTTGCCATAGTGTCGCGTGTCATGATGTTCGCCTTTTCAATGATTCTTGGAATAGGGCAGGGGTTCCAGCCTGTCTGCGGCTTCAACTACGGGGCCCGACTCTATGAGCGTGTGCGACAGTCGTTCGTGTTTACTACAGTTTTGGCGACTATCATATTGATAATCATTTCTATAGCGTTTTCAATATTCGCTCCTGATATCATCAGATTATTCCGCAGCGAGGATGTCGAACTGGTGGAAATAGGCACAAGAGTGTTGCGGTGGCAGTGCCTGTCATTCCCGCTCATCGGGGTGAGCACCGTCACCAATATGATGTATCAAACCACTCGTAAGACATTGATAGCCACGGTGTTATCGATGGGACGACAAGGTATCTTCTTCATCCCGACCATCATGATTCTGCCTCATTTCATCGGCTTCCAAGGTGTCGAAATGACGCAAGCCATCGCCGATGCACTCACGTTCTTGCTGGCGTTGCCGTTTGCCGTGAAGGAGTCGCTAGTCGTTAGTCACTAGTTGCTAAAGACTAAAGACTATCGACTAAAGACTAAAACAAGCAGTCGTCAAGTGCTTGTTTTATCGCCTCTTTATCAAGCTTCTGCCCAATAAACACTATCTTCTCCATTCTGTCGCCGTACTCTTCGTCCCAGTCTTTTAAGATACTTGGGTCGCGCTCAGCGAACTGTCTTAACTCCTCCTCAGAGGCGGTCGCGAACCAATAGCCGGCTTCCGAGAGTTTTTTCTGCTTGCCTGCGGTCTCGAAGATGTACGACATGTCCTGATTGTCAGCGAAATAGCACAATCCCTTGCAGCGGATGATGTTCTTTGGCCAGCTGTTCAACACATAGTCATTGAATTTCAGCGTGTCGAAAGGTCTTCTGTTGAAGTAGACGTATGTTCCGATGCCATATTCCTCAGCTTCACCTTCTTCCTCATGGTCATGGTGGTGATGATGATGTTCATGTTCATCGTGATCGTGTTCTTCATGCTCGTGATGATGGTGTTCTTCATGCTCATGATGATGGTGTTCGTCGTGATCGTCGTCGTCATCATTGTCATCATCGTCATGTTCATCGCGGCCTTCGAGGATTTTTATCCAGCCTGCTGAGCCAGACACGTCGTTATAATCAAACATATAGGTGTCGATAATCTGGTCGAGTTTCACGTTGGCGTAGTCGCATTCGAGGATTTGGGCGTCTGGTGCGAGGTTTCTCACAATCTGGCGGATGCGCTCGAGCTCTTTAGGCTCCACTTCCGACACCTTGTTTAATATCACGATGTTGCAGAACTCAATCTGCTCAATGACGAGGTTTTCGATGTCTTCCTCGTCGATGTTCTCGTTTTTGAGGCTCTCGCCACATGCGAACTCATCTTTCATGCGAAGTGCGTCGACCACTGTCACTATGCAGTCGAGGCGTGGGGTGCCAAACTGTGTGTATTCCCTGCCCATCTGCGGGATTCCTGCGATGGTGCGTGCTATAGGCTCAGGCTCACAGATGCCGCTGGCTTCGATAACGATGTAGTCGAAACGCGCCATCTTCATGATGTCGGTGAGCTGCTCGATGAGGTCCATTTTGAGGGTGCAGCAGATACATCCGTTCTGCAACGCCACAAGGCTCTCGTCTTTCTTGCCCACCACGCCGCCTTTCTGGATGAGGTCGGCATCGATGTTCACCTCGCCTATGTCATTGACAATCACTGCAAATTTGATGCCTTTCTTGTTTGAAAGGATATGATTTACCAAAGTTGTCTTTCCGCTTCCGAGATAACCGGTCAGAAGTAGGACCGGAGTTTCCATTCTACTCATATTTCTATGTATTTTAATTTTCAATTTGCAAAAATACAGTTTTTAGTCGTTAGTCGTTAGTCTTTAGTTGCTATAATTTTAAAAAACTAAAAACTAAAGACTAAAAACTAAAGACTGGCGACTTTTTTTGTAATTTTGCACCCGCTTATGAAAAAGTCTTTAGGTCATATTTCAGCTTTCATCGCTTACACGATTTTCGGCTTCAACATCATTATCTGCAGGGATTTGTCGATGTTGGCGTTGATATCGCCGATGGGTTTGTTTTGCTTTCGTGCGGTAGGTGCTGCTGTGCTTTTCTGGCTGACGTCGTTGTTTCTGCCGAAGGAAAAGGTCGAATTAAAGGACTTCCCGAAGATTTTTCTTGCCTCGATGCTCGGTCTCTTTCTCACGCAGTGGTCGTTTTTAAAGGCGAGCACCATGACCACGCCTTTCGACACCAGCATTCTCACTCCGCTCACACCTATTTTCACCATGTTTATCGCGGCGATAGTGTTGAAAGAACCTATCACTTTGAAGAAGGCTGGCGGTGTGGCGTTGAGTTTCTTGGGTGTCATATTATTGGTTTTCAATACCGTGCGTGTCGATGGTGGCGGTGTCACTGAGACTCAGCCCATGGGCATTGTCTATATGATTGGCAACTGTATCTTCTTTGCCTTGTATCTCGGGGCTTTCCGTCCGCTCATCACAAAATACAGCGTCGTCACCTTCATGAAGTGGATGTTCCTCTTCTCGGCTGTCGTCGCTATCCCATTCGATATCAAGGAGTTGGTAGGTCTCAATATGGCGGTTATGCCTGCGAAATACCTTCTTGAGCTTGGTTTTGTGATTCTTTTCTCCACCTTCGTCGCTTATTTCCTGATTCCGGTAGGGCAGAAGGTGTTACGTCCGACGGTCATCAGTCTTTACGGCTATTTGCAGCCTATTATCGCCACTGTGATGGGCATTGTCACAGGCATGGACCGCCTCAGTTGGCAGAAGGTTTTGGCTGCTGTCCTTGTCTTCATCGGAGTGATTTTAGTTAACAAGAGTAGGGCAGCTTCTCAATAATACTTTAAATACCTTAAGCGGCAGCCCTAAGGGCGTTAAAGCCATTAAAGCCCTTAACGCCATTAAGGTTGCCGCTAAGGTGATTAAGGTTTATTCCTTCTTCCTTCTTGCTATCATGTAGGCACCACCCAATGCGGTGAGCACGAGCAAACCGCTGCCAAGTGGTGCTGACTCGTTGGTGGTAAGACCGTGTGAGCCAGGAAGGCCAGGCATGGTGATAGCGTCTCTGTCGAGACCGTTACTGACATCTTCCCAGTCGTTGAAGAAACTGTCGCGTTGTGCGTTGGCGCCAAGGCCCATCGCAATAACCAATGCTGTTGCTAATAATATCTTTTTCATAGCTGTATTCCTTTCCATTTAATGTTATCTAACAACAATTTTCTGTGTCTGAACTGATTCGCCAACCATTCTGAAAATGTACATTCCTGTTGCCGGGACGTTCACTGTCTGGATGCCGTTGACGTTGGTGTTCATCACCATGCGGCCTGTTGCGTCGAACACTTGGAGTTCGCCGTTGCCGTTGACGATAATCTGGTCACCATTCTGATATGCGAAGTAGTTGTTTTCGGCCATACCATTGGAATTCTCGCTGAATCTGACGATGAAACGGTTTTCAGTGTCTCTTGGTGAGCCGACGAATGTGTAGTCATCGAGCAGCATGTTCACGTCAGCACCGGTTAAACGGTCGATGAGGTGGAGATAGCCGAGGTCGGCATCGCTCTGTTTCATGCTGATGGTGTAGTTGCCTGTTGTCGCTGCCTTGAAGTAGAGTGACACTTCGCCTGTAGCATTGCTGTTGACAATAGCGTAATCAGCGTCATCTTGTGGGATGTAGAGCTTGGTGTTGCCATCACGGAAGCTGAACTTCTCAAGTGTTCTGCCACCATCAAAACGGATAATAACGTTGTCAACGACTGTGCCGTTGGCATTTGCAACCATAATGTTGGTCTTGGCGATTGCTTTGCTATCCTTGCTGTTGCTTGGAGTGAACGTTGCTGATTGACCGGCTCCTGTGGCTTTTACAAACACACCTTCCATCTTGTTGATAGGAGTGTTTTCGGTAGCAGCTACAAATCCGTCGCCGGCTGAATTCATTCTGTAGTAAACCCTGTCAAGTACTGTATTGGTGCCAAATGGGTTGCCGATGAGGTTCCAGCCGTCAAATGTGGCACCGTCGGCGTAAGTCAAATTGATAGTGCCATTGCCTTCATATTCCAAACCGTTGAATGTGAGCTCGGCATCACTATTTCTTGCATAGAGGTAACCCTTGCCTGGAGTAAGGTAGAAGCTGTTTGCTTTATAGTTGCGCCACTGTGCCTCATCATTAGCCTGGTCGAACCAGTACAAATCGTAATTCTCAGCTTGTTCAGTCATCATGTTGGTCACATTTGTAGGATCTGCTGACACTGGTGATGCGATGAGGCAGTAACCGCCTTCATTGTCGCCATAGCCAGCGATAACTGTTTTGTATGAGGCAATTGCTGAGGCTCTCTTGTAGAGTGTCAAAGCGCCGCCGGTGCCGGTGGCATAGCAAGCAAATCCGTATGTGCCATTGTTTCTGAGGTTGGCGTTGATGCTGTTTTCAGAATTGTACTTGTTCACAAACTCGTATGTCTCTGTTCCGGTAACAGTCCACAAAGCCTTGTCGTCTGTGCCGTCTGACATCATTTGTGCCTGGTTTTTAGTACCAGTACTTGCTGCGTATGCGTCAGCAGTGGCATTATAAACAGTCCAATACTCACCGTTTGGAGTAATGTGCCAAATAATATCAGAATTATCGGTGGCAATGACATTGTTAGCAGGCGTTACTTCTGCATATTGCAATCTGTTAGAAGTAACGGTGGTATTCAAAGCCTTGCCATCATAATAAATAATGTAGTCACCTTCGACGAGGTCGCCGGTGAAGAGCGCAAAGTCATCCATCGGCATAGGAGCTGCGGCCTGATTGACCAAGACATCCACATTATTAGCACCTTGGTATGAAAGGGTGATTGTTCCCTGACGAGAGATATACTCAGTGTTTTCAGTTGTTGTGAATGTCACTTTGTCGTCAGTAATAACAAAGTTACTAATCCACGATGCTGTTGTTGTCGCATCAAGGCTTACTCCAGTAGCAGGATTGATGATTGAATACTCAATTTCACCTGATGTTGCATTGTATGCCAAATCAACAGGCGACGAAGCGATGATGATAGGGTCGGTTCCCATTTCGTATGAGTAGCTGATGTAATAAGCTTTCACGCCTTTTGCAATATTGGTGACGGTAACGGTTAACACATTACCGTATACTATAGATGTGCTGTTAACGATGACATCAGTGGAAGCGTTCAAAGAGCCTGTTCCAACTGTTGTCTCACCAACTTTAAGAGTGATATCGCCAGCTGTACCGCTGTTACCTCCGAATTTTGCCGAGAAAGCGGAGATGGTGACATCGTTTGGCAGTGTCATCGTGAAGGTGATGCTTGTGGCAGGTTTGCTGCCTGAGCCTATTTGGCAATAATTATTAGATGGAGTGAAGCTGGTTGTGCCTTCTGTTACAACAGTCCAAGTGTTGCCAATATCGTCTGTTCCTTCTTTAGGCGAAGCGTTGATATTCATGTTTCCTGTTCCTGCGGTTGAACAGAAATGAATTGTTCCTGTCGTGGCATTGCTCCACTGTGCTGTGAATGACGCATCGGCTGTGACTTCATATTGTGCGCCCGCGGCATAGATGTCGTCTGTTCCGTCGAGTTTCCAACCGGCGAATGTCACGTTGTTTTTGGTAGCTGAAGGAAGAGAATAAACGCCTGTTTGTTTCTGGACAATCTCACTGTTGAAGTCGTCGTTGCCAACAAATGTGCCGCCGTCAGTGTCAAACATTACTGTATATAAAACGGCAATTCCTTCCTGTGTTATCGTGACAATGTCGGAATATACATCATCATAATCGATGTTGTCGAGACCGTAAACTTTGAAATAAGCCGTGCGTTCCGCTGTTGTCGTGTTGGCACCTATTACATAATCCACGTTGTGATTTGCATTTATTTCTGCTGTAAACCAGTCGTAAGTGGCTGGATTACCATCGGCATCGCAATAATAAATATCTGCCAGATCCTCTTCTACTAACTGGTATGTTACCCCTATTTCACCAATATGCTCTCCAGCGTCCACATTGATGGCATAAGTCTCAAGTGTGATTGCAGGGGAAGGTGCCACATAAGCTGTAAGACCTATATTGCCCAAGCCCACATTACCGCTTACTTTATTGGTGTAAATCCACTTGATGTAGCGGACGTTTTCGCCTAAATTGTCAAATTCTTCACTTTGTGTTCCAGTAATTGTAGTATAGGTTTCCAAATCGGTATAAGTAACACCATCTTCAGATGTCTGTACGGTGAATGTGCCACCAGAGAAGCTGTTGTTTTTGATGTCAAATGTCAGAGTGCCTGGACGCTCATCGAATTGGAGCAGCACCCAGTCGTCTGTGCTATCGAATTTCAATTTTGGATTGCTGCTATAATCGGAGCCGAGGCCTTCTTGTGACAAACCGTCTGTGTCTTCGATGTCAGCTCTGCCACCAATAAATTCAAACGGCAAAGCAGCGTATGTAGGGGCTACGTATGCTGCCTGGCTAACAGTAACAAGGTTGGAATAAACGCCTTCACTTACTTCGTAAACTTTGAAGTAAGCCGTGCGGGCAGCGCCATCGTTTGCAGCAATTTGATATGTTACATGTTCGTTTTCTGCATCCAATCCGGCTGTCATCCAATTATATGAAGCTGGAGTTACACCGTCGGCTTCAAAGAACTGAATCTCAGGCTCAAGGTTGGTAAAGTTCTCAAATGTCACTTCTATGCTGCCATTTTCACCATCGGCTGCCACGTTGATGGCATAGCTGCTGAGTGTGATAGTCGGCTCTGTAGGCTGCTGAACCGTTACATCTTGTGGGTTGGCAATCTGATTGGTATTGAAGCAACCGATGTTACCATTGAGAGAAATGATATCATTAACTGCTAATGTAACTCCGCTGATGCCACGTACCACGATAGTGCTTTCTCCTTGTGCGATAGTGGTGTTTGACCCGCTTATAGCTGAAACAGTGGCATTTTCAATTCTGATGTACCAGCCTTGGTTTGTGCTTGCGACAGCTTCTGCGACGGTCATTACTTCAGGATCAACAACATTGCCTGAAGAAACAACATCAACTTGTGGGCTTGTGATTTCGAGCAGTCCGTTATAAGTTGTCAAAGAGCCTGATACTCTTATTTCGTCTCCGACTGTGAGAGAAGAACCATAAACACAGATAGCGGCGTCGTTATCCTGGATATAACCGGTTGTTCCCACGCAGCTTGTGACGATACCTTTGGTTGTTACCGAGCCGGTGCCTTGTGCACGCACTTCCGATATGGTCATGTACGCATCCGGGTTACCGGCTTGTGTCACTGTGACGTCTTTTGTGACGGTGGCTTTAGCATCGTAAGTATAGGTAAGAGTTACGGTTGCTGCGCGTTCTGTTGCTGCAGGGTTCACACCGCATGTGAAAGGAACCGTTGCACCGACAGTGCCAAGAGTGAGCCAGTCGCTTTCAGTTGTGGCGGTCAAAACGCCTCCGCTAGCCGGGTTGTTGACGGTGTATTCAATTTCGCCTGCTGCGGCATCGTAAGCGATGTTCACATTAGATGCAGTCAGAACCTGAAGTAGCAATTGTCACTATAATTTTTGTAGCACGTACTTGAGCACCTGAAGCGGTAAATGAAACTTCTTGAGCATTACCAGTCCATGTACCGTTATCACCATTGGTTGTCCAACCATCTTGTGTGGCAAAACCACTGGCAGGATTATTCGCGGTACAAGTAAAAGCAATTTGAGTAATACTATTGCCTGATGTTGATTCTACGCTGAAAGTTGTTACAGAGTTTTTGTAAAGACGATACTCTGAACCATTGTTAAGAGCGCCATTGGTACAAGCAAATGTTACACCATTTTTGATGATTGGGCTTGTGCCCATGTCAACTGTGGCGTCAAAGGTTACATCACCACCGACTGCAGGTGTGCTATCGGTAATATTTACTGTGAAAGTTTTTGAACCCGAGGTGTAATTGTCGTCAGCGGCTTGGTTAACAGTAATGACTTTTGTGCCATTGGTAACAGCGACTGGTGTTACTGTAATGGTCTTGTTAACCTGATCAACCACGGCGGTTATATAATCGCTGTTTACAACTGTAACTTCACCAGTGCTTGATGTTGTGTAGTCTATGACTTGTGGGTCTGGATTGTCATAGAGGTCAAATACCAGTGATGTGGATGCATTGGTGAGAGTAAGGTCGCAAGGTAATAATTGGGAAGCACTTGTTGAATAAGTAATTGTTACATCGTCAACATATCTTATTGCGGTAGTGTTGTTGCAACGGAATCTGACATATAATTCTTGGGTTCCATCAAACTCTTTTGTTATGGTTTTGTAAGTTCCATTTAAAAAAGTGTTCATTGCCTGGGTGTCCTTTATCGACCAGGTTTGTCCATCAGTGGAAGTCTCGATGTAAACGCTATAGTTGTTGTTGTTTGATGTGCGTTTGAAAGCGTATGAGAATGAAGTGACATACACCTTTTCGTTAAATTGCACAGTTGTACTGTTGGTATTAATCTTACCAGCGTAAGAGCCAGTGTTGCCTTCTCCTTGAGTCGCCGCGATGGCATCCGAAATTGTCCACAGAGTGGCATCATCAGTCGTTTCCCAACCGTAAGAAACGGTTTCGGAATCTTTTGTTTGTCCCCACGCCCTTCCAGGCTGGACAATCATTGTTAGCAGCGCCAACGCCGCAATCAGTAAAGTAAATTTTCTTTTCATGTGGTTATAATTTAAGT
>CADAFC010000049.1 GCA_902787095.1 uncultured Bacteroidia bacterium
TACGATGGCTGTGGTGTCCCCACCTTTGCGGGTATGGTGGCAAATCAGAATCTTCATGCGTTAAAAGATGTTGATTATCTTATCATTACGCATCCTAACTTCCAATCGCAGGCAGAGAGTCTGAAGGCGATACATGCCAATATTGACGACTTGAATATCGAGATAGTTCAGCCGCAATACATATACAACGAGTTTTCTGGCGGTGCCCAGGATATTGGAGGCATTAGAGCGTTTATCAGGATGCTGTATAACAAAGGTGGCGAGCATAATCTTAAATATGTCTTGCTTTTCGGTGATGCCTCATACGCTTACAAGAATCCGAGTGTGTGTTTTATCCCTACATGGGAGTCGATAAATTCATGTACTATAACACAATCGATGGTTACAGACGACTATTTCGTTTGTCTTGACCCAACTGATGGTGACATGGAAAACGAGACATCAACCATCGATTTGCCGATAGGCAGAATGCCAGTGTCGACGGTGGAAGAGGCGACAACCGTAATAAAGAAAATAGAGTCATATATCTCCGGCGACAGCAAGGTGATGAGTAACTGGCGTAATGTGGTCACTCTTGTATGTGATGATGAAAGCAACCATTTTGTAACAAATTCAGAGATGATTGCCGACTCACTTGCATATTGGGGTGCCGATGTGATAACCGATAAGATATATCTTGATGCATTCAGTCAGGTGGCGACGGCGAGCGGACAGCGTTGCCCGGAGATGAACGAGGCTATAACAAACAGATTGGACAAGGGCACTCTGGTGATGAACTATTGCGGTCACGGCGGAGAGGTGGGTCTTGCCGACGAGCGTGTCCTTACCATAGAAGACATCAACTCATGGCAAAATGGAAAGATGTTGCCACTTTTTGTGACGGCGACATGCGAGTTCAGCCGTTACGACGACCATACGAGAACATCGGCAGGCGAGTTGGTGTTTACCAACAGTCATGGAGGTGCCATCGCAATGATAACGACAGCGCGTACCACACAAGGTGACAGCGAGCTGTTGAAACGCACATACAGACGTATGTTCAAGATGAAAGACGGCGAATACCCTACCATGGGCGAGATTTTTTTCAGCACAAAACAAAGTACGAGCAAGAATCTCAAGGTGTTTGTCCTGTTCGGCGACCCTGCGTTACGTCTCGCATATCCTAAAAACAATGTGGTTTTGACAAAAATCAACGGGAAAGATGTCGGATTAGTTAATGATACCCTTAAAGCATTGAGCACCATCGAGTTATGCGGTGAAGTCAGAGACAACTTTGGCGTTAAGATGGACGATTTCAACGGTGATGTGACGGTGTCGGTTTACGACAAGGAGAATATCTACCGCACCAAAGGTGACAATGGCGGCGTCATCAAGGATTTCAAGCTGCGTAACAGTATCTTGTTCAGCGGTAAGGCATCAGTGGTAAACGGAGAATTCCATATAGGCTTCATGCTGCCTAAAGACTTAAACTACGCTTACGGTAATGGCTTGATCAGCTTCTATGCCACAGATTATGTCACCGATGCCAATGGCTCGTATGATAATGTGATTGTGGGTGGCTACGATAACACGGCTTTACCCGATGTCGACGGCCCGACAGCACGAATCTTCATCGACGACACATTGTTCGTGAGTGGCGGAATAACCAATGAGAATCCTGTGTTTTACGCATTTGTTAAAGACGAGAACGGCATAAACGCCACAGGGGCGGGTATAGGACATGATATCACCGCAACATTATCGGGTGCCACGAACAGAAGCTATAACCTCAACGCGTATTACGAAGCTCCTGATAATCTAAACGATTATGGCACAGTGGCTTATCATTTCTATAATCTTAATGAAGGCAAACATTGCGTGAGCTTCAGGGTATGGGACATATACAATAACTCAACCACCGTTTCCATTGATTTTACTGTGATCAGGAGCAACAATCTCACGATTGAGAATGTGTGTAATGCCCCTAATCCGATGCGGAGTTACACGAATTTCTATTTCGAGCATAACCAGAAAGGCTATTTTGACGTGACAGTCAGGATTTACAATATGAACGGACAAACCGTCAAGACCATTAGAGAGAGCCGTTATGGCGCTTCCGGACGTATCGAACCAGTCCGCTGGGATGGTACTACAGATGGTGGAATGCCTTTACAGTCAGGGATTTACATATATAACATAACACTTTCAAACTCTAAAGAGGAAACGGTGTCTGGCTGTTCAAAATTAGTGATCGCACGATGAGGAAGTTGCTGTACATATTGTTGGTTTTCACGTTGACGATGTGTGGTATGACATCGTGGGCTCAGGGTTTTAAAGAAAACTCTGTCCTTAAAGACGGCACCATATATAAAATAGGTGTCGTTAAAGATGGTGTATATCGTATCACGTTTGATGAAATGTCGGCGGCTGGAATCGATGTTAATGCATTGAACCTCAATAAAATAAGTATGTATGGCAATGTCAGCGGCATGTTGCCGGAAGCTAACAGTGCCAACACCTACGATGACCTTGCTGAGATGGATATCATCGTTGATGACAAAGGGGTTCTTTTTTACGGTCAGGGCTCATGCGAATGGACACCTTCAGGAGATTTTTTCAATTATCAGACGAACTACTATTCTGATACCACTTTTTATTTCTTAAAGCTTGATAATCAGAATGATGGCAGGCGAATGGAGATGCAATCACAAGATACGGGGGAGCCAGTTAATGAGGTGACATCATTTGTTGACCGTCAGTATCATGAAGTGGATTTGCACAATTATTATCATAGAGGGAGAAAATGGTATGGTGAGACGGTGAACAGGGACGAAGGTGATCTGACAGTGCCGTTTGAGTTTAAGAATGTGATTACGGATTCGCGGGCATTTCTGGAGGTTAACTTCATCGGGGCATCAAAAGTTAACGGGACGCTTGCTCGTGTTAAAGTCAATGGAACACAAGTGGGCAGTGATATTCTTATACAGAAATCAGGAGATTATTCTTTCGGTGTTGAGAGAACGTACAGCATACAGTTTAATCCTACAGATGATATTATTGAAGTGGGTCTTGAGATTGAGTCGGATAATTCCGCTTCATATCTTGGACTGGATTATTTCAATATAAATGCATGGCGTTCATTGAGTTATGAAAATGAACAGTTGCAGTTTCATATCAATAGGAATACCCATGCCGTTGTCGAGCTCGTTGGTATTGAAAAAGCCAGTGAGGCTTCTGTAATATTGGATATCACGAACCCTCTAAGTCCGAAAATACAGGATTATACACTCACTGGGAACCTCGCCAGTTTCAAACTCCGACTTGTTGGAAACACTGGTTTTGTGTTGTATGAAGACCCTGATGTGATGAGTGTCGAGTCGATGAAACATATTGATAATCAGAATGTTCATTCTATAACGAATGCTGAGATGCTTATCATCACTGATAAGATATTTGCACAACAAGCTGATGAGATAAAAGCCATTCATGAGGAGAATGACGGCATGTTGAGCGAGGTGGTTTTTGTCGATGAGATTTACAATGAGTTTTCTTCGGGAAGCGTTGATATCACTGCTATACGCAATTTTGTGAAAATGGTTTATGAAAGGTCTGCAAACCTGAAATACGTGTTGTTATTGGGGCGTGGCACCAATGATTATAAGAATGTGGAGGGTTATGGTGGCAATTTCGTGCCGCCATACGAGGCTCTGAACAGCGTGAACGAGATAAACGCATACGTTACGGACGATTATTTCGGGCTTCTTGAGATGGAAGAAGGCGACCAGTGTCTGGGTAATATGGATGTCGCGGTGGGCAGAATACCGATGCTGACACCAGATGAGGCTGAAATAGTTGTCGATAAAATCAAAAGGTATATCTATAATGTCAAGGCAATGGGGGAATGGAGGGACGAGCTTCTGCTGCTATCCGATGACACCAAGACATATTCGAAGAATTGTGATGACATTGAAGCGATGATGGACACCATGAGTACCACCGTGAATATCAGTAAAATATATGCTGATGCGTATGTGAGGCAGAAGCTTGCCGACGGTTCATACTGTTATCCTGATGCGACAGCCTCAATTATCGAGATGTTCGACGACGGTATCATGATGATGACTTACCTCGGACATGGTGGAGTTAAGGGCTTGAGTGCTTCTAACTTATTTAAAACCAAAGATATAGAGTCGCTGACAAATTATTATAAGTTGCCATTTGTCGTCACAGGCACTTGTGAGTTCAGCGCTTTTGATGACGCTTCGTTTGTGTCGGCAGGCGAAATTCTTTATAAGATGGAAAACGGTGGCGCAATTGGAATGTACACCACGACACGACCGACACAACAACAGCTGAATAAAACTATAGTCACTGAATTTATGAAAAACACATATACAAATAATAATATCAAAGAATTGACGATGGGTGACATAGTTCGATTGTCAAAGCGAGCATTTTCGAACAACTCCTCGAATTATCTGTCATACGTGTTTTTCGGTGATCCGGCGTTAAGATTCACTTATCCCGCACAAAATGTTGTGATTAACTCTATCAACGGCCATACCTCTGAAGATATGATTTCAGTGGCACCGATGGACACGTTGCGAATTGAAGGCTGGGTGGCTAAGGGAAATGGAGCTCTGGATGCGTCGTTTAATGGTGTTGTGTATCCGAAACTGTTTGATAACAAGTCGACTTATACTACTTTGAACAATTCCGGAGCTGGAGGTAATTATTATACATTCACCAATTATACGGATGTTTTGTATGATGGTGGTATTTCGGTGGTGAACGGCCGTTTCTCAGGTGTTATGACTGTACCTCGCAGTGTCAACAACCAAAATGGTAATGCCAAATTGAGTTTTTATGCATGTGATACTGTAAACAGGAAAGATGCCAACACCATACTCACCAATTTGAAAGTGGAAGGAAATCCATCAGTTTTACCTGATTTTGAAGGGCCTCAGATAAATCTTTCGTGGAATGACGGGCATCTCACTGTTGAGCTTCACGACCCTCAAGGGATATGTCATTACAACTCTATGCTTGGCCGTGACTTATATTTGTCTGTTGAGTCAGATATAGCTTGTAAATCGCTTGTTGTCAATGATTATTATGAACAAACGACAGATGATTTTACAAGCGGAAAAATCGAGATGGAGCTTGAGTTGTTTGCCGGATATGACAATGTCATCAGTTTGAGGGCTTGGGATACACACGACAACAGCAATACCGCATCCATTACTGTGAATGTTATGGGAGATGTGGTGAAAAACACCATGCACAATGTCGTGAATTACCCGAATCCGTTTAGCGAAAGCACCAGTTTTACTGTCGATTATAATAAAAAGAACGTCACGGTAGATATCAACATACAGATTTTTGATATTATGGGTAGGGTTGTTAACACATTGGAATACAATGATTTGAATGTCCTTAACCTGAAGATGGACTGGGATGGACGGGATGCGGCAGGACGACGTTTGTCGGCTGGAGTATATGTGTATAAGGTGTATCTGAAGGATTCGGACGGATGCGAGATTAATACTTCACAGAGAATGATAGTTTTGTGAGAAAAATAAAAATTATTACAATATTTGATAAATGATGTCGTTATAAGCTATAAATTTGTTAATTTTGCAGAATAATTTTTGAAGATATGATAAGAAAATCGTTAGTTGTATTATTGGCTCTTATGATGACAGGTGTCATCGCAAAGGCGCAGCAGCAGGAAACCGGTCAGAATCTTGACTATAATGTGATTTCAACGGCAGTTCCGTTTATGAGTATCGCTCCAGACGCGCGTTCGGCTGGTATGGGTGATATAGGTGTTTCAACATCACCGGATGTTTATTCAATGCACTGGAACCCTGCAAAATATGCATTTATGGAAGATGATTTCAGCATCGGTTTGGCATACAGCCCTTGGTTGAGAAAGCTCGTTCCTGATATGAACATCGCGTATCTCGCTGTGTCAAAACGTGTTAGCAGCAAGTCAACAATAGCGGGTTCGTTGAAATATTTCTCACTTGGTGAGATCAATTTCCGCGATGAGTATAATAACGACAAGGGAACATATTCACCGAACGAGTTCTCGATAGACCTTTGCTATTCAAGAAAATTGGGTGATTATTTATCAGCATCAGTTGCTGGTCGTTTCATCTATTCGCATCTTACTCAAGGAGTTACAAATTATTCAAGAGCTGCATGGTCGGTGGCTGCCGACATCGCTGTGTACTACCAGCGTCCTGTGTATTTCAGCACTATTGACGGTGTGTTCACATGGGGTGTGGCAATCACCAACATGGGTAGCAAAATGAGCTATAGCGACGCTAATTCGAGAACGGACTTCATCCCGACAAACTTGCGCTTGGGTCCATCATTGAAACTCAATATCGATGAGTTCAACTCACTGGCTTTCTCATTTGACCTCAACAAGTTGCTCGTGCCTACACCACCTATCTACGCAAGAGATGCCGACGGCGCTTTGATTCCTGACGGCAACGGCGGGTTTGTAATCGAGAAAGGTAAAGACCCTAATGTGTCAATGATTCAGGGTATGTTCCAGTCGTTCTACGATGCTCCGGGTGGATTCAGCGAGGAGCTGAAGGAATGGACTCTCGGTATCGGTGCAGAATACTGGTACAATCAGATCTTTGCAGTGCGTGCCGGTTTCTTCCATGAGGCCAAGATGAAAGGTAACCGCCGTTATCTGACATTCGGTGCAGGCTTGCGTTACAATGTGTTCGCCCTTGACGTGTCATACCTCGTGCCAGTCAACAATGCGTCAACATCGGGCACAAACCCATTGGAAGGCACATTGCGTTTCGACCTCACATTCAACATCAACAAGTGGGGCGCAAACACCAAACTTGAGAAAGTTGACTAAAATGGCGTAAGATTCCCTAACAAAGGGGCTTTTATATAATCACATAATAGGAGAGATGTCGGAAAATCGATGTCTCTCCTTTTATGTTAAAAACGCGCGATGTGTATTCCACAAAGATTACAGCAAGAGTAACATTTATCGCTTAACGAAACGTCTTACCACGGTGTTTTGACCTGATATGATGACGTAATAAACGCCGTGGTTAAGGTTGCCGCAGTCAACGCTGATGATGTCGCAGCCCTGGCAATAGTCAGTGTTTTGTATTGTCTGTCCTAAAATGTTGATAATCTTGATATTACGAATGTTATTCCCTTCGATATAAAGTGTGTTGTCAGTGGGGTTGGGGTACACTTTGAAGTCATTATAACCGAATATCTCACCGACTCCTATGTTGTCGGTCACCATGATTGTGCTTTCGTGTCGGTAGCATTCCTGTTTGGTGGCGACCACTTTGATGACAGTGCCATCATTGAGAGGCAGGAGGAAATCAAAAGCTATCTCATCGCCATTTGATTTGGCACGTGCAATCAATTGATTGTCAACGGATAATGCGACAAAAGCACCTTCGTCGGCTTGTATTGTGATATGGGTGTCGTCGGGATGTATGCTTTCTGGATGGGAGACGAAGATTTGTTGCGGCACTTCGGTGTATAGTTGTAAGAAAGCGTCGCCAAAATAATGGAAGAGGTTATATGTGACCGGTTTATAGCTGGCATTATATGGGAACGCTGATTGTTGCAGATAATACTTGCCGTAGGCGTTGGCGAATGCGGGGTATTTGAAGTCAAATGATTGTGGGCCGTAGTCGGGCATGAAATCAGGGTAGAGGTAGTCGAAGAAGCCCCAGACGTATGTGTCGTTGACATAGGAATATGACAGCTGTGAGGCTGCTATGATACCGATGGCACCGTATGGGCTGCGCAGGAAACGTTCGGCGAGGCAGTCGGAGCTTCCGTCACCATAGCTGAAGTCGCCGGTCTGGCAGTTTGCCGACATGATGAACGATAGTTTGTCGTTGTGTAGCTCGTTGATGAGTGCATTGCTGAAATAAGGCTCGTTCCATGTCTGGAAGGTGCCATGGTCACGGTGGATTAGCATATATGTGCCGTTTTCCAGTGCCTGTGTGATATCATTGGCGTCACCGTTCCAGTCGGTGAGATACGACATGGTGGCAGGAATATATCCGAGGCCGTCGGGACCGAAACAGTTGAGGACGTCATCTGTCCTTTGACCTGTTGACCAAACCGAGTCGGGGGTGCCTTGGTGTATGTTGTTGATATGTATGACGTCTTTGCCTTGTTGTTCAAGGTATCCCGCTATTATCTCGGTACATAGCTGAAACCATCGTGAGCGTTGGTAGCCCATGGCAGTGACAGGATGAGCGTAGTAATACTCGTCGTCGTATGGATGGCGTTCATATTCAAGTGTTTTCCGCACCATCAGCTGTGCCTCGTCGGCGTTGGCGGCTGGCATACGTGCTATCGCCATGTCGGGAAGGTCGTCGCCAGTGAACTCGACAAGGCGGTTGTCGGCCATATATGGTTCGAACGCCTGTCCTTCGGGATGGTTGGTGAGGGCGAACGATATGATGCCTTTGGCTGGGTCAGAGTCGTAGTCGCCCAACAGCAAAACCGCAGCAGGGGCGGGGTTCCACACTTCATGTGTAAGGCGCAGAAACCTCCTCAGCGAGTCGGGGTTGTTGGCGCTGACCTCGCTCATTGTCAGCACCTTGGTGATGATTCCTTGTTTTTCACGGAAGTCGCGTAGGGTGTCGGCCCATTGTTTTATGTTTTCGTCGTCAGGGGTGATGATGAGGTAGTCGCAGCCGTCGCGGCGGGAGTCGTCGATGGGGGTGGTGCGGGGGACGTTGAAGAACTCCGGAATTTGTGCAAAAACCGAGCTGCTGGTTGTTAAAACCAGTAATAATGATGATAATATTTTTGTCAGTTTTTGCATGGTTTGTATGAGATTCCTCGACTTCACTTCGTTACGCTCGGAATGACAGCATGCAAAAATACAAAAAAAAGAGACAACGTCACATTGTCTCTTTTTTAACCTTAAATAATTAATTATTAGGTACGGCTTCGCAGAATCAATACTCGTCAGATACTGTGAGTTTCTTTCTGCCTTTAGCGCGGCGGGCTTTCAAAACCTTGCGACCGTTGGCAGTTGCCATTCTCTCTCTGAAACCGTGTTTGTTCTTGCGTCTTCTGTTAGATGGTTGAAATGTACGTTTCATTGTATTATCTTATTTTTATTTTTTTATCTTAAAATTCGGACTGCAAAATTACACAATTTTTTAATACGTACAACATTTTTTTGAAAAATTATTTTTTATTGTCATTTCGACTGTAGCGAAGCGAAACGGAGAAATCCTCCATCAACGAAATCGTTAGTGACTACAGAGGATTTCTCGACTTCATTTCATTTCGCTCGAAATGACGGTGGGATTATTTCTCCGGCACGTTCTTGAGAGTCTCAACTAAAAATTCCCAGAACGGAGCCACTGATTCGATGAGCAGGGCCTCGTCTGGTGAGTGTGGGTGGACGAGTGTCGGGCCGAATGATATCATGTCCCAGTTAGGGTATTTTGCGCCGAGGATGCCGCATTCGAGGCCGGCGTGGATAACCATGACTTTTGGCTCTTTGCCGAATTTGTCATTATAGACTTTTTTCATCGTGGCGAGGATAGGGCTGTCGATGTTTGGTTTCCAGCCGTGGTATGAGCCGCTTGACTCTGCCACTGCGCCGTGTTCTTCCAGCACTTTGCGGATCTCTTCGGCGAGTTGGTCTTTGAGTTCATCGACGAGGCCACGTTGCAGTGAGCAGGTGACGATCTTGCCGTTTTCAAGTTTCACCAATGCGAGGTTTGATGATGTCTCGACGGTACCTTCGAAGTCTTTTGACATTCCGATTACGCCGTTCGGATATTTCGCGATGGCTTCGAGCATGTTTTTGAATGTCTTGTTGTCGATGACTTCGGCAGGCATCTCGGTTTCGACCATTGAGACCACGAGGTCAGGTTCTGTCTCGGCGAACTGTTCTTTCACTGCTGTGTTGTATTCTTCGACGAGTTTTTGCATCTTCTCGGCTTTGTCGGCGGGGACGACCACTGTGGCGAACGACTCTCTTGGGATGGCGTTACGCAGGCTGCCTCCGTTGATGGTGGCGAGACGCACGCCGAACTTCTGTGACACCAATATTAATAAGGTGTTCATGAGTTTGTTGGCGTTGCCTCTTCCGAGGTTGATGTCCATGCCAGAATGCCCTCCTTTCAATCCTTTGACTATCAATTGGTAAGCTGCCATTCCGTCGGCCACTTTCTCCATTTTTGGAGTCCAGTAGGCGTTGGTGTCGATGCCGCCGGCGCAACCCACATAGAGTTCGCCTTCAGTCTCTGAGTCCATGTTGAGCAGGATGTCGCCTTTCAGAACGCCTGGTTGTAGCTTGTTGGCGCCTGTCATGCCGGTCTCTTCGTCGATGGTGAAGAGTCCTTCGATAGGACCGTGTTCGAGGTTTTTTGCTGCTAGGACGCCCATTGCTGCTGCTGCTCCGAGGCCGTCGTCAGCGCCGAGAGTGGTGCCTTTGGCGCGCACCCAGCCGTTGTCGACATAAGTCTCGATAGGGTCTTTCTCGAAGTCATGCACGGTGTCGGCGTTTTTCTGAGGCACCATGTCGAGGTGAGCCTGAAGGATCACGCCTTTGCGGTTCTCGTAACCTGGTGTGGCAGGTTTGCGGATGATGACGTTGCCGGCTTCGTCGACGATGGTCTCCAGGCCGAGGTCTTCACCCCATTTTTTCATGAAAGCGATAACCTGAGCTTCCTTCTTTGACGGACGAGGGATGCGTGTCAGGCTGTAGAAGTTTTCAAATACTTCTTTTGGTTGTAATTCGTTGATGCTCATTTTATTATATTTTAAAATTATTTTTTGATTTTTAAAAATTTGCTTTTGATATAATTCTCAATTTTTTCTTGTCCCCATGTTTTTTCCATGATTTTTAGTGATGTCTCGACTTTCATGCTCTTGCGCGACTCCATGTTACGTTGGATGAAGATGCAGTCGGTGAGTTTGCAGCCGTTGCAGACTATATCTTCGGCGAGTGCGTTACACGACGGGGCGCCGCATATTCCGCAGTCGATTTGCGGAAGCAGCTTTTCCAATACTTTGATTTTGTTCATCTTTTCCAATGCCTTGTTGAAATCGGGGTCGAGGCTTATGGAGCGTGGTTCGACGTCTTCCACCATGATGTTATTCATCAGATAGTCGTGTTCTTCTTCCACTTCTTTGGCGCGAGTCATCTCGCCGCGGCGTTCTTTGCCTGCCACGTAACGGGCGCGGTTGAACATACGTTCGCAGGTCAGGAATCTGTTGTTATAAGTGAGTATGCCGCCTGGGCAGCTTTGGTCGCAGGCGCGCAGCTCGAGGAAGTCGACGCCTTCAACCTCGTCATTTTCAACCTTTTCCAGGAATTCTATCACGTTGTCGATGCCGTCGATTGACAATGAGTGTTCGGCTATTGAGAGTCGGCGTTCGCCGTTTGTCAGAGATGTCAGGATGCTGTCGGAGGTGAGTTGTGCGATAGGCAGTTTCACTTCTTTGTAGTCGTGGCCTTGTTCTTTAATCTTTTTATAGACGCGGTTGTAGAGCGAGTCCATGTTGATGACGCCGTCGACGCTGGATTTCTCTTCGCCGACAGGGCTTTTCACTGCTGCTATCTTAGCTGCGCAAGGGGTGACGTAGAACACGCCTATCTGGTCTTCCGGCCAGCCTTCATTCACGAGTTTGCGGCGGATAAACATTGCTGTGATGTCGAGAGGTGCCTTTATAGGCATGATGTTATCTACCAGTCCTGGAAATTTGACTTGTATGAGTCGGACGATGGCGGGGCAGAACGACGAGATGAGCGGCTTGTTGTTGCCTTCGCGTTCCATCTGGTTTTTTCGCTCGGTGTAAAGAGGTGTTGATATCTCTGTCTCGATGACATGTTGGAAGCCTATCTCGTTGAGTATGGCATAGATTCGCGACACGCTGATGTCGTCTTTGAACTGGCCGAGGAATACCGCGGGGACAAGTGCGACGCGGCATGGGAATTTGAAGATTTCCTCGAAGTCGTCTTGTTTGACGAACACGGCTTTATGCGGACAAGCGATGAAGCATTCGCCGCAGTCGATGCAGCGGTCCTCGTTGATATGCGCTTTGCCGTCGCGCACGCGGATAGCCTCGGTGGGGCAGACCCTCATGCAGTGCGAGCAGCCTTCGCAAACGGTTTCGTTTATCTGTAGTGCGTGAAAAAATACCATAATCCTAATCTTTTATCTAAAATCTATTATCTTTTAACCAAGGTTCACCTCCATCTCGACGGTGGTGCCAACACCCACGGTTGACTGCACGTTGAGGCGGTCGACGTTTTTCTTGATGTTTGGGAGGCCCATGCCGGCGCCGAAACCCATGTTACGTACTTCTGGCGAGGCGGTGCTGTTGCCTTCCTGCATAGCCCAGTCGATGTCGGGGATGCCGGGGCCTTTGTCGATTACACGTACGAGTATCTTGCCAGCGTCGATGTCGGCGGTGACCACGCCGCCGTAGGCATGAGCGATAGCGTTGACTTCGGCCTCGTAGAGGGCGACAACGACGCGTTTCACTATCGACGGGTTCACGTTGAGTTGTTTCAACGTTTTCTTTATCGAGCTTGATGCCGAGCCGGCATTGACAAAATCGCCTTCAACCACTGTGTATTCCAAATGCATAATAGTTACCAGTTATTTGTTGTTGATTAATAAATTGGTTTCAATCCGGCTTCCCAGAGCAGGCCGCAGGCCTTGAACATAGAGTAGTCGCATTCCATGAGGACCATGCCCTCGTCTTCAGCGAGCTCTATCATCTCGGGAGTCGGTTTTTTCTTCCTGACGAAAACGACGATGTCGAGGTTGCCCATCTCGCATGTGCGTATGGTCTGCATGGTGCAGAGGCCGGTGACAATCATCGGGAAGTTGTCGCCAAGGGTGAGGATGTCGGACATCAGGTCGGAGGCGAAGACTTTGTCCTGTTCCTCATCGAGACGGTCTTCGCCACATATCACCTTGGCGTTCAATACGTTGGCTATTTCTGATAATTTCATTGTATGTTGTGTTATATTGTTGTCGTCTTAATGGACGCACGCGGTGCGTCCTTACTCATTATAATGGATTTCTTCCAAATTTTCCTGAATCATTTCCTTCAGGTATTTCATGATGTTGATGTCGTTCATTGACATTCCGTCGAGGGCTTCTTTGATCTCATCGGTGTCGAACACGAATTCGCCGTCGTCGGTGATGTGTTTGTATATGAAGTGTATGTCTTCGTGGGCGGCGAACAGCATCACGAGGGTGCCAGCGAGGTCGCCCATTGGCGGCCGGTCGATGTTGTCGTGCTGAAACCAGAAGTTGAGCACGGTGCCTTTGCCGACCTCGCTCTCAATCTTCATGCCGCCGCCGCAGTTCTCGGTGTTCATCTTTATAAGAGGTAATCCCAATCCGACCTTTCTTGTCGTCCTCGATGTGGTCCATGGGTCGGTGACCTTGGCGAGGAACTCCGGCGACATGCCCTTGCCGTTGTCTTTGATGGTGAAGGCGTAGATGTTGTCCTTCAAGCTGTCGCGGATTGTCAGCTCATGCTAATTCTTTCATCCGAATAAAAGTTGTAGTTTTTCATTGGGTTCAGTGTCGACGTAGCGGCCGTCCTCGCCGTGCAGGGTCTTGCGGAACTCGTCGAAGGTGAGGTCGTACATGTGGAACACGCAGTGCACCTCGCCGATGATATGCAGGAAGTGCGCGTCGCTGCTCTTGGTGAACATGAACTTCTTCAAATATGCGAATTTCTTCAGAAAATCGGGCTTGGTGACGTGCTTTGAAATCTCGAGCGCGTCGGCTTTCAAATCTGGCGGGATGAAACCCAGTTGTGAAATCAGCGAGGACGCTGGCTTGTTGACATGTGCGGGCACGAACAGACCGCCTATCTCGTGTACCTTGTCATAGAGCGTGTCGAGGTCGCAGTCGAGTGCCGACCATAACAACCATTCCTCTTCGCCGACGATTTCCTCGTCTTTGTCGACGATGAGCTGATAGCCGAACTTCTCCTCATCGAGAGGGATATGTGGCAGATGCTCGTCGAGGAACTCTTGGAACTTGTCAAGCTGCTCGTCGTTCTCGAAGTAGGCGAGGGCATGTGCCTCCTCCTGTGTGGTTATCTCCACCCCTCCGATGACGAACACGCCTTGCTCACGGCCTATCTGCTGCGTCACCTTCACCTGCCGGGTGCTGTTGTGGTCGCAGATGGCAATCATGTCGAGATGCAGCTTCTTGGCCTGTTCCACGATGGCAGCGGGCGACATGTAGATGTCACCGCACGGCGAGAGCACCGTGTGAATATGAAGGTCGGCCCGATATGAATGTAATTCCATCACGATTCGTTAGAGACGCACGGCCGTGCGTCTTTACAACAAATGTTATTTGTTGTTTAACAAATTATAAACAAGTCCTGCGATCTCGAATGTCGGCAATGACGTCTGGAGGATTGGCAGCTCCTCTTCATTGGCCTGGTTGATGGTGTCCTCGTTGGCACCGAGGTCTTTGACGAGGATGACGCATGACATCTCTTTGAGCGATGCCACCGCCATCACGTTTTTGTGTGTCTGGAGTGTGATCCAGATGTTGCCTTCCTGCGCGTTGCCCATGACGTCGCTGAGGAGGTCTGAAATATAGCAACCGTCGATTTCGCGGTCGAGGCCGTTTTTGCCTGCGAGGACCTTAAGTCCCAGTTTGTCAACTAATTCTTGTACTTTCATATCTGATATTCAAAATTTAATAATTCAAAATTTAAAGATTTAATAATTTAAAACTCAATGAATTGATTATTCAAAATTCGAAGAATTTTAGAACTGCAAATATACAGATTTTTTTACACTTTTACAAATTTTTTCATCAGAATAGCAATTCCAGCTCGATGCCTGCGCTCCATGGCGACGGGTTGTTGTCGGGCAAACCTAGGATGGGGTCTTTCTTGGTGATGACGTCGGAAAGACGGTAAGTGCCTGATACTCCGAGGTTTATCTGTCCAAGGAAGGTGTAATACAGTCGGGTGTTGATGCCATATTCAAACAGATTCATGTTTTTGCAACCACGTAGATTGGTGATGACTTTTTCGTTGTAAGGATGAGTCTGATTGCCGTTTTCGTCATACCATTTCACTTTCTCAACAAGACGTGTTTTTCTTGTGCAGTTGATGCCGCCATAGGCGCCGAGGTCCCACATCAGGCAGCTGCGAATGATTTCGACACGTTGCATCAGTTCCAGACGTAGTTGGGTGTTTTTCATTGTGGTTTTGCGGCTGTTGGCGTAAGTAACCTCCGGTAGCGGGTCTTTGGCGATGAAATTGCTGAAATCAAGGCCCAAGCCGAATCCTAACTTATAACCTTTGCCATAAAGCCAGCGTAATCCAAAAGTGAAGTGGTTGCTGACGTTCCAGGTGTCTGTCGGGAAGATTATGTCGTCGCGCAGATAGAACGAGGTCTGCCGGTTTTCGTGGCGGATGTCTGGCATGGTGCCGTTGTGGCTGTTCTCCTCATCTGTAAACAGACAAATCTCCTCGCCGTTGCCGCTGACAGGGCATGTGGCGTAGTGTCCGCAGTATGAAACATTGAGTTTTTTGCCTTGACCTAAGTCTCTGTTTTTCAATATTATACCTTTGACTTTAGGCTCTGTCTGATAATATCCGAGCAGCACGCCATCGTCGCCTTCCACGCTGATGAAGACGTATTGGTCTTTTTTTACTTCCTTGAATACGATGCGCACTCCGTCTTTTTCCTGTACGAGGTTAAAAAGAGGCTCTTTTTCTTCGATATCGCCGGTGAAATATGCAGCTTGTGGCACTCCGTAGCCGAAGGCGTAGTCGAAGTAAGGGTATAGGTCGCACGATTTCTCGATCTCCTCTTTCATCTGAAGTGCAGTGAGGTCGCAGCGTGTCTGCCATGCACATGCTGCAAAGCCTGCGGTGAGTGGGCTTGCGAACGAGGTGCCGTCGGCCTCGGTGTATCCGCCGCTCGGGGCTGCCACTTGTGCGTGACCGAATGCCACCACGTTAGGTTTCAGGCGTTTGTCGGCGCTCGGACCGTAAGAGCTGAACGAGATATGACGATAACGGTCGAGGTCGTCGTTGATGCCGCCGACGCATATCACGTTCTCGGCATCCGATGGCGTGACGATGGTCATCCAGTGTCTGTCGTCGCCCTCGTTGCCTGCAGAACAGCATATCAGGATGCCTTTCTCGACGGCTTTGTTGGCTGCTTTTGCCACGTATGACTGGCCGTCCATGTCCTTGGTCCAGTAGCGTTGCTTGCCATAGCCCAGGGAGCTGTTGATGACGTTGGCACCGTTTTTGTCGGCCCATTCGGCACCCATTTCCCACCATATCTCTTCTTTGAAAGGCTCTGCTTCGATCTCGGTGCGGGCGAGCAGGAACTCGGCTCCCGTGGCGAGACCCATCTTTTGCCCGTCGGCGTTGATGCCTGCGATGCAGCTCAACACCATGGTGCCGTGGGTACTCCATCCATAGACGTCTTCTTTCTTGTTCGGGAAATTGTATGTCGCTACTATCCTGCCATCGTCGCGGATATGCTTGAAAGCAGGGTGAGTGTCGACTCCGGGGAAGCCTCCGTCGAGGACGCAGACGCGCATTCCTTTGCCGTCGATGCCTTTTGCAAGGAAATACTCGCCTCCAAAACGTCTCACCTGGTCGGTGAGGAGGCCGTCGGAGTCGATTTCGACCACTTCGTCGGTGGTGACGGCACTTGCCTCGACCCATTCCGAAGAGATTTGCTGCACCTTTGCCACGAAAGGCAGCTGTGCTATGAGCGCAGCGTTATCGGCGGTAGCATCCACACCAACGGCGTTGAGCCATCTCGACTCGCCCAAAACCTCTGAACAGTAATCACTTACAGTATTCACATAGGTTTTGTTGACAGGGTGGTTGCTGATGTCATAGAGGTCGGCGCCACATTGCCTGTAGCGGGCTATTGCCTTCGCATCGAAATAAGAATAAGGGTCAAAACAGGTGTCGTTTTTGTCGGTGAAAAACACCCAATAAGTGTTGTCCTGTGCCGTTGCATAGGCGAATATCATGGCTAAAACTGCTGTGATGAGAAACTTTTTCATACTATTTCCAAATTTTGCGTAAAAATAAAAATTTTATATATACGATTAACAAAAAAATCTTTTAACCATAATCTTTTAACTTTTAATAAAAAAATGTAATTTTGCGGCATGATTTATCTCATACTCGCGATATTGTTTTCCACTGGCGTCTTCGTCGCGATGAGGCTGTTTGAGCGGTTTGGACTCGACAACCATCAGGCGTTGATGTGGAACTATGTGTTCGCCACTGGCACGGGATTTGTCGTATGCGAGAAGTTCGACACCTTGCCGCAGTTAGTCGCCGAGCCCTGGTTCGGGCTGTCTGTCTTGACTGGATTCTGGTTTATTTTCACCTATTTATTAATGACCGCATCCACGCAGCGTTCCGGTGTGACGGTGACATCGTTGTCGAGTAAGATCTCGGTGGTGCTGCCGATACTGGCTGGTGTGATATTTTTCAGCGAGCCGCTGAGTTATATGACTGCGATAGGAATCGTTTTGGCGTTGGTGGCGTTGTTTTTGGTTGTGGGAGGAAAGAAAGATTCTGGAGATGTGAATAAAAACTGGCTATTGCCGATTCTGATATTTTTCGGCACCGGCACTGGCGATATCCTCATGAAAATCACAGAGCAGCAGCATACCGGCGGCGATATGGGGTTCATGATAGCGTTCATCTATTTCGTGGCACTGGTTTTTGGAATCATCATCGTCGTAAGTGATTTTATTAGGGGCAAGTCGAAATGGCAGTGGAAGAACGCCATCGGAGGCATAATGCTTGGTGTGATAAATTATTTCTCAACGTATTGCGTGTATAATGCCATGCGCTATTTCACCAACGTGGTGTTGTTCCCGATATACAACATCGGGGTGGTCAGCCTCACCGCTGTCATAGGCTGGCTGGCATTCAAGGAGAAGCTCACTTGGAAGAACTACCTCGGTCTCGCAATAGCGATAATCGCTGTTATTTTGATAGCTTTCAGGACAGAGATCGTGCAATGAAAAAGAAGTTTGAGATAGAAGTGCCCGGCGGAGCGACGAAAGTGTTGCTTCACGCCTGTTGTGCGCCTTGTTCGTCGGCCATCATCGAATGTTTGATGCAGCACGGCATCACGCCGACGATATTCTATTGCAACCCGAACATTTTCCCTTTGGAAGAATACGAGATTCGTAAAAACGAGTGCACACGCTATGCCCGGTCGCTCGGGCTGGATATCATCGACGACGACTACGACCACGAGAAATGGCGTTCTGGAATGGTCGGGTTGGAAAACGAGCCGGAGAGGGGAGGCCGCTGTCTCAAATGCTTCAAATACAGACTGTTACGTACAGCTCAATATGCTCACGAGCATGGTTTCTCTGTCATTACGACAACGCTTGCCTCAAGCCGTTGGAAGAGTCTCGAACAGATTGAAGAAGCCGGCGTTTTTGCCGCCTCACATTACCCTGATGTGACTTTTTGGGCGCAGAACTGGCGCAAGGGAGGGCTGAGCGAGCGACGTGTTCAGATCATCAAAGAGTACGGTTTTTACAACCAGAGATATTGCGGCTGCGAGTTCTCATTTAGACAGGATTAACAGGATTGGAATTAGACAGGATTAACAAGATTAACAGGATGTTTTAAGCTGTCTATAATCTTTTAACTTCAATCTTAAATCTTTTAACTTTTTGCGGCCGATTTGTGGTGTCCTTCACGGACTCAATAGGGAATCGGGTGTGAATCCCGGACAGTTCCCGCTGCTGTGATGGCCAATCGCCTGCCACTGTGCCACTGTCGCGACGCTCGTCGGACGGGAAGGCGGCAAAAGCGAGGCCTCAGTCAGAAGACCTGCCTCAAGTCATGGATAACGCTTCCGGGAATTGGAGCTGGAATTCTGTTTTTAAAGGTATTCCCCTCGGGGGGCATCTTCATTTTGGTTTTCCAACATTTTTCCTGAAGTTTTAAGGTGATGAATTTAATGTCAAATCTTAAAAACTTTATTATTATGTATTTTAAAAATTTTTTCAAAAAAACTCATTTGTTGATCCTGCTGTTGGCGATATTTATGCCCTGGCAGGCGAAAGCACAGGAAACACATACTGTGTACGATGCGACTGATGCTAACCAATACATTCCTATGTATGGTTATTATTTTGACAATTATACAAAAAGCGAATGCATCATTCCCGCAAATGTATTGGAGGATATGGATGGAGGCACAATCTCTGCCGTCACATTCTATGCAAAATCCGTTGCCACTACCAATCCCACATGGGGAAACGCAAATCTGAAAGTATTTATAAAAGAAGTCTCTGATCTCACTCTCGGTGGGAGTTATAGCGGTATGACTGATGCCACTATAGTCTTTGAAGGTTTGCTTGATATGCCTACAACTTCAACAAATGGTTACACTATTACGTTCTCCGAAGGCTATGTCTACAACGGCGGCAATCTCCTGATTGGCGTTTACAACGAAACCAAAGGCAGCTACAACAAAGTGGAATGGTACGGAAAAAGTGGCTTGACTTCGGGAGTGTCAGCTTATGGTAATAGCAGTAGCAGCCTCGGAAGTTGCGGCTACACTGCCCAAGCATTCCTTCCGAAGACCACATTCACCTACGAGCCAGCTTCAACCGGAGGTTGTGCAAAACCTAAGAATTTCAATGCAAGCGACATTACGGCCCATACCGCCACACTGACTTGGACTGCCGGTGATGATGGCCAGAACAACTGGGAAGTCTTTGTGACTACAGACGCTACGATTGTTCCTGATGAAAACACTACACCAACCTATCAAGTTACGGAATGTGGCAAATCCTTGAGCAATCTGGCTGCACAAACCACCTATTATGCGTATGTCCGTGCCGTTTGTGCCACCGACGACAAGAGCCAATGGGCAAAAAAGGTCTTCACCACCACACGCGTGGCATTGACGGTTGATGCGACACACCCATACTCACAAGACTTTGAGACAAGCAACGACTGGGGCTTTGAAAACGGCTCCCTAACCAAGTGCTGGGGTAGTGCTGTCAACAACGGCGGCGAAAAATCCATATATGTTTCCAAAGACGGTGGGACAACTTACGAATATGCCCACGGCAACACTGTTGTTTATGCTTCGAAGCTGTTCAGCTTTGCCCAAGGTACTTATACTTTCGTTTTCGACTGGAAAGCCAATGGAGAAAGTACCTATGATTACTTAAGGGTGGCACTGGTTCCTGGCGACGTTGAGTTCGCGGCAGGTACAAGCCTCCCATCAGGCGTTTCGGCTTCGAGCCTGCCAAACTCATGGATAGCCCTTGATGGAGGAAGCAAACTCAACTTGGTAAACAGCTGGCAAACCAAGACATCAGAAGCTGCCATTTCAGGCACTTATACCATGGTCTTCATTTGGCGTAACGACGGCAGCGGAGGCACCCAACCCCCTGCGGCAATCGACAACATCAGCATCAGCTACATGACATGCCCGAGACCGACTTTGAGCTATGTGCCAAACTCAAATACTGCTTATACAGGCAGCGTCTCGTGGACTGGAAGCACCGCCGACGCATTTGAAGTCGCCTATAGGCCGAAAAACGACTTCGACCCTTCGGACATGACTTTGACAGATGTCACCCGCGTGCAGCTTGAAAACGTGAGTGAATATACTTACACCTTGCAAAACCTCACTCCAGAGACAAAATATTACATCTATATCCAAGCCAATTGCGGCGCTGAAGACGGAGTGAGTTTATGGAGCAACAGAGTGACATTCACCACCTTGGCAACATGCTTGGCACCTTCCTATCTGACAGACGAGTCGGTAACCTCAACATCGGTGAACCTCAGCTGGACAAAAGGCGCTGATGACCAGGACGCGTGGCAGTTCCGTTACAAAAAGTCATCAGACAGCGAATATACTTACGTCTTGGTGGAAAACAATCCATCCAATTATTACGAGCTGACCGGCTTGGAGCCCGCCACGTCTTATGACGTGAACGTGCGCGCCTGGTGCGGTGGCGACGACTATAGCAAGTGGAGCTTGGCTAACCAAAGCATGGATAAATCCATCACCACGGCATGTGCCGAAGTGATGATGCCTTACACCTGCGACTTTGAAGGCGCTGTGGAGACAGGAGGTCACTTCTCAACATATTCTGTGCCAAAATGCTGGAATCGTATCGAGATGCAATATGGCAGCTATTCACCATATACCTATTATCCATACGTTTATGACTATAGCTCCGATGCCCATGGCGGCACAAAGAGCTTACGTATGTACAGAACTCCAAATTCGGCAACCCAAACCATTATCATGCCTGCAATCGAC
>CADAFC010000050.1 GCA_902787095.1 uncultured Bacteroidia bacterium
TTGTGGGGCGCAGCTTTTGAATCCTTCGAAATGGTTGAACGGTGTGACGGTTTACACTGACAGCCAGAGTGTGGTTGATGCCATCAACGCGTTGGAGTTTGTTGAGCAGGTGAGAAACTGTCCGGACTATCCGGAAGCCCAGCGTGACAAGGAGATTTGGCTTGCCAACGAGATGAAAGAGTCGGGGAAACCGGTGATGGCGAGAGACTTTTACGGTGGTGCCCATGACCAGGTTTTCCAGTTGAGAGTCAATGAGTTGCATGAGATGGGCTATACTGGCGAAGGTGTGGTTATTGCTGTTTTGGACGGCGGTTTCCAGGGCACACCAGACCAGACTTGTTTCGACAATATGCGTGATGAAGGCCGTTTGTTGGGAGTCAAAGACTTTGTCTACGGCTCGAGTTCGGTGTATTCGCAGAGCACGCATGGCACGTCATGCTTGAGCACTATGGGTGCATACGATCCTAACGAGATGGTTGGAACGGCATACAGAGCTTCATATTATCTGTTCCACACCGAAGATGGCGCTGGTGAGAACATTGTTGAGGAATACAACTGGGTGTCGGGTGCCGAGTTGGCCGATTCCCTTGGTGTTGACGTGTGCTCGACATCGTTGGGTTACATTGATTTCGACATGCCTCAGTGGAATCATCATTTTGAGGATTATGACGGACACACCGCTCCGATGAGTATTGGTGCTGAGATTGCGGCGAGCCGTGGCATGATTTGTATGAACTCGGCCGGCAATGAAGGTGGTGGCAACTGCACATTGGGAATCCCGGCAGACGCCGAGCATATCGTCACTGTAGGAGCTGTCAACGCATCAGGTCAGCGTGCATCATTCAGCTCGGTCGGACCGACATACGACGGCCGTATCAAGCCGGATGTGATGGCTATGGGCGAAGGTACTTATGTTGCTTCGGGATACGGAAGCTGGTGGCCTTATTACAATGGTGACGGCACCTCGTTCTCGTGCCCTGTGTTAGCTGGTGCGGTGGCATGTCTGCGTCAGGCAAGACCAAACGCTTCGGTTCAGGAGATTTGCGACGCTTTGAGAGCGGCAGGAAATTATGCTGATAACCCTGACAACTATTACGGATACGGCATTCCGGACTTTGTGGCGGCGTTGAATATGATTGACGATGTGGAAGAGGTGAGTATGGGTGAGAATGAGATTTTCAGTGTGTATCCGAATCCTGGAAAAGGGAATTTTAGAGTGATATTAAATGAAGGGATTGATAGAATTAATAGGATTGATGGGACGATTTATGGGATTACGGGACAAGTTTTGTGCAATACCAATAATATCAATGAGTTAGAGTCGGTTTTGAATAGTTTGAGTTCTGGTATTTATCAAGTTAAGATTGATACGGAGAAGGGCAGTCAGACCATGAAGGTGGTGATTTGCAAATAATTTTTTCGAAAAACGTTTGATTTTTCAAAAATAATTCATATCTTTGTAGATTGAAATTTTAAAACTATGGATTTAAATACAACATATCTCGGATTGAAGCTGAAGAATCCTATTGTGGTTGGCAGCTCGACATTTACTGGAACTGTTGACGGCATTGTGAACTGCGCAAAGGCAGGTGCCGGTGCGGTGGTTTTGAAATCGCTTTTTGAGGAGCAGATTTTGTCGGATATCAAGAAAGAAGAGAGTTACACCGATATTTATAATTCCAGCGTTGACGCGGATTTGTATATGAAGACTTTCCTTCGCGGAAATGAGATTGCGATTTACGAAAATCTCATCCGTGAGGCCAAGAAAGCCGTTGATATCCCGATTATTGCGAGCATCAACTGCGCTGACAAAGGTGAGTGGATGAGCTTCGCCAAAGAGCTTCAGGACGCTGGTGCCGACGCTCTCGAACTGAACATTGCGGTGTCGCCATTCGACAAGGATGTGCCATCGAAAAACATTGAAGATGAAGTGGTTAGCATCTTCAACGAGGTGAAGAAGACTGTGACGATATCTGTTTCGGTGAAGCTTGGCAGTCATTTCACAAATATTGGCAATCTGGCGTTCAGATTGTCGATGGCAGGTGCTGCCGGACTGGTGCTTTTCAACCGTTTCTACAACCCGACGATTGACATCGAGAACATGAAAGTTGTCCCGGGTTCGGCATTATCTGTAGAAGAAGAGAACAGTGACACTTTGAGATGGATTTCGTTTCTGACAGCCCAGGGCATACCGTGCGACATGTCGGCTTCGACAGGTGTTCATTCGGCGGAAGACGTTGTGCGTCAGATACTTGCGGGTGCAGAGTCGGTGCAGGTGTGCAGCGTTTTGTACCGCAAGGGCGTGAACTATGTCGCTGATATGGTGAAAGGTCTCGAGGCTTGGATGACAAAGCATAACTTCAAGAATATCAATGATTTCAAAGGCAAATGCGCAGCTGCGGCCGATGTGAAGGTCTTTGAGAGATTGCAATATTTGAGAAGAAATAACGATTTGAATTAATTGATTAACACTAAAACTTAATATATTATGGCTAAATACGTATGTGACGTCTGCGGTTATGAGTATGACCCGGCGGTTGGCGACCCGGACAACGGAATTCCGGCAGGAACACCATTCGACAAATTACCTGAAAGCTGGTCATGCCCGCTTTGTGGCGTCGGAAAAGAGCACTTTGAAATGAAGTAATCGTCACAGACATGGATACCCAATGCCTTTCCAAGATTGGATACGGTCTTTATGTCCTGACGACGAACTACGACAACATTGACAACGGATGCATCATCAACACGGTGCAGCAGGTGACGAGCAATCCGCTGCGTCTGTCGATTGTTGTGAACAAAAACAACTACACGCACGACCTTATTTTGGACTCGTGCGTGTTCAATATCAATGTGTTGACTACGGAGACGCCGTTTTTCGTATTCGAGCACTTTGGTTTTCAGTCGGGAAGGAACGTAAACAAGTTCGCGGGCTGCGAGCAGGAGCTGCGCGCCGTGAACAATGTGCTGTATCTGCCAAAACATATCAACGCCTATTTTGCCTGTCGTGTGATGAAGTCGATTGACCTCGGCTCGCACACCATGTTTATCGCCGATGTGCTTGACGCGGTGAAGGTTAATGACAAGGAATCGGTGACATACGATTATTATCAAAAGGACATCAAGCCTAAGAAGAAGGTTACAAAAGGATGCTGGGTTTGCAAGGTGTGCGGTTGGGTTTATGAAGGCGAGCAGTTGCCTGATGATATCGTGTGTCCGATTTGCAAACACGGAAAGGAAGATTTTGAATATCAAGAGCCGACGTGAAGTGAAACTAGTGATGTGAATGAGATTCCTCACTGCGTTCGGAATGACAAACAAGGATTAAATTTATTTAATATGAATATAAAATTAGCAGAAAATATTTATTACGTCGGGGTGAATGACCGTCGGACGGAGTTGTTTGAGAACCACATGGAGTTGCCTAATGGCGTTTCGTATAACTCGTATCTTATTGTGGATGAGCATATTGCGTTGATTGACCCGGTGGAGCCAGAGTTCATGGCGCAGTATATTTCCCAGATCAAGCGTATTATTGGAGACAGGAAGGTGGACTACCTCATCGTGAACCATGACGAGCCCGACCACAGCGGCTCGGTGGGTGCGGTGTTGAGGGAATGGCCGGAGGTGACGGTGGTTGGCAATGCCAAGACATTCGCACCTTTGGAGAACTTCTACGGACCCATTGCTAACAAGAAAATAGTGGCAGAAGGCGAGACCTTAAGTCTGGGCGGTCACACACTTCAGTTCTTCATGGCTCCGATGTGCCATTGGCCGGAGTCGATGGCTACATACGAGCAGACATCGAAAATAATCTTCTCGAACGACGCTTTCGGAGGCTTCGGCGCCTTGAACGGAGGCATCTTCGACGATGAGGTGAACCTCGAATATTACGAAGCTGACATGCGGCGTTACTATGCGAATATCGTGGGTAAGGTGGCGATGATGGCGTTGAAGACCATACAGAAAGTCAGCACGTTGGAAATCAAGATGATTGCGCCGTCGCACGGCTTGATATGGAGGAGCAACCTGCAGTGGGTGATTGACAGATACACTGCTTGGAGCAAGCACGAGGCGAAGGAAGGCGTAGTCATCGTTTACGGCTCGATGTACGGAAACACTGGCAGGATGGCCGACATTGTGGCACGTGGTGTGGCTGAGGCTGGTGTAAAAGAAATTAAGGTTTATGACGTATCAAAGACAGAGGAATCGTTCATTTTCAGTGACATCTGGCAGTACAAAGGTGTGATTTTGGGCGCCTGTTCGCATTACGGCAGCATTTTCCCGAACATGGTCGGACTGTTGCATGAGATAGGCGAATACAAGCCACAGAACAAGGTCTTCGGGTTGTTTGGCGGCGCATCGTGGAGCGGCGGAGGCCTCAAGACACTGAAAGAGAACGCCGAGAAGAACAACTGGAACATTGTGGGCGAGCCTATAGAGGTGAAAGGAGCTCCGATAAGGGAAGAGGATGTTGAGAAGTTGTATAAGCTCGGGGTTGAGATAGGGAATATAGTTAAAAGTTAAAAGAGAAAAGTTAAAAGAGTTTGAAAGAGAATTATAAAATTGAAAGATTATGATTGAATTACAGAAATTACCGTATGAGATGGGGGCTTTGGAGCCGCATATCTCAAAGACAACATTGGAGTTTCACTATGGCAAGCATCATGCCGGTTATGTGAATAATTTGAACAAGCTCATTGAGGGCACTCCGTTTGAAAACAAGACTCTTGAGGAGATTGTGAAGGGCTCGCAGGGTGGCATGTTCAACAACGCGGCTCAGGTGTGGAACCACACATTCTATTGGAACTGCATGACGCCGAACCCGAAAAAGAGCGCTCCGACAGGCAGGTTGATGGACGCCATCGTCAGAGATTTCGGCAGTTTCGAGGCGTTTAAAGAGAAATTCATCAATGCGTGTGTGACATTGTTCGGCTCGGGCTGGGCGTGGCTCGTCGCTGACAAGGACGGCAAGCTCGAGATAGTGCAGACAAGCAATGCTGCCACTCCGTTGACTACTGACAAGAAGGCGTTGTTGGTGTGCGACGTGTGGGAACACGCATATTATATTGACAGACAGAACGCGAGAGCGAGCTACGTTAACGAGTTCTGGTCAATAATTAATTGGGAATCTGTTGAAAATAGATATTAGCCATTAGCCGTTAGCCATTAGCCATTAGAATTGGACTCCAAAACTAATGGCTATTAACTAATGGCTTTCGACTGTTTCAAGTTCTTTATAGTAAATCTGCGGGATTTCCTCGCGGTAGTCTTTGCTGTAGTAATCGGCAGGTTTTAGCAATTTTCCAAAGATAAAATCCTGGATGAGCACGAACTCGTTGCCCTCGCTGAGGAGTGCGTATTTGTGGTCAGGGTCTTTGAGTTTTTCCTCAAAGATGTCGATGTCTTTCTGGCTATAGTCGTAGATGTCGGAGTTTGCGATAAGCTTGAATGTGGTGACGCTGCGGCTGATGCCGTCTTTTGTCGTGAGAGTCAGTCTTTCCTGGAAAGGCGAGTTGATGATAGAGTCGCGGCGTGCTGGGTCGATATCGTTGAGGAAGGCTTCGAAGCGCACATCTTGGAACGAATTCATGAGTGTCAGCACTTTGTTTTCGCTGAAGTCGACAGGCTGTCCGTTGAGACGTGTCATGGAATATTGTGCTCTGTTTATTTCATTGATAATGAATCCGTTATCAGGGTCTTCATTGATTTCAAGTTTTACTGAGGCGATATCGTTCATATTGCTGTTGAAGATGAGATGGTCGCGCCAGTCGAGGGGCAGAGCTGAGAAGCGTGCGCTGATGGAGCCGTTGAACATCGGGAGGTGGGCTACATACACTTTGTCGCCGCCTTCTTTGAGGACATAGGTTCCTACATTGTCTTGTGTGACGCCGCCAACGTAGAACACTTTGCTGCGTGTCTCGTGATAGAACAGTCTTATCTTGTTGAAAAGATTGATTCTCGGTAATATCTGGTACACTTCAACCTTGGTGTTGGTGGTTGACATCTGTGTGACGACGTTGTCGGTTTTTTTTATTGACACAGGGCGTTTGATACGCATACGGGTGAGGGTGTAGAGCATCTCGTTGATAAGATTCTGGTTGGCGGGATATTCGTTGTTGACAGTCCAGCCGGTCGGTTTGCGTTGTAGAAGCACTTCGTTGCCGCTCTTGTCGGCGAAGAAGAGTTTGGTGATGGTGGCGGTGTCGTAGACCGTGAAGTCGGATGCCTCGCTGCGCAACGAGCTGAGGTAGCGGTTGTTATAGATAAGGACACCCGCGATGATGACCAGAACCGCGATTATTACGATGGAGATGATGTTTTGTTTCTTCATTTACTGTATTTTCTCTTTCTTATTATTGCCAAAGTTAATCCGAAAAGTATCATGAGGGCGCTTGGGAGCACCACGTTGATGAGTTGCCATTTGATAGGGCTGCTGTTGACTTTGTTCATGTCGAGCAGGCGGATCTTGAGTTCGCGTGAGCGCACGCTGAGAAGTCCTTCACCTTCAAGGAGATACGACATGGCGTTTTCGATAAACTGTTTGTTGCCGTAAGTGTTGTTGGTGTATTGGTCGTAGCCGAGTGGCAGTGGTGAGCCGACACGTTTGTTGTTTTTCTTGGCGTAGTCGAGTTGTGCGAGCTGGTTACGGATGATGTCGCCGTCGGCTATGACAATCATAGAGTTAGGCACGCTCTCCGATTTGTAGCCTATCTCTGGAGCGTCGACGAGTGATACTGGGATGCGGTTGTCGTATAGAGAGGTGAATTTTCCGTTGAGGAGGAACGCCGTTGTCATACCTTTTTGCGGGAACATGGAGGCGTTAGGTCGCTCGTTGAGGATGTCGAGCGAGATATACACTGGTGCGCTGGAGGTCTTGGTATAATCTGATGTTTTCAACAGAGGTATCTTTTGTATCTCTGGTGTTGACGTGGTGGGTTCGATGGAGCTCACGAAGTCGGCTTTCACGGCTTCGAGGTTACGCACGATGGGGTGTTCGGAGGCGGCTCCGAGGAGCGGGAAGTAATACCAAGGCAGCAACATGCTTTGGAGGCTTGCGCCTTCACCGGTGACGAGTCCTATTTGGGCGCAAGGATACGCCAGCAGCAGGTTGCGGTTGATTTTCACACCATATTTGAACAGCTGGTCGTCGAGGTTGAGGTTTAGTGCGAGACCCATTGTCGACTCGGCGTTCTGGAGGCTGTCCATGTCGGCGCTGACGGCATCGAGGACCCACATCACCTTGCCGCCGTACATGATATACTGGTCGAGGAGGAACTTGTCTTTTTCGGAGAACGGCTGTGTCGGTTTCGCCATGATGATGGCGTCGAAAGCCGGCTTGATGACGATACTACTGTCATAGTCGAAGTCTCTGCGCATCAAGGAGTTGACTTGTTCGTTGAGTGTTGCTCGTTTGATGTTGTATTTTTTAGACAATGTGTTTGCTATGTCATAGACCTCGTTGTCGCTCAGCTCGCCGTGACCGTCGACGAAAGCGATGGTCTTGCGGTTGGTTGTTGAGATGTCTTTGATGGCGCTAATGAGCTTATATTCAAGGTCTTGCGCCGAGTTGTTGAGCACGGTCTCCTGGCTCTGTCCCGACTCGCCTGAGAGCAGGTCGATGCCCATCTCGTTGTCGCGGTAGCTCATGATGATGCCGGGCCATATCATGATTTGTGACATGCCGTTGTTGGTTTGGATGGTCTCGGTATAGTAGTTCAGGCCGCTTTTCCAGAGTATTTTGTAAGTCTCGTTACGCTCGGCTTGGTCGTTGCTTTCCGAAGGGTTGATAAATTCATAATCAACGAATTTGGAGTAGGCACGGAACTCGTCGAGCATCTCTTTTGTCTCTTTGCGGAGCTTTTTGAAGCCGGCAGGGAAGTCGCCTTCGAGGTAGACGCGGAAATAGACGTAGTCGTCGAGGTCGCGAAGTATGTCTTTTGAGGTGTCGGACAAGGTGTAACGTTTCTCGGAGGTGAGGTCGAAGCGGGTGTAGACGTAGGATCCTATGGTGTTTGACAGCACTACGACCAACAGGGTGAAAACCAAGGAGGTGAGTTCGTTTCGTCTGTTGTTTTTTCTGCTTGCCAGCGAGGATTTTGTCAGGCACAGGAACAAGGCTATGACGCTAAGAAAATATATCAGGTCGCGGGTGTCGACCACGCCTCGGCTCATGGAGCTGTAGTGTGCCGCCATACCCAGTTGTTGGATAAACAGGTCGATTTTCCCGAAGAGGGACAGCGAGTAGATGAATTCAAATCCTATGTACAGGAATCCGCATAGGAACACTGACAGTATGAACGCAAGTATCTGATTGTTAGTTACCGAGCTGCAGAACACGCCTATTGAGACGAATGCCGCGCTGAGGAAGAACAGTCCGATGTAGGAGCCCCAGATGCCGCCGTGGTCGATGTTGCCGGCGGGCATGGCGAGGTGTGACACTGTGAGGTAATAGATGAGTGTGGGTATGAGTGCCAGCAGCACGAGGGCGATGCCGGCGAGGTATTTCGCGCCCACTATCTGCCAGTCTGAGAGTGGCTTGGTAAGCAGCATCTCGATGGTGCCGGTGCGTCGTTCTTCGGCGAAGAAACGCATGGTGACGGCGGGCACGAGGAACAGAAACACCCACGGAGCGAGGATGAACAGTCCGTCGAGGTTGGCGTAGCCGTACGACATGATGTTGAAGTCGCTCTTGAACACCCACAGGAACAGCCCGGTGATGAGGAGGAACACCACCACCACCATGATGCCTATGAGTGAGCTCAGGAAGTTGTTTATCTCTTTCTTAAATAGCGCGTACATAGTCAGAAATTATGATTATTCACCTTCGTAAGTCACGGCGCTGTCGAGGCGGTAACCTTTGATACGCTGGCGTCCTTTGAGGTCGACGAGTTCCACGAGGACACATACGCCTGCCACCACGCCGCCGAGTTTTTCCACCAGCTTGATGATGCATTCGACGGAGCCGCCTGATGCCAGGAGGTCGTCGACGATGAGGACACGTGTGCCCGGTTTTATGCTGTTGGCAAGGATCTCCATCTCGGCATCGCCATATTCAAGATGATATTTTTGCGATATGGTCTGGCCTGGCAGCTTGCCTTTCTTACGGACGAGCACCAAAGGCTTATGCATGTTGTAAGCCATCGGCGCAGCGAAGATGAAGCCACGCGACTCGGCACCGGCGATGATGTCGAAGTCGAGGTCTTTCTCCAAGTCGCACATAGCGTTGATGGCGAGCCTCAAGCCTTCGGCGTCGCCTACCAGCGTGGTGATATCGCGAAACTGTATCCCTTTTATAGGGAAATCTGGCACAGTGCGAATATAATCTTTGATAGTTTTCATGCCTTTCTCAAAATTTTATGCAAAAATACTAATAAATTTGATGTGATATAAGAATATTTTTTTTATAAATTTGCAAGTAGATAATTTTTTGGCGAATTATGGTTAAAAAACGACTGGTTTTACTGTTGGTTTGCCTGTTTTCGGCAGCATGTCTGAACGCTCAGGAGGCTCGGAAACACGCAATCTCCGCTGATTTGGCGGCACAGGGGCTCGTCGGGTTTAACAACACCTACATATGGTACGAAGGCGCTGATTTGAAAGGTGTTCTGCATGTCGACAACAACGATTTTTACCTAAATTTGGAGGCGCTTACGGCGAATGTGTATTCGGCGGGCTTGAGTGTTAGGCCCAATATCGAGTTGTGCCGCAACGGCTTCGGGTATATCGACGTGTCATTGCAATCGAGATTTTTCGTGAGTTATAAAGTTTACGAATTTGTTTATTCGGCGAGCTTGGGCTTCAAGATGCGTCATTTCGACGTGCAGCTGGGTTTGTTTACGAAGATCATTGACGGTTTCAGCCGTGACTGGGATGCGGTGGAGTGCACGCTCACGGAGCCGTTCAATTTTTTGTATAAGTTGAGAATCAGCATTATGGGTTTCGACAACCCGTGGGATATCTATCTGACAGGCGCCAATTTCAACGAGTTTGAATACGAGAGGATGTGGTCACCGTTGTTCAACCTTGGCGGGAGATGGGATTTTAAAGAACGGTGGAGCGCGTTGGCTGAAGGCACGCTGAAGCCGGCGGGGATGTTTCATGGGGCGGTGAGGTTTTATGAGGCGGTGTTAAGATTTGGAGTAGTGTATAAATTATGAATGGTAGGGACGTGGCGCGCCGCGTCCTTACAATAAAAAGGATGAAAAGTGTAATAAAAATAGGATTTTTTGTTCTGACATTGGCGTTGACATCATGTTCGAAACATGATGTGCTGGGTGTTTTTATGACATTCGACGAGTCGCCTGACGAGCGTTTTGCGCAGTCGATGACGTATAACAACCAGCATGGTTACGATGTGATAACGGGGATGCCCAACACGTATCGTTTGTATGCTATGAGCGACGTGCATGTTGACGGCTCGACACATAATCTTGACGGTTATGTGGCTGATTATCTGTCAGATACGACAGCGGCTCCGTTTTCGTTGTGCCTCGGCGATTTGATTTACGGAAATAACGGTTTCGGCAAGTTTTGCGAGCATGTGAAGCCTGTGACCGATGCCGGACGCAAGATTTATTACACCGTGGGCAACCATGACCTGTATTTCGGACAATGGGACAAATACTATAATTGTTTTGGCGCATCGTCGTATTGGTTTGAGGTTCAGACGGTTGGCGGTTTTAAAGATCTGTTCATCGCCCTGGATTCGGGGAATGGCACCTTGGGTTTGGACCAGAGAGATTGGCTTGAGGATCTGCTGGAAAGCAAACATAATCAAGGATATAGGCACATCATTGTGTTTACGCACACACATTTCTTCAGGACTAACAACGTGAACGGGACGACCAGCAGCTTCTGCATGGAGGAGACCTACGATCTGGCGGATTTGTTTGACAGATATGACGTGAGTTTTGTGTTTCAAGGACATTCGCATCATAAGGATTACAGGCTGTTTAAAGGCGTGGGGTATCTGAGATTAGGTGCGTTGAAAGAAGGTTCGGACGATGCGTGTTATGTGAAATTAAATATAGGAAATTTTATTGATTATCAATTTATTAAAATATTTTAATCATGAAATCAAACGGCAATTATGACTGGAAATTCTCGACTGTAGGCGGTGTCACGAGGGTGAACATCGAGTCGGGACAGGACATCCTGCACTTGGATGAGCTTGACAGAAAACTCTGGACGGCGTTGAGCTGCCCATTGAAAAACCTTGAGATTGATGAGAAGACCATGACCATGCTCGACACCAACGGTGACGGCAAGATCCACATCGAGGAGGTCGTGGCGGCTTCGAAGTGGCTCACCGCGGTCGTTAACGACCCTGAGTTGCTGCTGAAACGTTCGAGCGTGCTGCCATTCACGGCATTCAACACCAGCAACGAAGACGGCTTGCATCTGCTTGAGACAGCGAAACAGATTCTTGAGAATCTCGGACTTGAGAAAAACGAGATTTCGGTAGCTGACGTGTCGGACAGCATCGCCATCTTTGCGAAGACAAAATTCAACGGCGACGGCATCATCACTGAGAACTCGGCTGACGACGAGGCCTTAAAGGCTCTCATCAAAAGTATCATCGACTGCATGGGCAGCGTGACTGACAGAAGCGGCGACCCGGGCATCGACACCGACAAGATAGAGGCGTTCTACACCGCTTTGGCAGACTTCAAGGCATGGAAAGAGGCCGGCGACGCTGACAAAGCCAACGTGTTCCCATACGGCGACGACACAGCTAACGCACTCGCAGCTTTAATGGCGGTGAAAGACAAGGTCGACGACTTCTTCATGCGCTGCAAACTCGCGTCGTTTAACACCGACAGCGCAGCAGTGTTGGACGTCTCATCAGCGAAGATTGGAGAGATAAGCGGCAACAACCTGGCTGCAAGCACCGACGAGATCGCCACATATCCGTTGGCAAGAGTCAATGCTGAGCACAGACTGCCGTTGGGCAACGAGGTGAACCCGGCATGGGCTGGCGCAGTCGCAACCCTGAAGAAACTCGTTATCGACAAAGAGTTTAAGAATGCAGATTATATCACTGAGGAACAATGGTTTAGCATGTTGGCGAAGTTCAGTGCCTACAACGCATGGATGGGTGCCAAGGCTGGTGCCGCTGTCGAAGGCTTGGGCTACGACGCGGTGGTGAAGGCTCTTGAAGAGAACAAGAAAGAAGCGTTGCTCAACCTCGTGGCACAGGATAAGGCTCTGGAAGCCAAGTCGAACGCCATCGACCAGGTCGACAAGCTGTTGCATCTCTACAGAGACTTCTACACCTTGCTGACCAACTTCGTGACATTCAGCGACTTCTATTCACCTGAGAAGAGAGCCATCTTCCAGGCCGGAACGCTGTATATCGACGAGCGTGCCTGCGACCTCTGCGTCAAGGTTAGCGACATGGGAGCGCACAACACCATGGCGGCCTACAGCAACATGTACATCTTGTACTGCGACTGCACCTGCAAGAGCAAGCCGGGCACCATGACCATTGCCGCCGTGGTGACTGACGGTGACGTCGGTGACATCATGGTTGGAAAACACGCCGTGTTCTACGACAGAGACGGTCTCGGCTGGAACGCCACGGTGACCAAGATCATTGACAATCCTATCAGCATCCGTCAGGCATTCTGGTCGCCTTACCGCAAGATGGCTAAGTCGGTGGAAGACATGATCAACAAACGTGCCGCCGAGAAAGACGCCAAGGTGATGGCGGACGCCAACGCCAAGATTGACAACGCCAACCTTCCGGCTGACGGTTCGAAACCTGCTGAAGCGCCGAAGCCGCCGTTCGACATCGCAAAGTTTGCCGGTATCTTTGCCGCGATAGGCTTGGCATTAGGTTTTGTTCTTACTGCTTTATCAGGAGTATTCAAATGGCTCGGAGTTCATTGGTACCACTGGCTGATATTGTTAGTGGCTATCATTGCAATCATCTCAGGTCCGAGCATGATAATGGCATGGCTGAAGTTGAGAAAACGCAATCTTGCGCCTGTGTTGAACGCCAACGGTTGGGCATTGAACCA
>CADAFC010000051.1:0-12844 GCA_902787095.1 uncultured Bacteroidia bacterium
CCGAATGAGACCTATCTTCCTCACCTCAGCGACGACAGCTCTCGGCGTCATCCCGATGATTATGGCTAAGACCTTGCTGTGGGAGCCTATGGGCGTGGTGATCTGCTTCGGTACAATCCTCACGTTCCCGCTTGTGGTGACGGTGCTTCCGGTGGCATACTGCCTTGCCTTCGACGCTGGCGAAAGCGATAAGAAATTCTGGCACAGACTCAATATGAGATTCTTGAAAAACCTTGACAAACGCGACAGACGCAACATGAGAAGAAATATGAAAAAAGCAACACTGATAGCATTTTTCGCAGTGATGACATTCGGCTTGAGCGCACAAAACACTGATGTTTTGACACTTGACTCATGTTTCGCTTTGGCGAGAGAAAACAACGCCCAGTTTAAGACCAGCAAGCTGAAGATTGAGCAGGCACAACAGGTCAAGAAACAGGTGTTTACGAAGTATTTCCCACAGGTTACGGCAAACTACCTTGGCTATTATGCTATCAATCCGCTTATCCAATACGGCGTCAACGAGTTCAGCACTGATGAGTTCGGCCAGATTCTGAAGGCGATAATCGAGGACTTGCAGACCGCAGGCATCCCGATCCCGTCTGAGATAGCCTTTATGAAGAAAGGTCAGGGAGTGAACGGCACCTTGATACAGCCTATCTATGCTGGTGGACGTATCGTCAACGGCAACAAGCTGGCGAAGCTGGGCATCGAGGCGGCGGAGCTGCAAGCCGAGGTGACAGAACGCGACGTGCTTGAAAGCATCGAGTCGACATATTATCTCGTGCTCGGACTGCAGGCTAAAGTCGAGACTTTGGAGACCGCGCTAGCACTGATTGACTCGCTCGACCACACCGTTGACGTGGCTTTGAGAGCAGGTCTCGTGACTAAAAACGACCAGCTGCGTGTGGCTTTGAAACGCAACGAGTTGAAAGCTATGCAGCTACAGCTCAACAACGGCATCGCTCTCGCATCACAGCTGCTGTGCCAGGAGATAGGCATAGATTATCCTGAAGACGGTCTGAATCTTGACAACGACCTCCAAAAAACTGATATGTTTGTTGAAAACACAGACTTCATCCGTCCTGAGATACAACTCCTTCAGCTTCAGATTGATGCGGAGATGTATTATAAGAGGTTGGCAAGAGGCGAGGCTCTTCCAGAGATCGGCGTCGGCGCGATGCTCACTTACGGCAACATGATTCAGCGTTTCTACAAAGGCAACGGAATATTCTTCGCAAAGGTGTCGGTGCCTATCACACAATGGTGGGAGACGTCACACAAAATCAAGGAGCATAACCTGAAGATTGAGGAATATGAGATCATGCAGCAGGATCTGACAGAGAAGATGTCGCTGCAGGAGAAACAGGCTTATAACCAGATGGTTGAGGCTGAGGCTTTGCTCGAATCCGACAAGGCATCGCTCAACATGGCGCAGGAGAACTACCATATCGCGGAGGTCAACTATCGTGCTGGAATGAACACCATCACTGACGTTTTGGAGGCTAACGCCTTGCTGCTTCAGGCTCAGAACGCCATCACCGACCGTGAGATTTCATACGTGACGGCACGCCGCAGATATCATGATTTGACAGGAAAATAAAAATTACATATTATGAAAAGAAAACTTTTATTAATGGCATTTGTTGTGACGATGGCGTTGCCGGCCTTCGCACAGAGAATCGTCGAGTCGACCGAGGAATTCGTGTCGTACGACCGTAACAGCATCTCTGTCATCGTTACAAAATACAACGATCAGTATGATAATACCGTGTACAGCACTGTCAATGGTTTCAGCTTTGGCAGCAAATTCGATGTGAACAATATAAACACCAAGACTGTTCAGGTGAGACAAAGCCGTCAGCTGGCCGAGGGCTCTGTCTCGGCCTGGAGCTACACACCTGATGAGGCGACCGCCTCGGATGTCCTGGCACAACTCAACAATAACAATGTGGGCAAGGAAATCCTCAATTATATCTTGAGCCCCGACGCACAAGGCCGTTTCACCCGCGACATCATCAACGCACGTGGACAGTGGAATGCCAACGACAAGGATTACATCGAGTCGAAGGCCACCCAAGTCAACACCATGGGTGAAAATGGTGATAAACTCATCGCCAACAGCTACATCATAGTTTTTGACCTGAAAAACCCTGAGAGAGTAGAGACAAAAGCCCAGGACAAGAATGGTAGAGTATACACTATAGTGACTTGGAGAGGCAATGTGGGTGCCATGGTTTATAAAATCGCCAACGCAAAAGAACTTGTCGCGAATGTCCTCAACAACATGTGGATTTACGAACACGACAGCGCTTCAACAGCAGATGCCAAGAAAAGGGCATTTGAAGAGCTCAAGGTTAGGATGGAACTGGTGGGCACAGCTGGAGTCAGCACAAGTGGCAAGGAATTAAGCAACGTCATTAACAACGCCAAAGACCAGATAATACAGAAGCTCGAAGACCAGATTCCAGCTTGGCAGGTTACAATTGACTGCGAGACGATAAAACCTTTTATCACGGCAAAGATCGGAACCAAGGAAGGCGTGCGCAACGGACAGCGTTATGGCATCTACGGCCAGGTGTACAACAGAAGCAAAGACCGTCTGGAGTTCAAACGCAAAGGTTATGTTCGTGCCACTGAGGTCGCCGACAATAGGAGAGTGGCCGACGGGACAGCCGACTCCACCTATTTCTATAGGATCTCAGGCACCGCCACACTCACTGGTACCGAGATTCTAAAGCAGAGAAATGACCTCGGACTGGGCATCAGTTTCAATTACAACTACAACGGAAGCAATTTGGCACCGACCGAAAACCATACCTTCGGCTCGTTCTCGATGATTGACATCGGTCTCGACTACCTCGCGTACATCCAGAAACGCGGATTCAGCCATTATGTCATGCTGGGTCTCGGATTGGACAGATTTAGCGGTGACAACTTATACAAAGGTCAGAAAGAGTTCGGAAAATACGGAATGGCATTAGACCCGCAGGGTCAGCCATTGTTTAATAATGGCGCATCGTATACGAATGTATATATCGGTTACATGTTTGGCATAAAAATCAAACAGTTTGTCGAGATTCAGCCTTTCCTGAGAGGCGGTATTGACATAGTCAGCGCCAGCACTACCGTTGAGTTGGATGAGACTACACTAAAGGCGTTGGCAGCTATGGAAGACTATACCATCAAGAGTGAGAGTGACCTCAAGAAGACATCGAACGCTTATTATCTTGACCCAGGTATCCGATTGACACTCAACTTGATATATCCTGTACAAGTTTTCGTTCAGGCGAACTACTCGATACTTTTGACAGGTGGTGACAAGTATAACATCATGAACAACTACTTCAAAGACTGCTGCTACGGTCATTCCAATGGACTTGGCATAGGCGGTGGAGTCAGATTGGTTCTGTAATTCAAAGATTTAATGATTTAAAATTTAAAAATATGAAAAAAATCGTTTTATTATTGTTTGTATCGCTTTTCGCTTTGTTGTCGCTTGACGGCTTTGCGCAAAGAAGACAACGTGCGGAGATATTTGATAATCCGCAAAACTATGACGCACATGTAATCGCTGTGGGTACTACAGGAACGAAGTATTTCTTCGTGACAGGTACTGGCAAAAAGGTCGACGGTGCAGTCATAAGAGCCCAGATCAACGCCATCCATGCTTGTATCTTCAAGACTATCCCAGGCACGTCAGGCGCAGAGAGCATCCCGTCATTGTATGGACAGCCTGAGCCGAAACCGGAGGACGAGGCATTCTTCGATGAGTTCTTCGCTCCAAGCGGAATGTATCTCAATTTCATTGCCAACCGCAGCACCTTGAAGCCTGAAAGCAAAGACGTGGTTGACCTCGGAAAAGGCTACTATCAGGTGGGACTCAAGGTCCAGGTTAGCTACGACGACCTTAAGAAATATCTCGTCGACCACAACATTATCAAAGGTTTTGCCGCTGATTTTCAAGGCATTGCAAAGCCGAAGATGATTATCTTCCCATCCGACGACTGGTGCAAAAACGAGGGCTATGTCGATAAAAACGGTAACGTCGACTATGATTTGGCACTTTCCGACGACAACCTGCGCGACATGATTGCCGCTTTTGAAGGCTTCATGAGCAAAAACGGCTACGAAATCAACAACCTCCGTCAGGAGCTCAACGACTTCAAGAACTCTAAGATGTACGACGCTGCCGAGGAATACGGTAACGAGAAAGCCGCTTCGATGAAGGATCTTTTATCATCGACGGTGAATGCCGACATGCGTATCGAGTTCGACTACCGTGTGAAAGATGAGGCCGGCAAGCAGTTTGTGGAGTTCAACATCGGTGTGTACGATGCTGCCACCAACAAATCGTTGTTCTCCAACGTGGCACGCGGAACAGCCGTTTACGGCGATGCCCAGATGGTGAACCAGCTGAAAGAGGCTATACAGAATATCCAGGACAACTTCCTCAGTCAGATCAATGAGAAGTTTGCTGTCATGGCACGCAATGGTCGCGAGATTGTGGTGATATGCGACAGATTCCAGTCATGCAGCACCAGTTTCAACACTGTGTTCGACGGCGACAAGCTCTCACTGCTCATCAACGACTACATAGAGTCGGAGGTGGTTGAAGGCACAGGCTTCTCAACAGACCAGGCATCGGCCAACAAACTCAAGTTCTCGCAGGTGCACATCCCGTTGTACAAAGAGAAAAAGAACAGAAGAACAGGCAAGACCACAATGGTCGCCCAATATGCGAGAGACTTCGGTGACGGACTTGCAAGTTACATCACAGAAATCACCGGTGAGCCGTGTCGCGTTGAACAAAGAGGCGTCGGCAAGGTGTTTGTCACGATGGGGCAGGATGCCACAGAAGAATAAAAAAAACGGTCGGTTTTACCGACCGTTTTTTTTTATGCTGTCAACTTTTTATGGGCGTGGGCCTCAACCACGTTTATCACGTAGTCGCCCAGTTTCTCACATTCAGTGATGATGTCCATGTATTGGATTCCAGCCTGGTAGTTGTACATGTGTTCGTTGATGTCGTTGATGTTCGACTCCTTGAGCTGTGAGCGGTAGTTGTTTATTTCATTCTCGATGTTCAGCGACTCGTTGATGTCGACAAGGCCTTCGTCGTCGTCGAGTACCTTCTGCATGTGTTCGAGAGCCTTGTCACAGAGCTCGTACATGTGGCGGATATGAACCTTCTGATCATCGGTGAAGTGCTCGTGTTTCGTGTGCTTCTGGTTGATGGTGCGTGCAAGGTTGTAGCAGCTGTCACCGATACTCTCAAGCTCGCCGACCTCACGAAGCATATAGCGAATAGTGGTCTTGGTCTCAGGACTCAGACGACCCTCAGTCACCTTGTTCAGATAATTTGCGATCTCAATCTCCATGTGGTCTGAGATCTGCTCGTATTTCTCAATTCTCGCGTAGAGCTTACTGAAATCTTCGTCATTCTTGGTGTCGAACAGCAGGGTGGGGATGAAGTTGAACATCTTGTTGGTCCTTTGAGAGAACAGGCTGATTTCCTTCTGTGCCTCATAGACCGACAACTCAGCTGTTGAGAGCAGGCCTCCGGATATGAACTCCAGTTTGCCTTCCTCGTCTTCTTCCTTCTGCTTTATGATGTGGCACACCAGCTTCTCGATAGGTGTGATGAACCATATCAAAATCAGCACGTTACATACGTTGAATCCTGTGTGGAACGCTGAAAGAGCGTATGTCACCTTCACCTGTGCATTGGCTATGTCTTCTTCTGTCTGAGGAACGAAGTCGGGGTCGAAGCCAACGATTCGGCACACTAAATTGATGAATGGTTTGAACACTATCAGCACCCAAATCACACCGAACACGTTGAAGACCATGTGTGCCAGAGCCGCTCTTCGGGCGTTGGTCGAGGCATTGAGTGCCGCAATGTTTGATGTCACCGTGGTACCGATATTTTCACCCATGACGAGTGCGATGCCTTGATAAATAGGGAGCACGCCGCTGGAGCATAATATCAAGGTGATGGCCATAATTGCTGCTGACGACTGCACGCACATGGTCAGTATGCTGCCCACTAAGAGATATAATAAGGTGGTCAAAAAGCCCCATTGTCCGGTCCTTGCAAAGAAATCGACCACTCCCGGGTTGTTTGGAAGGTCCATCTCGATGGCGTTTTCACGTAAAGTGGCGAGGCCGAGGAACATGAAGGAGAATCCGAAGATGAACTCGCCGAACGACTTCGTGCCTGGTTTCTTTTGGAAAATCATCAGCATCGCCAACGCGAACAGAGGAAACACCACGCTGCTCATGTTGATTTGGAAGCCGAACACCGACATGATCCATGCTGTCACTGTGGTTCCGACGTTGGCACCCATGATCACCGAGATGGCTTGAGCCAATGTCAGGAGTCCCGCATTAACGAAACTCACCGTCATAACGGTCGTCGCCGTTGACGATTGTACCGAAGCGGTGACGAAAGCACCAGTAAGTAATCCTGTGAATCTGTTCTTGGTCATGGTTCCCATGATGGCGCGGAGATGGCCACCGCTGAGTTTCTGCAAGCTCTCGCTCATCATCTTCATTCCATACATCAGAAGGGCGAGACAACCTAATAGCTTAAGAAAGAGGTAAACAGTCATAATTTTAGAAACTGATCAGATTGCAAATATATTAAAAAATAACTCTTTTAAAAATCTTTTTCAAAATTATTTATAAACTTTATGCATTACGCGCTCGCTATTGCTGCTGTAACTATCTGATTTATATGGCATTATAACGCATGTGTCATAGTCATCGATATGTTCTTCGAGTACTTTCAACGCATCTTTCACTAATTCTTTGTCATGACGGACGAGCTCATGAATCTGGTCGGCCATCCAATAGGTAAGTATTTGGTTTACATCAAGTTTCAAAATCTTGGCGATTTTTATCACCTCATGACGTCCGATTTTTGCCACACCATTCTCCATCCTGGAATATTTTGCTTTGGAAATGTTAAGAAGATCCGCCATCTCGTCCTGCGTCAAGCAGGCATACATCCTTGATTTTTTGATGGTATCGTTCAACATATCACTTCGTATATAAATCCAGAACTTTATTAATAATCTCCTCGTAGTCATGAGAAAGCTGGACGGAGTCGATGGGGCAGGCGTCATCACCGAGGTAATATTCGTCGGCGACACCGGCAATATGATGACCCATCTCGTGATTTATCACATAATCGTCAGGCTGTGAATGTATCGCGGTGGTGATATAGGTGTTGTACAGGCTCCCACCGCAGTTTTTGTCGGTGTTCACCAGAATCACCACATAGTCGTATGGCGATTGTGTCGACAGCTCTCTGAACGGCCATTCGTCAGGTGTCAGCACATAACGGTCGTGGCCGAAGATGCCGTCGCTGGTCTTCAACTGGTTGTCTCCGTTATTGCCAGCAAGCTGTATCGCATGTATGTTAAAATCCGATTTTCTGCTTTTATATGGCTCATATTGGAACAGACTCTTGTAGAAATGTGCCGCATCAGCGTCAAAAGCCTGTGTCTCGGCGGCGGCGTAGCCGTCGCCGAGAATCACGATGTCTACTTTCTTCTTCGGATCGCCACTGTCAAGCAAACGTACTATGCGGTTGTTATGGTATGTGGGCGGCTCTATCATAATTTTGGCTCTCTTGTCAATGACATATTCCCACACTTGATGCATAACATCAAGAGAATCAATTCGATACATCGTCAAACGCGCGTCTTTTGCAGGATAAGGTATGCGTATCGACTCATTGAACGATTTTTTGACGATCTTAGCCTCCAATGTCTTCTGCCATTGGCTGAAATAAGTGCTTACGCCGTCGGAATAAATCACCTCATCACTCTCAACATCCCTCAGCTCATAGTAATAATCGCCAAGATGATATGGATTGAGCAGATGCCTCGTGCGACCGTACCATGGACCGTCGTCGTAAAGGTATTTCGCCTTAAACGACTCCTCGGTGTCGTCGCCTGAATGTATCAGATTGATTCTCAGCGTTTTATCTATGAAAAATTTTTCAAAATCGCTTTTTTTGCTGTTACATGATGTTAGTAGTAACAACATTGTAAAAAACGATATGACTAATCTTTTCATAGATTCACGTTGTCTTATTTGTCGATTGTAGCCAAGAACTCTTCGTTTGATATGGTCTTGGAGATTCTGTCTTTCAGAAACTCCATAGCCTCCACTGGGGTCATGTCAGCAAAATGGTTACGCAGAGCCCATACACGTGCCAAAGTGCGTTCGTCGACCAGCAGGTCGTCACGGCGTGTGCCTGATGCCACAATGTCGATGGCAGGGTAGATGCGCTTGTTCGACAGACGACGGTCGAGCTGTAACTCCATGTTACCGGTACCCTTGAATTCCTCGAAGATGACTTCGTCCATCTTTGAGCCTGTGTCGATCAAGGCTGTAGCCAAAATTGTAAGTGAGCCGCCGCCTTCTATGTTACGTGCCGCACCGAAGAAACGTTTCGGCTTTTGTAATGCATTAGCTTCAACACCACCTGAAAGCACTTTGCCTGATGCTGGTGACACGGTGTTATATGCTCTTGCCAGACGTGTGATGGAGTCAAGCAATATCACCACGTCGTGACCGCATTCTGTCAATCGTTTCGCCTTCTCAAGCACGATGTTTGCAATCTTCACGTGTTTCTCGGCAGGCTCGTCGAATGTCGAGGAGATGACTTCAGCTTTCACGCTGCGTGCCATATCGGTGACCTCTTCAGGACGTTCGTCTATCAATAATATAATAAGGTATACCTCCGGGTGGTTGGCCGCGATGGCGTTGGCCACTTCCTTCAGCAACACTGTCTTACCTGTCTTAGGCTGAGCTACAATCAATCCACGCTGACCTTTGCCGATAGGGGCGAAGAGGTCCATGATTCTTGTGGATACCGTGCCTCCCTGATGTCCTGTGAGCTTGAATTTCTCATCCGGGAACAATGGGGTGAGGAAGTCGAATGGGATACGGTCTCTTACTTCTTCCGGGTTGCGTCCGTTGATTTTGTCGACCTTCACCAACGGGAAGTATTTCTCACCGTTCTTTGGCGGACGTATCATTCCGAGGATGGTGTCGCCTGTCTTCAGGCCGAACAGCTTGATCTGCGACTGTGACACGTAGATGTCGTCAGGAGAGTTGAGGTAGTTATAGTCGGCTGAACGCAGGAATCCGTATCCGTCGGGCATTATCTCAAGCACGCCTTCCGCTTGCACCACACCATCGAACTCCGAGATGAGCTCGTCACGTTTCGGAGGCATCTGTGGCTGCTGGTTTTGCTGCTGATACTGCATGTTCTGTGCAGGCTGCTCTTCATACTGGTGTTTCGGCTGCTTCGTCTCGTAGACAGCCTGTGGCTCCTCAAACATCGGGACCTGCTCTTCAACGACAGGCGCAACCACTTCATTATCAGGCTCTTCCTCGTTGTTCTCGTTCAATATCTCGTTTGCCACGTCCACTACAGCCGGTCTCGGTTTCGGCTTGGGGTATGACACATGGAAAGTCTTGTTTTCTTCGCCATTGTTATCAAATGTCGTTTTCACCACGTCGGGGCGTTTGCCTATTCTCGGGCGGCGGCCGCGTTTCGGGGCTTCAGCCGAGGCCTCTGGAGATGGCTCTGGTGCTGCTGTTTCAACTGGCTTCTCAATCTCCTCTGTCTTCACTTCCACTACAGGAGCTTCAGGTGCAGTGACCTTTCTCGGTCTTCCCGGTCTGCCTTTGGGTTTTGCAGCAACAGCAGGCGTATCCGAAGAATTCTGCTTATTGATGATGCTATAAACAAGATTTTCCTTTGGCATGTTGACATCCTCCAATCCAAGCTTTAATCCTATCTCTTTGAGCTCGACTAAGGATTTGTCATTCAATTCAAAAATATCGTACATAAAGTTAAATTTGTCCTTTTAGATTGAAAATTTAAGGGATTTTTTGGGAACAATAACAAATGGTTATAGTTCATTTTGACGTTGCAAAAATAACAAAAAAATTCAAGCCGCAACAAAAAAAATGCTATTTTTGCAAAAAAATTTTAGCGATATGATTCAAAGAAGACAGACAGTTTACATGCTTTTATCGGCGATAATCAGCGCCTTGTTGTTTTTTATGCCTTTGGTTTCGTTCAACGCCGGCGGCAACGTGATGAGATTTACTATCTTTGGAATACAAAACCCAATTGAGACATTATCATTGTCAACGACTTACACGTGGCCTTTGGTTGTTTTGACCGTTTTGATGACATTAGTGCCGTTAGTCACCATCTTCCTTTATAAAAAACGTGAGCTCCAGGTTCGTCTGTGCCGTATCGATATGCTTCTGACTGTCATTTTCATCGGATTGGTGTTTCTTTACTATGAAAATGATTTGACAAAGGTCATCGCTGCTGTCGAAGGCGACGAGTACCAGCTTGACGTGGCGTATTTCGTCGGCATGGCCATGCCACTTGTAAGCCTCATCCTTGATATCCTCGCCATCCGCGGCATCAAAAAAGACATCGAGCTTTTGAAATCGATTGACCGACTGAGATAAGATATGGAAATAATATAGAAAAAGAAATCCGGTGTTTGTTAACATCGGATTTCTTTTAATTTTATTTCTCGTTCCTTTCCTTCACTATCTCCTCCTGTTTGTCTTTCGGCATCGGGGCGTAGTTGTTAAACTCCATCGAGTAGTTGGCGCGGCCTGATGAGAGGTTGCGCAATGCTGTGGCGTAGCCGAACATCTCCATCAGCGGCACGAAGGCGTCGAGTTTCTGAGAGCCCTTACGGAAACGGCGCATAGCCTCGATACGTCCACGGCGCTTGTTGAGGTCGCCTGTCACGTTGCCGATATAGTCGTCTGGGGTGTTCACCTCGACCTTCATCATTGGCTCGAGCAACACTGGGTTAGCCTTCATGAACGCCTGTTTGAAGCACATCTGGGCGCAGAGCTGGAACGCCATGTCGGATGAGTCGACAGGGTGGGAGCTGCCGTCCACGAGCACGCATTTCACGTCTACGACAGGATAACCTGCGAATGGGCCTTTGTTCATAGCAGCCTGCAAGCCTTTTTCCACCGATGGGATGAACTCCTTCGGGATGACGCCGCCCTTGGTGATGTCCATAAACTCGAATCCCTTGCCAGGGTTAGGCTCGAAGCGTATGACGGTATGCGCAAACTGTCCCTTGCCGCCTGTCTGCTTCACAAATCTATAGTTGCACTCGAATGCTGAAGTGATGGTCTCACGGAACGACACCGACGGTGCGCCCACTGTCACCGGCACCTTGAACTCGTCTTTCAATCTGTCGACTAAGATCTCGAGATGCAGCTCGCCCATGCCTGCAATGATGGTCTCTTCGGTCTCCTCGTCGAAATGTGCGCGGAACGAAGGGTCTTCGTTGCAGAGTTTTGCCAACGCCTCGCCGAGTTTGTTGCGGTTTTTCTTGTCTTCGAGGTTCACCTTCATCTCGATGACCGCTGGCGGGATATGGATGTTCTCAAGCAGGAGCGGGGCGTTCTCGTCACATAACGTATCGCCAGTCCTTGTTATCTTCATGCCAACCAATGCGACTATCTCGCCTGCGCTGGCTTCCTGTATCTCCTCGCGTTCCTTTGCCTTTATTCTGAAGATACGTCCGATGCGCTCGCTCTTGCCTTTGTTGGTGTTGTACACACTCATTCCGTTGGTGAGCTTGCCGCTGAACACTCTGATGAATGTCTGTTGGCCCACATACGGGTCGTTGATGAGTTTGAATGCCAAGGCTGCTAACGGCTCGCTCTCGACAGGGTTGCGCTGGCATGTCTTCTCCTCGTCGTATGGGTCGTGCGCGATGATGGCGCCGAGGTCCTTCGGTGAGGGGAGGTAGTCGACGATGGCGTCGAGCAGCAGCTGTATGCCTTTGTTTTTATATGCCGAGCCACACAACACCGGCACCATCATCAGTTTGATGGTAGCCTTGCGGATGGCTGATTTCAGCAAATCAAGCGGTATCTCTTCCTCGGCAAGGTAGAGCTCGGCAATGTCATCGTCGAAGTCCGCCACATGTTCTATGAGGTTCTGACGTGCGGCCTGTGCCTGTTCCATCATCTCGGCTGGGATAGGACCCACGATACGTTCCTTCTCCTTGAAAATCACCGAGTTCATGTTCACGAGGTCTATCATGCCCTCGAAGGTGTTTTCCACGCCTATCGGCAGATGCAGCGGCACCGCGTTGGCACCGAGGTATTTGTTCATCTGGTTGACGACCTCGTTGAAGTCGGCACCGGTACGGTCCATCTTGTTCACAAATGCGATACGAGGCACACGGTATTTGTCGGCCTGGTTCCACACCGTCTCGCTTTGTGGCTGTACGCCGCCGACAGCGCAGAACACCGCCACCATGCCGTCGATGACACGCAACGAACGCTCCACCTCAACGGTGAAGTCGACGTGACCGGGAGTGTCAATCAGGTTGATCTGATAGTCGTTCCAATGTGCCGTGATAGCAGCGGAAGCGATGGTGATACCGCGTTCCTGCTCCTGCTTCATGAAGTCCATAGTGGCCTGACCGTCGTGGGTCTCACCGAGTTTGCGGTTCACGCCAGTGAAGAACAATATACGCTCCGAGACAGTCGTTTTTCCAGCATCGATATGCGCGGCGATACCGATGTTTCTGAGTTTTGAAATATTTTGACTCATTGTAATAAATTGATTTTCAATAATATTGATAGAAATTTGCTCTAAAATCTTTCAGGCTGCAAAGATACGAAAAAAACTGATATCCCAGTGATTTTTAATAAAAAAAGGGATGTCAATCCATATAACATCCCTGGCAACTTAATATATAACTGGTTAACTTTTTTCTGAGAAAAGGGATGTCAATCCATATAACATCCCTGG
>CADAFC010000051.1:12876-16233 GCA_902787095.1 uncultured Bacteroidia bacterium
TTTTTTCTGAGAAAAGGGATGTCAATCCATATAACATCCCTGGCAACTTAATATATAACTGGTTAACTTTTTCTGAGAAAAGGGATGTCAATCCATATAACATCCCTGGCAACTTAATATATAACTGGTTAACTTTTCTTGATTTTGCTGTTGCATAGGCTGCACCGAGAACACAGAGGATGATAAGTCCGTTGTTGAGCGGAACATTCTCGTTGTTGGTGCTTCCGATTTCGCTTGATGGCATCCCGATGGCTGAAGGTACAGTCATTCCTGTGGCTCTGTCGCCACTTCCTTCACCCCAGCCACCAAAGAAACCGTCGCTCTGTGCATTTGCGCAGAATATAAAAGATATGATAGTGATAATGGTTAATATAAACTTCTTCATTTTTATTTCTTATTATTTTACGATAATCTTTTGTGTTTTAATTGTTTCTCCAATCATTCTGAAGACATAAATACCCGTCGACAATGCGTCGATTGACTGCTGTCCGTTGATGGTCATCGTTGAGAGCATTCTGCCGGTGACATCGAAAATCTGAAGCTGTCCTTGTCCGTCGACGACAATCTCGCTGCCGTTCTGCCATGCGAAACTATCGCTCATTGAGCTTGTCGAAGTGACGTCGTTGCTCAGTTTCACGATGAAACGATCTGCATTGTCGCTGCTTGAGCTGACAAATGAGTACTCATCTTCGATAAGCATGTCGATGTCATTGCCTGTCATTCTGTCGATGAGGTGGAGATAGTTGAAATTACCGTTGGCCTTAAAACTCAATGTGTATCTGCTCATTTGCTTTACTTCTAAACTGAGGTTGATGAGTTTTACGTCATCGTTCATGTTTGCTGAAGCGAAACTTTTTCCTTCTTTATTGATGTACAGCATAGGGGCGACATCGTTATAATGAGGCATTTTGTTGAAACCGTTGCCTTTCTTGAACTCGACATGTGCCACATCACTGTATTCGTTGTTCTTGACGGTGAACCAGATCTCGTTGTTGCTGTCTTTTGATGCAGGAGCCTTGTCGGTGTCCGTCAAAGTGATTATATAGTCGCCTATAGTCTGTTCGTTGGCCTGAACCATGATAGCTGTTCCAGCTGGAATGGCTATGTCGTCGGTCTTATATTCCCATGTGCCTTCTACTGTCAGTATGCAGTATCCGTCGGAGAGTTTCTCGTTAGGAATCGCCACGCTCTTGTAGATATTATGCATATATGGGTTGCCGATGAGGTTGAAACCTGCAAGATTGTCAGATTTCTCTGTGTATGAGAGTTTACAGTCAACGTTGCCTGTGTTTACAGTGCCGTTGAAACCGATGTTACCGCCGTTATCATCTGTACGATAGATATATCCGCGGCTGTTTTCAAACTCATTGAAGATGTTGGCCTCATTTCTATATTCCTGCCACTGGCGTTTTGACTCGTCATAACGGTAGATGTTATGTTTTTCAGCCAATGTCAGATGGTTTGTAGTGGCAAAAGTCTGATGGTCGACAGGGGAGGAGATGGCATGCCATCCGGTCTTTGCTGATGCATCCCATGTGGTAACGTTGAGTTGGTAAGTGGGGTCAACGTCCTTTGAGAATGAACCACCGTATTCGTTGATGCCTTTGTACACCATTTTGTTATCTGCGCTGGTGCTTACTATATTAATAAGGTAGTCGGTGCCTTGTGTGAGTGTCCAGCCGTAATATGTCACCTTATCGTTGCTGATTTCCGCACCAGGCACGTAATAGTTGCATCTGTCTTCGATATAGACTCTTGAAATGGTGTTTTTAGGAGCTTCTGTCAATGCAGGCACGCCTTGGACTGGCAATCCCGAGTATGTGTAATCGATGACATAATATGAATCACCTTCGAAATTGGCTTTTGCAGTTTTTGCCAGTCTATGGAAGGTCGCAATGCTGTTATTGAGACTTTCGTCGTTAGGCTTAACATCAATGACGCCTGCCATTGTACAGTTTGTGTAATATACTTGGTTGTTGACCCATCCGACAAATCCGGTGCATTTGTTTGCTGTTTTCACCTTTTTCGAATCGGTGATGCTGCCGTCAAAAATGCAGTTTTCAAATCTCAAGCTACCAGATTCGTTTTGTCCGGCAAATCCGCCGTGAGTGCAGTCGTATGGTTTGTTCGGGTCAACGGTTACAATGTTATCGCAGATGATATGTACGCTGCTGATGCAGTTGGTGATTTTTGTTGTTGATCCGTTGTTGTATGCCAAAAATGCGCCAGCGAATTTGTTGCTTGTGTTAATTGTGCCGTCAACTTTAAGGTTTTTGATTGTAGCACCGACAGTTACGCCGAATAGTGCGGCGTACGCTGTCTCACGGTACATGTTGATGTGTATTGTATGGTAGTCACCGTCGAAAGTGCCGCTGAAAGGCTTGTTTTTGACGTCGCCAACCACTGTTGTGATAGGGTTGATATCGTTACCTAATGTGATGTCGCGTGTTAATTTGTAGTACGCCGTGGCATCAACACCGCTATTAATATTAGAGGTGAATGTTGTCCAATCATCCTCGTCATTAATAAGGTATGGGGAATCTTTGGTTCCTTCACCATTTAATTGAGCCCACGACGTAACTGTTGTGCAGAGCAAAGCGAGGAGAGTCATAACGAGTCTCCTCGCTAAAAAATGTGTTGCCGTTTTCATTATGTTGTCTATCATAAACAAAATTTATCGGCTGCAAAAATATTGCAACTATACGACATACACTTTATTTTGCGTGTAAAACGCTTTAATCTAAATGTAAAATGTTTTAATCTGGATGTAAAGAATTTTAGGCTGGGTGTATATGCCTTTATTCTGCGTGTAAAATTTTATTCTGCGTGTATTGTGCCGATATATTCTTTCGGTGTAATATTCATAATACGCTTGAAAATCTGTGAGAAAGAGCTCCCTGATGTGAATCCTGACTCTATAGCCACCTGTTCGAGTTTTAGCGATGAATCTTTTTGCAGCATCTCACATGCATGTTCGATTCGGAGGGTGTTTATAAGCTTATAAAACGACTGATATTCGCTTCTGGCTATGACTTCACTGAGATAATTTTTGTTGGTGTGCATGATGTCAATGAGGTCGTTCATGGTGATGTGTTCCTCAAGATACAGCTTCTTGCTGCGGACAATATCAATGAGCTTCTCCTGAGTCTCCTTGCAGTATTTCTCTGTGAGCCTGTATTTTGTAGGAGCAGGCGCTTCCTCAGCTTGCTCCTTTATCTTTAGCGCTTTAGGCAGTTTCTTTGCATTGCGGTGCGGATTTAAGGAGTAAATGGCAAACCAGACGCTTATCACAATCATGATAATGTCGCGCACCATTTTTGCTATAGGTTGGTTGATGAGGAATGTGATGATAAGAAG
>CADAFC010000052.1 GCA_902787095.1 uncultured Bacteroidia bacterium
CATTGAAAATGAATATATTATGTCGCCGAAAGACCTGTGCACGCTGCCATTTTTGGATAAAGTGCTGGCGGCAGGGGTGAAGGTGCTTAAAATAGAAGGCCGAGGCCGCTCGCCAGAATACACCAAGCTCACGGTGAGCGTCTATCGTGAGGCTGTCGATGCCATAAACGCCGGCACATTCACACAGGAGAAGATAGAGAAATGGACCGAGCGTCTGCGGAGCGTCTACAACCGCGACTTCTGGGATGGCTACTATCTCGGACGCAAGATGGGTGAGTGGACCAAGAAATACGGCTCACAAGCCACCAAGACCAAGCTTTTCATTGGCACGATAACCAATTTCTTCGCGAAAATCAACGTGGCGGAGATACGCATGGAGACGCACGACCTCAACGTGGGCGACGACATCATGATTATCGGGCCTACTACAGGCGTTTATGAAGATACAATCAAGGAGATAAGAGTCGACTTACTGCCTGTAAATCAGACAGTTAAGGGCGAATTGTGTTCTATTCCGGCACACGACATTGTGCGCAGAGGCGACAAGGTTTATAAGATTATTGAGGCAACAGAAGACGATGCAACACTTTAATTTACATACACATAGCACTTTTTCAGACGGCAAGTCACCGATGGAGGACACCGTTAATGAAGCCATCAGGCAGGGCATGCACACCCTGGGTTTCTCCGACCATTCCAGCGTGCCGTTCGAGAGCCGCGTTTCAATTCCGATGGATAAGAACGACGAATATGTCGGACATCTTAATGAGTTGAAAACCAAATATTTAGGTAAGATAGACATCTTATCCTCAATGGAGATGGAGTTCATCCCGGGCATCGTCATCGATTTTGACAAGATAAAAGCGCAATACAATCTCGATTACCTCATCGGGTCGGTGCATCTCGTGGGCAAAAGCCCTGACACTCTGTGGTTTATCGACGGGAAGAGCATCGAGCCTTACGACGAAGGACTGAAAAAATACTTCGGCGGCGACATAAAAAAAGGTGTCCGTGCCTATTTCGACCAGGAAAACGAGATGATTGAGACCGAGAGATTCGACATCATAGGGCATTTCGACAAGGTGAAGATGAATGCGCGCGGCCGTTATTTCCATGAGGAGGAGAAATGGTACCGCGACATGGTGCTTGAGACACTCGACCTCATCAAACAGCACGATCTGATAGTGGAAATCAACACGAGAGGGCTCTACAAGCAGCGTTACAACGGCTTTTACCCTTCGGAATGGCTGCTGCCTCGCATGAAAGAGCTCAATATACCTGTGGTTATCAGCTCCGACGCACATCTTTCAGAAGAGCTGACATATTATTTCAAAGAAGCGGAAGAGGCACTTAAAAATGTTGGATATAAAGAGACAATGTGTTTTAAAAACGGAAAGTGGATTGCCGAACCACTCACGTCATTTCGAGTGAAGCGATAGCGGAACCGAGACCTGAGCTTGTGAAAGCATTCACCTTTAGTGAATAAATCACCGGCATCGTGTTTTTCAGGAATTTCTAATAATTCAAATGGCGGTGATTTCTCCACTCCCTACGGTCGGTCGAAATGACGATAACAAAGTAAAGTACTAACAAAATTAAATATTATGGGAATCATTTTTGACATTATCGTTTTGGCGCTCGCGGTGGCTCCGGTCATCTGGCTGATGCGATACATCTACAAAAAGGATAAATACGAGAAAGAGCCTCTTGGAATGCTTGTCAAGGCTTTTATCTTCGGCATTTTTGCCATCCCGATGGACATCATCGTTGTCGGCATCATCAACTCGATATGGACAGGCCAAATGGTGTTTTACAGCGCGTTTTGGGAGGCGGGAATCCCCGAAGAATTCTGCAAATGGTCGATGTTTATGCTTATCATCTGGCGTAACAGAAACTTCAACGAGTTCTTCGACGGCATCGTCTACGCCTGCTTCATCAGCCTTGGATTCGCCTGCATCGAGAACATTATGTACGTCTTCGGAGCCGGCTCGTTCTTCGGTTCGATAGGCATCGGCCTCACAAGAGCCCTTCTTTCAGTGCCGGGTCATTTCCTCTTCGGCGTCCTGATGGGTTATTATCTCGCTTTGGCGAAATTTGATCCTCAAAACAGAAGTAAGTATCTGATTTACAGCTTGATAATCCCGATGCTGGCACACGGAGTGTTCGACTACATCCTCATGCTTACAAGCTCTTTGAGCGAAGGCATACCATTCATCGGAACGATTTTGTTAGTCGCCTTTATCTATTTCGACATCAAACTTTGGAAAGTCGGTGTCAGGAAAATCAATGAGATGCAGGAGGCAACAAGAAACCAGCATATCAACCGTATATTTAAGAATAGTTAATTTTAAAAATTTAAAACGAGTAATACAATGAAGAGATTGTTTTTATCTATGGCACTGATTATCAGTGTTTTATGTGCCAAAGCCGACGAAGGAATGTGGCTGCCTTACAGCCTCAGCGACAAGAGTCTTGCCGAGATGCAGCAGCTTGGATGCAAGCTCACTGCCGAACAGATTTTCAACCTCAACCAGCCGAGTCTGAAAGACGCCATCGTGCAGTTTGGCGGAGGCTGCACTGGCGAACTGATATCTCCGGAAGGCCTTATCCTCACTAACCATCACTGCGGCTTGAGCTACGTGCAGAAACACGCCACCGTGGAGCACGACTACCTCACCGACGGATTCTGGGCATACAGCAAAGCCGAGGAACTGCCGAATCCAGGCCTGACAGTGTGGTTCCTCTCAAACGTTGAAGACGTGACCGACGCTGTGCTTGAAGGCGTTACCGACGAAGAGACACGTGACGAAGTTATCGATGCAAACATTGAAAAGATTATCAAAGAACGCAAAGGCGAACGTGATGTGACAATAGAGATCGTGCCTTTCTACGCTGGTAATCAATTCATTATGTTTGAATACGACGTGTATCGCGACGTGCGTCTGGTGTGCTGCCCGCCATGGGGTATCGGCAAATACGGTGCCGACACCGACAACTGGACATGGCCACGCCACAAAGGCGACTTCAACATCTTCAGAGTGTACACCGACCGCGACGGAAAGCCAGCAAAATATAGCGAAAACAACATCCCGATGCAGTCGAGACATTATCTTCCTATCAATATTAAAGGTGTGAAACCGGGCGATTACGCCATGATATTGGGTTATCCTGGCTCAACCGACAGATACTCAACATCTTATACGGTGAAAAACCTCATCGAGTCGGACTGCCCGAGCATCATCAACTGCCGCACTACCAAGCTCAACGAGTATCGCAAACACATGGATGCCGACCAGGAAGTGTTCATCAAATACGCCTCAAAACAAGCTGGCGTGTCGAACTACTGGAAATATGCCATCGGTCAGCAGAAACAGCTCGTCCGTAACCATGTGTACGACAGACGCTTGGAGCAGGAGCGTGCCTTCCGTGACTGGGTGTTTGAAGACCCGTCACGCCAGATGGTCTACGGCGACATCTTTGAAGGCATCGAGGCAAAATGGGAGATCATGGACGACATCGTCATGCCGATGACATATCTGCGCGAAGCAGGATGGAACGGCGGCGAGGCTGTCTCTTTCTCTCGTAGATTCATGAGAATCAACAATTTAATTAACGAAAAGGGCTCAAAAGAAGACATCGCTAAGGTGGCTGAAAACCTGAAAGCCCAAGTCCCTGCTTTCTTCAAGGACTACGACAAGGCTCTTGACATGGACGTGACCATAGCCTTGCTTAACCTTTTCTACAAAGACATCGACAGATATGTCCCGACGATGATAGAGGAGATAGGAGCGAAAAACGGCGGTGACTTCACCGAATGGGTCACAAAAGCATTCGAGAAGTCAATCTTCGTGGACGAGGCCAAACTCATGCAATGGCTCGAAAAACCTAAGAAACTTGACAAAGACCCTATCTTCGCCCTGACGATGAACATCATCGACATGTATGCCTACACCGTGTACCCGATGTACGAGGCGGCGGGTTTGCTCGGCAACAAGGGCGAGCGTCTTTACATGAAAGGCCTCATGGAGATGCAGACCGAACGCAACTTCTATCCGGATGCCAACTTCACCATGCGACTCACCTACGGTACCGTGGAGCCTTACAAAGGCGCTGATGCTGTCAGCTATAACTACTACACCACCATGGACGGCGTGATGGCAAAATATATCCCCGGCAACTGGGAGTTCGACATCCCTCAGGACGTGCGCGACCTTGCCGAAGCCCGCGACTATGGCCGTTACGCTGACGAAAACGGTGACCTCGTGGTCAACTTCATCACCACCAACGATATCACTGGCGGTAACTCTGGAAGCCCTGTCATCAATGGTGAAGGCGAGCTCATCGGCCTTGCTTTCGACGGCAACTGGGAAGCCATGAGTGGCGACATCATGTTCGAACAGAAGGTTCAACGCACCATCTGCATGGATGCCCGCTACCTCCTCTGGTGCCTTGAGAAAGTCGGAAAGGTGAATAATATCATCAATGAATTGGAAATTATAGAATAGCACGCTATTGTCATTTCGAGCGTAACGAAGTGAAGTCGAGAAATCCTTGTCTAACGTTAACAATTGTATGTTTTCGTTAAACGAGGATTTCTCCATTTCGCTCCATTTCATTTCGCTTCAGTCGAAATGACAGGATTATTTCGAGAACCAATTCTTGAATTCAGCAACCTTAGCCTTGCTGATGATTATCTCTTCTGGAATTTTTACTAACAGATTGAGCGACAATTTGTTTCCAAACCATATTGTCAAATCCTTAATCGCCTTGCGTGAGACGATGAACTGCCTGTTGGCACGGAAAAAGTCGTCGGGGTTGAGCTGCACCATGATGTCGTCCAACGTCTGGCTCATGTAATAGGTGCGCTCGTCCAAAGTGACAGCTTTCACCGTTTTGGTGTCGATGTAGAAATATGCGATGTTGGCGGTCGCCAACGGTATCAGTTTGTCACGCTCCGGCACCAAGAAACACGATTTGTATACCTTGCTTGCGCCAAATCGTTGTAAAAGACTTGTAATAGCTTGATTGTCAAATGATTGATTGTTGACAAGCGTTTTGAATTTGTTCATAGCGCGAGTCAAGTCGTTGCGGTTGATAGGCTTCAGAAGATAGTCGATGCTGCTCACTTCGAAGGCTTTGAGCGCATATTCGTCGTAAGCCGTGGTGAAAATGATAGGGCAGGTAATCTGAACCTGTTCGAAGATGGCGAACGACGAGCCGTCAGCGAGGTGTATGTCCATAAAGACCAAGTCAGGCATGGGGTTTTCGCCAAACCACGCCACGCTTTCCTCTATTGACTGCAAAATGCCGATGATCTCGGTCTCGGGAGCCACCTCCGATACCAGTTTCTGTAGCGACTGTGCCGCCAAAACCTCGTCTTCAATTATTAAAGCCTTCATAATCAATTATTTAAAACCAATGGCAGCTTCACGCTGAACGTGCTCCCGTCGTTGGTGATTTCTACATCTTTGTCCCATTTCAGCTTGTAACGCTCCGACAGGTTAGCAAGCCCTATGCCGTTGCCCTCCTCTGGCGTGGCCTTCGCCTGTATAGGATTCGACACCATAACACAGTCGTCACCCGTCGACACCGTCACCACCAGCGGCTGCTTCGACGAGATGATATTGTGCTTCACCGCGTTTTCTATCAGCGACTGTAATGATAACGGTAAAACACTGTAATTGTTATATTTAACGTCGATTTTAAATTCAAATTGCAGGTTTTCGCCGTAGCGTACATGCATCATCTCGCAATAGGCGTGAACGCATTTCAGCTCGTCTTCAAGACTCAAGACCTCCTTGTTTTGCAGGGTGTAGCGTAACACTGACGACAGCTGTTGCAGATAGTTTTCGGCTTTTTCAGTGTCGATGGTGATGAGCGACTGCAGGGTGTTCAGCGAGTTAAACAGAAAATGCGGGTCGAGTTGGCTTTTCAAAGCCTCGAAACGCGTCAGGATGTTCTGGCTGCGCAACGTCTCGTTCTCGACAGCTATCTTTTTCTGGTTGTCCTGCGACCTAAGTAATTGAACCACAAGGAGTACGACCAAGGTAAAAGTCAAGTCGCGGATGAGGCTGTCGCGTAACACGTTGTACACAAACTCAGGGTCTGACGGTCCCGGACGTATCGCTTCGACCGTGAAGACGAAACCGATACTCAGCACGCCAGCAATTATCAGCGAGCCTAAAAACATGAGAGTCAATTCAATAAACCTGTTTTTTATGTGGTGAATCATCACAATCTGGTTGTAGAGCAGAATCATGAAAACCATTATATAATGCAGGCTCGTGAATATCAAAAACCGCCAGATACTGAAGTTGTGATGCTGGAAAGCCTTTATTTCTTCGGTGAAAAACAAGGTGTTGCCGAAGAAAAACGCCAACGTTATTATCAGATGGAAGCCCACGCTGATGATGAGCGACCACATCGCTATTTTTTTCAGTGTCAGGTATTCAGGTACTACTTTTTTATTCATAACGCAAAGCATTTATTGGGTCGGTACGTGAGGCCTTCAGGGCAGGGAAGAAGCCAGCGATGAGACCGAGCACCGCACATGATACAAACGAGATAATCATCCATAACACATTGACAATAAATGGTAAAGACATTATCAAATCGACGAAATATGACAGCAACACGCCTAAAGCGAGGCCGAGTACGCCGCCTATCAAACTCAAAATTATACTCTCTGTCAAAAACTGCATCAAAATTGCGGAATTTTTCGCTCCGATCGACATTCTGAGGCCAATTTCTTTTGTGCGTTCCGTCACGGTGACATACATGATGTTCATGATACCGATGCAGCCCACCAGCAACGAAATCAATGCGATGGCGATGAGCACGGTGGTTATCATGCTTGTCATGGAGGTCATCATCTCGAGCAACTCCTGCTGTGTCCTGACCTCGAAATCGTTGGCTGCGCCGTCGGCAATCTTATGTGACACGCGAAGCAGACTCTCGATTTCCTCAACGGCGGCATCAGCCACGTCTTCCGATGATGCCGAGCACACTATCTGATGGATGAAGTTGATGCCGAGCATACGCTTTTGCACCGTGGAATAAGGCATTATGATGATGTCGTCCTGGTCCATGCCCATGGCGTTTTCGCCTTTTTCCTTCAGCGTTCCGATGACTTTGAACGGCATGTTACCCACACGGATGGTCTTGCCAATGGGGTCCTCGCCCTCGTCGAAAAGTTCCTCGACTATGGTTTGGCCTATCAAGCCGACTTTGGAGTATTTTTTTACGTCATCATCGGTGAAGTTGACACCTGTGGCTATTTCGTATTTCCTGATGGCGAGGTAGTCGGTAGAGCCGCCATACACTGTCCCTGACCAGTTTTTTGAGCCGTTGACGACCTGGCCGCCGCTGTTCACCACTGGGCTTACCATGGTGATATACTGGGCGTTTCCGGCTATCACCTCGCAGTCTTTCACCTTGAGTGACTGCACATTCGACGAGCCCATGCTCACACCTCCGAAACGCTGGTTGGCGCGCATCACCATGATGAGGTTGGTGCCCATGTCCGACAGCTGGTTGGCGGTGCTCTGCTTCAGGCCTTCGCCGAGGTTCACCACCGTGATGACCGCTGCGATGCCTATCACGATGCCGAGCATCGAGAGCACCGAACGTGTCTTGTTACGCAACAGAGCCTTGGCCGATATTCTGGTTAAATTCAAGATATCCATATCAATAATCGTTTTCAACAGGTAAGTTTTTCAATGCCTCAGCGGCCGATTTCGTGGCAACGGGCTCATCTCTTAAGATATGACCGTCACGCAAAAATATCGTTCTGTTGGTGAACACGGCGATGTCCGACTCGTGAGTGACGAATGCGATGGTCTTGCCCTGCTCGTGCAGGTTCTGAAACAGACTCATGATTTCGTACGAGGTGCGTGTGTCGAGGTTACCTGTCGCCTCGTCGGCAAGCACTATCACAGGGTCGTTGACCAAGGCGCGCGCGATGGCTACACGCTGCTGCTGCCCGCCCGATAACTGGTTGGGCATGTGTAACATACGGTCTTTCAAGCCCACCATCTCGAGGGCGTGTTCCGCCTTCTCGTGACGTTGCTTGTGCGACACGGCGGAGTTGTAAAGCAGCGGGAGCTCCACGTTTTCCAAAGCCGTGGTGCGCGGAAGCAGGTTGTACGACTGGAAAACAAAGCCAATCTTGCGGTTTCGTATCTCCGAGAGCTCGTTCTTCGTCCTCTCCTTGACGGAAATGCCGTCGATGAGGTACTCGCCTGACGTAGGCTGGTCGAGGCATCCGAGGATGTTGAGCAGCGTCGACTTGCCGCTGCCCGACGAGCCCATGATGCTCACAAACTCACCTTCGCAAATCTCGAAAGAGACACCCTTCAAGGCGTGTACTTCCTCGCTTCCGACAATGAAAGTGCGCTTCAGATTCTCGACTTTTATGATGGAATTTGCCATAGCTCTAAAAATTATCTTGGACCTGGACCGCTTGGGCCACCGCTTCTGTTGTTACGGTTACGTCCTGGAGGTCCCGGCATGAATGGGTTGTCACCAGTCTTCTTGACAGTTTCTTTCACCACAAACTGTGCCGATAACACGATGGAATCGCCTGCGTTTACTCCACTCTCGATGATTTTGTATGCGCCGTCGCTCATTCCTGTCTTCACTGGTTGTGGCATAATGTTAGAGCCGTTCTTAACCCACACTATGGTCGGGCGCTCGCCACCTTCAAATGAAGGACGTCCCATGCCTGCTCCCGGACGGCCAGGCTTCATGTCTCCTTCAGGAAAATCAGGATGTTCGGCGTTTTTCATCAGCTCTTTCATGACCTGTTCCGTTGGTGTGAAGTTGAAAGCCTCGGCTGGTGCCGCCAGTCCTGTCTGTTCCTCTGTCACTATGGTGACGCTGGCTGTCATGCCAGGAAACAGCTTCTGCTCTGGATTCGGCGCGTCGATGATGACGGTATATGTCACCACGTTGCTGGTGGTGGTCGGCTTCATACGTATCTGGTTGACCTTGCCGTTGAACACGTCTTCCGGATAAGCATCGACAGTGAACGTAACTCTTTGATCCACCTTCACTTGTCCGATGTCAGCCTCGTCGACGTTGGCCTCCACCTGCATACGTGTCAAGTCGTTTGCCAAGGTGAAAAGGGTAGGGGTGCTGAACGATGCAGCCACCGTCTGACCCACCTCCACTGCACGGTCGAGCACCACGCCGTCGATGGGCGAGTAGATGTCGGCGTAACCGAGGTCGACACGTGCCTGGTCGTATTGCGCCTGAGCGTTTTTCATGCTCATCTGAGCCTGTGTATAGGTGTTCTGCGCCGCCTCAAAATCCGCCAAAGTGGCAGCGTTTGCCTCATAAAGCTGTTTGGTGCGCTCGAAAGTGAGCTTGGCATATTTAAGCTGGCTCTCCGACGAGGTGAGGTTCGCTTGGGCACGGCTCATGCTCTCGTTAAGCGTCAGTTTGTCAAGTTCGGCAAGCAAATCGCCTTTTTTCACCATAGAGTTGAAATCGACGTAAATCTTGACCACCTTACCTGACACCTGTGTTCCAACTTCCACAGTCTCAACAGGTTCGAGGGTTCCTGTGGCCGTCACAGTGTTCTCAACGGTGTAGGTGCCTGCCACATGGGTGCGAATCACCAGCTCTTTGTTGGCCGATTTCTTGCCTTTAACGATGAAAAACACTCCCACAACTATGGCGATTATTATCAGAGTGAAAATCCATTTTTTGGTTTTCTTTTTCATAAAATATTGATATTTAATAATTTACAAAGTTATTTCTTTTCCCATATAAACATCCAAAACCTTGCGTTGCAACACAAGCGAATATTTGTTCTGAATATAAGTGTTCAGCGCGTTGAGATAGTTGTTTTGCTGTTGCAAAAGGTCGACTGTGGTGATTTTTCCGTAGTTGAACTGAACCTCGTAGGCTTTGTAGCTTTTGTTGTAGGCTATTTCCTTCAATTCTGAAGATTTATATGTGTTATAAGCCGACAAAACATTGTGATAAGCTATCGCAACTGTCTGACGCACATCGAGTTGCGTCTGCTCGTAGTCGAGTTGCGCCTGTTCCAATGCGATTTTGTTGCGTTTCACATTCGACCTTGTCTGGCCTCTGCTGTAAATCGGGATGTTGAGTGTGATGCCCACCGACTGGTTGAAGCTGTCGCTGAACTGCTGTCCGAGATTGTCGAAATCATAATGTCCTGTGCCTATGCTGGCGTTTGCGCTAAGCGAAGGCAGGTAGCCCGATTTTGCTATAGAAATGTTGTTTTCCGAAAGCAGGATGTCGTATTCGTTGAGTTTCAAGGTCGGGAAGTAATCCAATGCCAACTCGATAGCCTCTTCTTCAGTTGGCAGCGAGGCGGTCAAATCCTCGAGATTGTCGGTGTCGGGCTGTATAATCTGCAGATTATCAAGGGGATCCATTGAGAGGAGAACCTTCAGAGCCATGATGTTATTGTCGAGTTTGATACGCGTCTCAAGGATGTTGGTCGAGTCGCTAAGGTATTGAGCCTCAAGCAGGAGCATGTCGCTCTCGAGTATCGAGCCCACACTGTAGCGTGTCCGCCCCTGTTTCATCTGCTCGCGACTTGATTGTAACATAATCTCTTGATAATGAAGGAGTTCGTTATTGCCAAGAGCTGTCAGGAATGCTTGCAGTATCTGCACTGACAGCTGGTCGTCGTACTGTTCGATCTGCATGTTGGAGCGTTCCACGCTCAGGCGGTTATGCTCTATGGTCTTGTTGATGTTGCCGCCTTGATAGAGCACCACCTGTGCGCCGAGGCTGGCGTTGCCGCTGAAGCCTTCGGTGTGTTTGTTGTGTGAGTAACTCTCTGATGCGGAGGCACTTACACTCGGCAGCCTCGACTCACGCGACTGGTTATATGTCACCTCCTGCGACTCGACACCGAGTTCCATGCTCTGACGGTCGTAGCTGTTTGAGAAGGCGTAACGGATGCAGTCTTCGAGTGTAAACTGATAGTGTTTTCCTTGTTGTTGCTCGTTTTCCTGTGCAAAAACAGGCTTCGCTGTCGCAAAGAGCGCCATTGCCGTCAGGAATATCGATTTAAGAAATGTTTTCATATAAAAATTCATTATCGGACACAAAATTATAAAACTGCGTCCGATAATGAAATTTTTTTCTGCCTGAAATGGAAATTTTTTATGCTGAAACATCCAACACGTCATTTCGAGCGCAACGAAGTGAAGTCGAGACCCGAGCAAAGCGAGAGCTTTCACCTTTGGTGAAAAAATCTCCGTCATTTGAATGTTAAGGAATTATTCAATTGGCGGAGATTTCTCCATTTCACTCCATTTCATTACGTTTCAGTCGAAATGACGGATTAGCGATGCTCCATCAAAAAGCGTTCGACTTCTATTCCGGCCATTGCGCCTGTGCCTGCTGCGACTATAGCTTGGCGGTATGTCTTATCCTGGCAATCGCCTGCTGCGAAGATGCCTTCCACATTTGTTGCTGTCGACTTCGGCTTGGTGATGATATAGCCTGTCTCGTCCATGTCGAGAATGCCTTTAAACACGTCGGTGTTCGGGATGTGTCCGATGGCCTCGAAAAATCCTTCTATGTTGAGAGTGCGTTCCTCTCCGGTCTTGTTGTTGACAACGATGGCGCCTTGTAGCGAGCTCATGAAGCCTTTCACTTCGCCAAACAGCTCTTTGGTGTTGGTGTTCCAGAGGATTTCGATGTTTGGGGTGTTCATCACGCGGTGTTGCATGGCTTTCGAGGCGCGCAGCACGTCGCGACGCACGATGAGATACACTTTGTTACACAAGTTGGCGAGGTATGTGGCGTCTTCACATGCTGTGTCGCCGCCGCCCACCACTGCCACGTCCTTGCCGCGGTAGAAGTAGCCGTCGCATGTGGCACATGCCGACACTCCGCCGCCCTTGAACTGCTCCTCGGTAGGAAGACCGAGGTAACGGGCCGAGGCACCGGTGGCAACCACGATGGTGTCAGCGAGAAGCTCATCGCCGAAGTCCGATTTGCAGTGGAACGGACGTTTCGTGGCGTCGACTTCTATTATTGAGCCCATACGGAACTCGGTGCCGAAGCGTTCGGCCTGACGGCGTATCTCGTCCATCATCTGGCCGCCTTGCACGCCCTCAGGATAGCCCGGGAAGTTCTCTATTTCAGTGGTTTGCATGAGCTGGCCTCCAGTGAGAGGACCCTCATAGATAACGGTTTTTATATCGGCGCGGCCTGTGTAAATGGCGGTGGTATATCCCGCAGGACCTGAGCCAAGGATGAGGCATTGAATGTGTTCCATATTAATATAATAAGGTGTTGTTTTAAATTTTTTGCAAAGATAGTATTTTTTTTGACGTCATTTCGACCGAAATGGAGAAATCTCAAAAAAATAAACTATGTATGATGTTTTTGTTGACATTTTTAATGCCCTTTTCGAAATACTCTCAGTACCCTGTGGTAAGTCGCAATTCTGCGAATGACATTAAAAATGTTGAATTGCAATTTCTATTTTCACGTCATTTCGAGCGAAACGATGTGGAGTCGAGACCTGAGCTTGCGAAAGCATTCACCTTGGTGAATAAATCTCATAAAAAAATTATTTTTTTATTTTCGAAATAAAAAAATCCCTATTTTTGCAGCGCA
>CADAFC010000053.1 GCA_902787095.1 uncultured Bacteroidia bacterium
CTGCTGCAGCTTGTCGACAGCGCCTATGCTGTGGCGATGCGTGGCGAGCTACAGCAGGCGATACGCATCAACAACGACGGTCTCGCCCTCACGCCAGCCGACAGCACCGAGCTCAAATGTGAGTTCTATTCCTGTCTGCTATACTGCTACCACCGTCTCGGCGACTACGAGAAGGCACTCTACTATGGCGAGCTCTGCCTCAACTACGACGAGTCGACGGGCGACAAAGCCAACATCTCGGCATCGTTGGGTAACCTCGCGGGAATATATTCCTCGGCAGGCCGGCACGACGTGGCGATAGAATACCTCAACCGCGCCATCGACATCGAGAATGAGCTCATCGAAGCCGACGAGAACCACTCACCGAAGTCACTCGCCATCCGTAAGGCCATGCTCGGCGAGACGTTGGTGGCGAAAGCCCTCACCTTGCCGGAAGACGAGCGTGAGCCGCTGCTCCAGAAGGCCCTCGACCACACCGAAGAAGCCTATCTCATCGATCTGCGGCTCGAGCGCATACCACAGGTGGGGATGCGGCTTTCACAACTTGGAAACATATATCTGAAGCTCGGAAACACCGAAAAAGCCCGCGAATGCAACCTCAAAGCCCTTGAGATAGCACGCCAGACCAACAACCGTGCCACCGAGGTCATCACCTTGCTGCAGCTCGGCAACTATCGAGAGGCCGCCGACATCGCCCATGCCATAGGGATGAAAAACCAGGAGCTGGAGGCATGCCGCAAACTTGCCGAAGAGGCAGAAGACAAAGGCGACTTTGCGGAAGCGACAGAGATGCTCAATCGTGTCATCGGACTCCGTGAAAGCATATACAACGAGGAGTCGCAACGCAAACTCACGATGTGGCAGGTCCGTTACGACACCCAGCAGAAAGAACAGCAGCTGCTCATCCAGGCGCAGACCATACGTTCGCAGCGTATGAGGCTTATCTGGCTCATCACGATAGCGGTGCTGGCAGTGGTGGCAGTGGTGTCGCTCGTGCTTTACACACGCTTGCAGAAGCGTATGTTCCGCAACAAAGACCGCAACTACGCCATCCTCACACACGACCTCAAAAACCCGATGCTCGCACAGCAGCAGATGCTTAGGGTGTTTTACAAGAACTTCGAGAACTATAACCGCGACGAGATACAGGAGAACCTCGGCAAGCTCCTCACCAGCAGCGACAACCAGCTCGACCTGCTATATAACCTGCAGCAGATGGCACTCATCGAAAACGGCAGACATAAGGTCAGCCCGATGCGTATCGACCTCGCCAGCATCGTCAGCGAGGTGGTGTCCAATATGCAGAGCTTCGCCGACCTGAAACACATCACCTTTGTCAACGACGTGAGACGCTGCCTCATGATGGCCGACCGCAACGCCGTGCGCACCATCCTGCGCAACCTGCTGAGCAACGCTGTCAAATACTCATTCGAAGGCGGTGTCATCGAGATCGGCAACACTCCCGACGACGACGGCTTCTTCGTCCGCGATTATGGCGTCGGCATGAGCGAAGGACGTGTCAAGGAACTGTTACATGCCCGTCAAATCGTCGTGTCACAAAAAGACACGAAAGGCAATGGGGGCGGCACCGGCATAGGATTACTGCTCTGTCGCGAGCTCATCCGCCTCAACAATGGCACCATCGATATCGTCAGCGTCCCGCAAAACGGCACCACTATCACTGTGAGATTACCTAAATCCGATTGAAAAATAGTTTATTGATATGAATATTGCTCTCTTAGACGACCACGACCTCATTCGCGCTGGCATCCGCAGCGCCCTCAGCGGCATGTCCCACACCATCACCATCGACGCCAGCAACGCCGACGATTTCTTTGCCGACCTCATCAACGGCACACCATGCGACCTCGTGCTTCTCGATGTGCTCATGCCAGGCACTAACGGCATCGAGGTGGCACAACGTCTGCGTACCGAGTATCCCGACATCAAAATCATCATAGTGTCGGTCGATACCAAGGAATACATCATCAACCAGCTCATGCAGATAGGCATCGACGGCTTCATCAGCAAAAACGGCCCTCTTGAGGAGGTGTGCGCCGCCGTGTCATCAGTGGAGGAGGGGATACCATACTACGGCCACGACCTCGCAGTGCTTATCCGCGACATCGTCGACGCACGTCTCGACAAAAACTCGTCGTCGAAGCTTTCCAAACGGGAACTCGAGATAATAGAGGCATGTTGCAGCGGCCTCATGGGAAAGGAGATAGCCGAGAAGTTACATATCAGCCTCCGAGCCGTCAACTCTCATAAAACCAACATTTTCAACAAGTTGGGTCTCTCATCCTCGGTCGAGATGGTCCGCTTCGCCCTCGAACACGGAATAATTTAATTTTTTAAAAAATACCATTGTCATTTCGAGAATTTTCCCTATTTTTGCATCCCGTATTGTTAAAATTTAACCACTATGAAATACGGGTTCGATAGCGAAAAATACCTTAAAATCCAGTCGGAACACATCAAAGAACGTATCGCCAAGTTCGGCGACAAACTCTATATGGAATTTGGCGGGAAGCTGTTTGACGACTTCCACGCAAGCCGTGTCTTGCCGGGCTTTCAGCCTGACATCAAGCTGCAGATGCTCACCCAGCTGAGCGACGTGGCGGAGATCGTCATGGTCATCAGCGCGGTTGACATCGAGAAGAACAAGGTGCGCGGCGACCTCGGCATCACCTACGACGTCGACGTGCTTCGTCTGCGCGACGAGTTCATGGGTCGCGGCTTCATGGTAAACAGCGTCGTCATCACACATTACAACGGCCAGGCGAGCGCTGATGCCTACCGTCACCGCCTGGAACGACTGGGTATCAAGGTGTATTACCATCGTATCATCGAAGGCTATCCTAACAACGTGGCTCTCATCGACTCGGAAGACGGCTTCGGCAAGAACGACTACGTCGAGACCACCCGCCCGCTCGTCGTGATAACAGCACCAGGACCTGGCAGCGGCAAGATGGCAGTGTGTCTGAGCCAGCTCTACCACGAGAACAAACGCGGCGTCAAGGCGGGATACGCCAAATACGAGACATTCCCGATATGGAACCTGCCGCTGAAACACCCCGTAAACATAGCATACGAGGCAGCCACCGCCGACCTCAACGACGTCAACATGATCGACCCGTTCCACCTCGAGGCCTACGGCGAGACAGCCGTCAACTACAACCGCGACATCGAGATTTTCCCGGTGTTGAACGCCATTTTCGAATCAATATACGGTGAAAACCCTTATAAGTCGCCTACCGACATGGGCGTCAACATGGCTGGCTACTGCCTCAGCGATGACGAGATATGCTGCAACGCGTCGAAAGACGAGATCATAAGACGTTACTACACAGCACTTTGCGACCTCGCCAAAGGCAAAGGCAGCGAGAACGAGGTCAACAAAATCGCACTCCTGATGAAGCAGGCGAAGATCACCACCGACTTCCGCAAGACTACCATAGCGGCACACGAACGCAAAGAACAGGAACAGCAACATTGCGGCGCCATAGAGCTTGAAGACGGCACCATCATCACCGCACACGCCAGCGACCTCCTCGGCTCGAGCGCAGCACTGATACTCAACGCCACCAAGCATCTCGCAGGCATCGGTCACGACGTGAAACTCATCCCACAGGCCATGATAGAGCCTATCCAGACCACCAAAGTCGACCTGCTGCACGGCAAGAACCCGCGTCTGCACACCGACGAGGTGCTCGTGGCCCTCTCGATGCTCAGCCTCTGGGACGAGAACTGCAAGAAAGCCCTCGACAGCCTGCCGCAGCTCAAAGGATGCCAGATGCACTCCACGGTGATGCTCCCCGAAGTCGACCAGAAGATATTCAAGAAGCTCGGCGTCGGCCTCACCTGCGACCCAGTGAAGAAATAATCATATAATTGTAAATTTTTTTTGAGATTACAAAAATTAGTACTATCTTTGTAACCTTGAAATAATAGCATTTTTTTATGCACAGGATTTTTCTGCCTGTTTACCGTTTTTTCAGTAAACACAAGGCGTTGATGTATATGTTTATGGCGGTCACCGCCGTGATTTTTGTCGTTTTCGGCGCAAAGCTGCATTTTGAAGAGGACATCTCGAAGCTTTTGCCTACGTCGAGCGTCGAGAGTCAGCTGGCATTCAGCTCGATACAGCTCAAAGACAAGATTTATCTGCAGTTTGCACCATCAAAGGGCTCTCTGGCTACAGAAGAACTTGCTGAGCGTGCCGACGAGTTTGTCGATATGCTTTTCGAAAAGGATAAAGAAAGCCATTATATCGCCAATATCCTTTATAAAATGGAGCCCGAGATGGCTGTCTATGCCCTGGATTTCGTGCTGGAGCATGTGCCGTCGTTTGTCGACACCTCGGCATATCCGGGTTTTGAGAAGGCACTGCAGCCCGATGCCGTTGAGCATCAGATGCTTGCTGACAACGAGCTTATCAGGAACGACAAGACCGGCAGCGTCACCGAGATGGTGGGCTACGACCCGCTGAACCTCAAAGAAGCGGTGCTCGGCGACGTGATGGGCAACGCCGTGGGCGGCTTCAACATACTCCACAGTCATTTCTTCTGTGCCGACAGCACCGTGGTGATAGCCTATCTGGCACCAGCGTTCAAGTCACTCGATTCCAAGTCGGCCCGCGCTTTCGCGAAAATGCTTGAGGAGACACAGAAAGAGTTTGAGACGCTCCATCCCGAGGTGAAGGTCTATGCACACGGCATCCCGATAGGCAGCGTCAACAACGCCAGCCGCATCCGTGCCGACCTGGTGGTGACAGTGGGCATCTCGTTGGTCTTGATATTGATACTTATATGGTTGTGTTTTAACAGCTTGGGCTTCCTGCTGAGGCTGCTGGCACCTATAGCATACGGCGCTTTCCTGTCGATGGCGTGCATCTACTGGCTCAAAGGCGGCATGTCGCTGATGGCTCTCGGCCTCGGCGCGATAGTGCTCGGCGTGGGCATCAGCTATTGTCTGCATGTGCTGATACATCATTTCTTCACCGGCGATGCCGAAGCTATGCTTCGTGACGAGTCGACACCGGTGACACTGGGGTGCATCACCACCGTGGGAGCCTTCTGCAGCCTGCTGTTCACCGAGAGCGAGCTGCTCCGCGACTTCGGACTCTTCGCCTCGCTCGGACTGCTCGGTAGCACCTTCTTCGCACTCGTGTTCCTGCCTCATTTCCTGCCAAAACGCAAGACCGACAGCAACAACAGGACATTCCGAGCCATCGAACGTGTCAACGACATGCCTTTCGACCGCAAAGGCTGGCTGCTGATAGTGATAACGGTATTCCTCGCCGTGGGCATCGTTTTCTCACCTAAGGTGAAATTCGACAGCGACCTGCGTAACCTCAACTACAGCACACCTCAGAAACTGGCGGCGGAGCGTCTGTTCGACGAGAAGAACAACGACGGCTACGCACATACCTATTATGCCACCGTCTCCACCGACCTCGACGAGGCTTTGGAGGCCAACAAAGGCGTGAAGCGCATCCTCGACTCGCTTTCCGCCAAGGGCATGGTGCACAGCTATTCCGACATCATCCCTAAGCTCTTCATCACTGAGAAAGAACAGGAACAACGTATAGAGGCATGGAACGCTTTCTGGACGGAAGAGCGCAAAACCACGACAATGGATTTGATTGACAAAAACGCCACGACATTGGGTCTGGAGACATGTTATTTCAGTGATTTCCAATATCTTATCAATGCCGACTACGAGCCAGCATCGCTGATGGAAAGCGGCGTGATACCCGACAACCTGCTTGGTAACTTCATCGAACGCAACGACGACGGGCAGTTTATGGTGTTCACCAACGTGGCAACAAGTCGCGACGACAAAGACCTCGTCACTGCAGCGGTGGTCGCCAACCCCAAGACCTTTGTGCTGGAGCCGTTTTATTACTGCAAAGACATGGTGCAGCTGGTTCACGACGACTTCAACGTGGCCGTCTGGGTGTCGTCGCTGTTCGTACTGCTGATACTGCTGGTGTCGTTCCGCAACATACTCACCGCCCTGCTGTCGTTCCTCCCCATGGTCATCAGCTGGTTCACGGTGCAAGGCTACATGGCACTCATCGGACTGGAGTTTAACCTTATCAATATCGTTATCTCCACCTTCATCTTCGGCGTCGGTGTCGACTACAGCATCTTCATCACCGAAGGGCTGCTCAACCAGGCGCGCACAGGTCGTCATGACGTGCTCTCGTGGCATAAAGTGGCGATATTCTTCTCAGCCGTCATCCTTGTGATAGTGGTGTCGTCGCTGCTCTTTGCAGTGCATCCCGCCATCAGGAGCATCGGACTGAGCACCCTCATCGGAATGGCGTCGACGATAGTGATTTCCTACTCGCTGCAGCCGTTCGTCTTCCGTCAGTTTATGAAAATCAAATGGTATAAAAATCAAGTCTTAAAGAAAAAAATATGAAAAAACTGACGATAATAGCATTTCTTATTATTTCAACCATCGCGACATGGGCACAGCGCACCTACGATGCTGATTTCACCCAGATAAAGGTGACAAAAGGCTCAGAAACGATGGTGGAAAAGGCCGGACATCTCGTCTTCGACGGTGCTGAAAACCTCGTCATGACTTATTCACAGCCTGAAGGTGAGTCGTTCATCATCGAGGGTAACCTCGTGAAAATCAACATGGACGGCAAGAATGTCGTGCTTAACGCCGATAAGCTGAAGTCGGTGGGCTCACAACGTGCCACCTTGCTGAACTGCATGGCGGGCAACTGGGAGCAGGCGGCCATCGACAACGACGCTGAGACCACCATCATAGAGGAGGATGGCAACCGCACCATTTTTATCGACGCCAGAGGAGCCAAGAAAACAGTGAAAGGCGGCTATATCACGGTGACGGTGACCTATCGCATCGCCGACGGGGCACTCCTCACCATGATTCTGGAACAGAAAAACGGCGTCATCAACACTTACGAAATGATATATAACTAAATAGTTAACGATATGGAAAGATATTTTGAAAACATGCTCTCTGCCGAAGAACTCGCGCAGGTGCATTACATCCCGACTATCCCGGAGTTCGTGACTTGGATTGAACAGAAATGGCATGACCTGCCAGCATTATCCGACACTGTAAACCGTTGCACATACGCTGAGATGTGCGACGCTATAGCACGCAAACGCGCCTTGCTCAACAACTTGGGCTTGGCGAAAGGCGATAAGGTGGCTATCATCGACAACACCACTGTCGAGGCAGTGGAGATGTTCCTCGCCGTCACCTCGGCGGGCTACGTGGCCATCAACTTGCCGGCACAGCTTCCTGCACCTGCCATAGTGGGCTGCTGCATGAAGTTCGGCGTGAAGGTGCTCGCCGCAGGTCCTATGTTTATCGACGCTGTGAAAGAAGCCCCATGCAAGGTCATCGCCATCGGTGACATGGCTGAAAAAGGCGCTCCTGTCGCCGTCGTGAGCAAGGATGAGCCTGCTGCCATCTTCTTCACTGGAGGCACCACTGGAGCTCCTAAAGGTGCTGTGTTGCCACATCGTGCCATCATGCGCGGAGCCCTTAACGGCGTCTACGCCCCTGGCAAACAGCTCGGATGCCATCGTTATGCCACCGTGCTGCCGCTGAGCCACGTGTTCGGCCTGATATGCGGCACCATGTCGGCACTCTACAAAGGAGCCGAGTGGGTGGCTGCAGCCAACGTCAAAGACACCATATCCAAGTTCCCGATGATTAAGCCTACATACCTCGTGGCAGTGCCAGGCATCTGCGAGATACTCATGGGACTCATCAAGATGTATGGCGTGGGATTCCTTGGCGGAAACCTCAAATATATCATCGCGGGAGCAGCCTGCGTGCCTCCGAAACTCATCGCCGAGTTCGACAAGATGGGCATCCAGCTCTTCGAAGGCTATGGCATGACAGAAGGCGGCAACCTCACATCAGGAAATATCGACGTCAAAGAACGCCCGACATCAGTGGGACAGATATATCCTGGCCAAGAGGTGAAGGTCGTCGACGGTGAGCTGTGGTTCCGTGGCGACAACCTCTTCCTCGGCTACTATGGCGAGCCTGAGAAGACAGCCGAAGCCCTCACACCTGACGGATGGCTCAAGACCGGCGACCTCGTGCGTTTCGACGAAGACGGCTACATGTACATCGTGGGCCGTATCAAGAACCTCATCATCCTTAGCAATGGCGAGAACGTAAGCCCTGAGAGCATCGAGGAACCGTTCTACAAATGCAACAAGCTCCGTGACTGTCTCGTGAAGGAAGACGAACTCGACGGCAACAAGGTGATAGCCATCGAGATACTGCCTCGCATGGAAGAGTTCGCCAACACACCTTGGGAAGAGGTGGAAGCGTACTTCAAGAAAATCGTCGACGAGGTCAACGCCACGCTGCCTACAACACACCGTATCGTAAAGGTGACGGTCCGTAAGGAAGACTTCAAACGCACCGGCACTATGAAAGTTTCACGTAACTAATTGAATACCATGACACGACAAGAGATATTAGATAGCCTCAAAGACGTCCTTACACTCATCAGACCGTCGCTCGACCTTTCGACGGTGAATGAAGACTCGAATCTCACCAGCGACATCGGTCTCGACTCACTCACCACGCTGCTGCTGAGTCTCGCCATCGAGAACAAGTTCAATTTCAAGTTCGAGGGCATGGTGAAGTTCAACACGGTAGGGGAGGTCATCGACCACATAATCGATAAGATGAAATGAAGCTGACAACGTATATTGTGGAGGGCATGACGGCTTTTTTGGTGAAGCTGTTGCTGCGCCCGAAGGTATATTACGTCAAGCCGCCGGCGGCGCGCCGGCGGCTTGACGCGCCGTCACTGCTCATCATCAACCATACCGGCCACCTCGACGGCCCAGTGGTGACGACGATGTTCCGTAAAAACAAGATTCATAACCTCGCGGCGAAAGACCGTTTCGAACAGAAAGGCTTCGGGTTCTTCCTGCGTAACACACGCTGTATCCCCATCGACCGCGAGAACCCCGACATCTCGTGGATACATGAGTCGATAAAGATCATCAACCAGGACAAGGAATGCGTGGCGATATTCCCTGAAGGCCGTCACGGCGAGCACCGCAAACAGCTGCCGTTCCACCCGGGCGCCGCTATGCTCGCCGCCGTCTCGCAAGCCCCTCTCGTGATGGTGTATATCGACGGACCTGTCAAAGTGTGCGGACCACGGGTGCGACTCATCGTATCCGAGCCGTTCCACCTCGACCCGCCTACCAACGGCATGAACTCCGAATACCTCAACGAACAGACCGAGATGCTCCAGCAGAAAATGAAAGATCTGATGCAGGAACTGATTAAACGTATTGAATAAAAACTTAGTAACTCCTCACTATCCGGTAATGCGGATTGTAGGTCTCTCTGAATGCGTCGCTGTGTCTCACGGCATATTTGCCGTACGCAGCCTCGCGAAGCTCGTTCTGTAAGGCACCATCACCCCAGTCTGGGTTGACTTTCAACGCGATAGCCTCGATTTTCAACCACTCCGAATACCAGTCGTCGCTGAAAGCGTTGTCTTTGCCGGCTGCGGCAATAAACAACCCAAGTAACATATCTTCGCTCATTTCGCCATCGACCACGCACGACAGATTGATGCGTGTGAAACGATGACGGAACCCCGTGGGCTCATGTCTCGGCATCTTGGAGAGATCGGTGTCGCGACAAAGCTCCAGCTCCTTGTTGATGTATTTCCGTGCCATCGCCGTGTCGTTCATCAGATGCTCGGCACCGAAGAAATCCTGATAGCACGTCTTGTATATATCCTGTAACGTCGCCATCGGATAATTTTCATGAATCTCCTGACACATCTGCCTTATCGCCATGTCTTCGTTTTTGCAGGAAAATAGCATTAAGGCCATCAAAATGATAATAAGGTATTTGAATTTTTTCATAATTCATAGTCAATGTTTTTAATCGTCGATTCGAGGACCTTCGTCTTTCGAAGAAAGGCGGCAGTCCGAAAATGACGATTAAAAACATGTTATTTCATACACATTTTAAAGATATTTTCCACATCTTTCTGCTGCAGCGGCTTGAACCCGTTTAAGGTGCCTCCGTTTACCGATTTCTTTGCCATGATGGCGAAGTTCGTCTCGTCGATGCCAACTTCAGGGAAGGTGCGTTTCAGCTTCAAGGTGTTGAACAGGAAGTCGCTGAGCGCGTCGATAGCCTTGTGCGCGATCTCCATTTTCGGCAACTTGGCATCGATTCCGAATACGTTGACACCAAACTGCACGTATTTGTCGACAGTCGTCTCATCAAGGCAATATTCCATCCATCTTGGAGTGATAATTGCCAATCCCAGGCCGTGTGTGATGTCGTAGATTGCCGACACCTCGTGTTCTATCGGGTGGCAGCTCCAAGGCTGGCGTTTCCCGCCGTCGATGAAGCCGTTGATAGCCCACGACGAGGTCCACATCAGGTTGGCGCGCGCCTCGTAGTTGTCGGGCTCACGCATCGCGATAGGGGCGTATTTTATGATGGTCTTCATCATGCCTTCCATGAAGCAGTCGAGCATGTAGAGGTCGAGGTTGTTGTTGAAATACACCTCGAAGATATGCGACAGCATGTCGGCGGCGCCACAAGCGGTCTGGTAAGGACTCACCGTGAACGTGTTCGTCGGGTCGAGGAACGACGCCTTTGGAAGCATCTTAGGGGAGAGACGACCGATCTTATCCTTTGTCACAGGGTTGCTTATCACGCCTCCCTGGTCCATCTCCGAGCCTGTGGCCGACAACGTCAGTATGGTCACGATAGGCAATGCTTTCTCGATAGGCGAGCGTTTGCTGAGGTCGAGGAAGTCCCACGGGTCGTGGTCGACACAGGCGCCTGCCGCCATGAATTTGGTGGCGTCGATGGTGGAGCCGCCGCCCACAGCGAGCAACACGTCGATGTTGTGTTCCTTACACATCTGCGCGCCCTTACGCACCGAGTCGATTCTCGGGTTGGGCTCTATGCCCGACAGCTCGAAAAGCTCCATGCCGGCGTCTTTTATAGCTTTCACCACCTTGTCGTACAATCCGGTTTTCTTAATCGAGCCGCCACCGTATGTCATCAGCACGCGATTGCCGTGTTTTTTCAGTTCCGGAACCAGATTTTTCAGCTGGTCCTTGCCAAAATATATCCTCACAGGGATGTCGTAAATGAAGTCGTTCATCATTTTAATTATTTTTTAATTTTTGGCAAAGATACAGATTTTTCTTTAATTTTGCAAACAATTTTTCAAATAAAAATGACTCGCGAAAAAGAGATATACAAAGTGACGATAATCGGCGGACTCGTTAACCTGTTTCTGCTGATATTCAAGTTCGTGGCGGGCATCTTGGGCCACAGCGCCGCTATGATAGCCGACGCCACGCACTCTTTCTCTGATTTTATCACTGATATCATAGTCTTGGTTTTCGTAAGACTCGGCAACCGTCCTAAAGACAAGTCACACGACTACGGCCACGGCAAATATGAGACCCTCGCGATGACCATCATCGGTGTCGCCTTGATGATTGTCGCCATCACCATCATCGTGGAAGGTGCCAAGAAGATAGCGTTCTGGGCGAATGGGGGAGAGATAGAGGAGCCGGGGATGCTGGCATTCTGGGCTGCTGTCGTCTCCATAGTGATGAAAGAAGCCATCTATCGTTATTCCATCATAAAAGCCAAACAACTCGACTCCAAGGCTGTGGAAGCCAACGCATGGCATCATCGCAGCGACGCTCTCTCATCGTTGGGTACCGCCGTCGGCATCGGCGGAGCCATCTTTCTCGGCGACCGTTGGGCTATCCTCGACCCGATAGCGTCGGTCATAGTGGGCGCGGTGCTCGTCAAGGTGGCGTTCGAGATTCTCAAAGAGGCTGTCGGCGACCTGATGGAACAGTCGCTCCCCGAAAAGATAGAAAACGAGATGCTGGAGCTGGTGAGAGGCATCCCAGGCATCGTCAAGCCGCATAACCTGCGCACGCGACGCATCGGAAACCACTACGCCATCGAGATCCATATCATGATGGATGGCGACATCACCCTACGCGAGGCTCATGACAAAGCCACGGAAGTGGAGAATGTGCTTAAAAATCAATATGGTAACGAGACCCACGTTGCAGTGCACGTGGAGCCTTACAATAAGTTTTAGTACTCCGTCTTATCGCTTTTCGCAGTCCATTTCTTGAAAGTGCTGATGGCCTCATCGCTGAGAATACGTATCATCGGGATGTTACGCAGGTGATACGGCTTCGCCAGCTCGGTATAGATGAAGTCGTCGGCAAAGTCGATGTCAGCCGCGTCTTTCTTGGAATTTCCGTAGTAAATCTTCTTGATATGTGCCCAATAAAATGCGCTGAGGCACAGCGGACACGGCTCGCAGGATGTGTACACCACGCTGTTGGAAGCACCCGCCACGATCTCGCCGTCTTTTACGATGACAGCCCCGAAAGGCCCGCCGCCGTTCTCACAGCTCTCGTTGGCCAGCCTGATAGCCTCACGCATGAAAGCCTTGTCCTGCTCAGTGACATTATAGTTTTTTTCCATAGTCAAGATTAATTTAATGATGCAAAATTACAATTTTTTTTGAAATTTTCAAAATATCTTATAAAAATTATTACCTTTGCCAAAATATAAATTATCATTATCATGAAAATTGGCAACTTATTAAAAATCACTTCGTTAGCCATATTTCTCCTTGGCGGTAAATGCTTTGCGCAGATTCAGAACTTCGAATGGCAGGGCGTGCAACGAAAATATCTTGTGAAGACTCCTGAAAACACCGGGTCGATGCCGGTTTTGTTCTTCCTGCACGGCCTCGGCGACAATATCACACGTCTCGACAACGAGTTCCATTTCCAGCAGGTCGCTGATGAGTTTAAATGGATGGTGGTCATCCCGCAGGCTCTCAACGAAGGCTATGGCACCATGTGGAACGCCGGACTGACCTCGAGCACCACCGACGACCACGGCTTCCTGATGGCTCTCCTCGACAGTCTCGCGGTGGAATATCCTGTCAATCATGACAGCGTGTTCTTCACCGGCTTCTCGATGGGCGGTTTCATGAGCCACTGCATGGCGATAAGACATGGCGACCGCATAAACGCGGCGGCACCTGTCAGCGGACTCATCAGCAGTCCGTACGCCAACATGACACCCGTGGCTCCTGTCAGGATGCTGCATATCCACGGCACCACCGACCCCGTGGTGGGCTACGACGGCGGCTCGCAATATTTCGGATACCAGCTCGGCCTCAGCGTCGAAAACATCTTGAACTACTGGAAAAACGCCAACAACTGTACTGGCGACCCCGTCATCGACAGCCTGCCTGACACACATAACGACGGCATGCGCTTCGTGAGCTATACATGGTCGGGAGACAAAGAGCTTCGTCATCTCAAGGTCATCGGCGGCGACCATGACTTCTTCCATGATGCAAATCAATATGACGTCGATTATATTCATTATATCCATGATTTCTTCACTGGAAAACTCGACAATCCGGGAGGTGAGACAGGCTGCACCCGCACTGAGCTCTACCATCCAGGCGATTATGGCTCAGCCAACTACCGCATCCCGGCGGTGATAACCGCCAAAGACGGCTCTATCGTGGCTGTCACCGACAAACGCAAATTCAATGAGGGCGACCTTCCTGAAGACATCGACATCGTTTGCAACCGCAGCACCGACGGAGGCATCACATGGAGCGAGCCATATACCATAGCACAAGGCACCGGCGTCAACCACGGCTTCGGCGACTGCGCCCTGGCATGGAGCAACGACGACAACGGCCTCATCGCCGTCTTCGTAGGCGGCCCGGGTCTCTGGAACTCAACCCCTACCAATCCTATAAGATCCTACAAATCCTATAGCTACGACAATGGCCTCACCTGGACCACCCCCGAAGACATCACCGACTTCATCTTCGGTGCCAACTGTATAGTCCCGGAGCACCAGAGCTGGCGCGCCTCATTCTTTGGCTCGGGCAACGGACTCCGCACCTCGACAGGCCGCATCATGTTTGTGGCAGCCATCCGCGAAGGCTCGGCACAGTCGCTCAACAACTACGCTGTTTATTCCGACGACAACGGTCTCACCTGGCAGGTGTCGGGTCGCGCCTCGGTGGGCGGCGACGAAGCGAAGGTCACTGAGCTCGTCGACGGCCGTATCCTGATGAGCATCCGCCATGCCGGCAACCGCTGGTATAACATCTCCGAAGACGGAGGCGAGACATGGCAGCCTGCCACTTCCATTTGGACCGACATCACAGCACCGGCATGTAACGGCGATATGATACGTTACACCTCCGTGGCTCAAGGCTCAAACAAAAACCGACTGCTGCACTCGGTGCCTAAAGGCACCTCGCGCCGCGACGTCACTGTCTATATCAGCTATGACGAAGGAGTGACATGGCCTGTGAGCAAGACCATCGTGCCCTACAGCTCGGCATATTCGTCGCTATGCGTGCTCCCCGACGGCACCATCGGACTCTACGTCGAAGAGGAGCCAAACGGCACATCGGGCTATTCCACGGCGTTCTATAACTTCACGCTCGAATGGCTCACCGACGGCAACGACAGCCTCGAAGACGACGCCATAACGGAAAACACCACCTCCGACTCCTTGAAGATTTACCCTGTCCCAGCCTCGTCATATATCATGATAGAAGCTGAAAACATCAGCAAGATAAGGATTTACGACATGCAAGGCCGTGTGATGAAAAAGAAATCGGTCGGGAAATCGTCGATTATCAAAATCGATGTCAGCACCTTACCGACCGGTACCTATCTTATAGAAGCCCTTGATTCTAACGGAATCTCAAAGCAAGGAAAATTCATAAAATAAAATTAACCACGAATTATCATAAAAAATTATGAAAAATTCATGATAATTCGTGGTTTAATGGAAAAGAAAAATCTTGTTAATCTTGTAAATCCTGTCTGAAACAGATCACTCTTGTCTAAAAACTTTGGAAATCCTGTCGTATAGCTCCGGCAGGCGTTTCGCTATCTGCACCGGTCTCCCATTTTCCGTGAAACAATGCACGCTGTGACCTTCGCAGACGAGCTTGCCGTCTTTTCGCATGATGTAAGTGAAGTCGAACTTCATCTCGCTCAGATGGCTGATGAACACTTCGACTTCAATCACATCTTTAAACGTGGTCGGGCTTTTGTATTTGCACTCGACCGACACAACCGGTGACACCACGCCGTCAGCCTCGATCTTGTCGAAGCCGTATCCGAGCCTGTCGAGATAGTCGACACGCGCCTCCTCCATGATTCTAACATAGTTGGAGTGATGCGTGATGCCCATGCGGTCGCATTCGTAGTATTTTACCTCGTGTTTGTAAAAGGTATGCATCTCAATCTAAACCGTTACTTTTCGCATTTTTTGCAGCAGCATCCTGTGATGCATTTGTAGACGATGCCGGCAAGGCAAGCGCCAACGAGCGGTGCCACGATGAACAGCCAGAGCTGACCGCATGCACTCCATGTTCCGCAGTCTGAGAACAACGCCACACCAAGTGAACGTGCAGGGTTGACAGATGTGTTGGTCAACGGGATGCTGATGAGGTGGATGAGTGTCAGGGTGAGACCGATGGCTAAGCCTCCGAACTTGCCGTTTTCATGACGGCTGTCCGTGATGCCGAGGATGACCATCAGGAATACGAAGGTGAGGAGAGCCTCGATGAGGAATGCACCGCCAACACCTACTTTAAGGTATCCGTCGCCAGCAGCAGCTGCGAAATCAGGACCATAGCCGTTAGCAGCGAAAACGCCAGTGTCGCCAAGGCCTGCCGACTTCCATACCGCCAACAATAATGCACCGGCGATGATGCCGCCGATAATCTGTGCTGCCCAGTAAACGAGCATCTCTTTGAAACTCATGCGGCCGTTGACAAACACACCAAAACTCACTGCAGGGTTAAGATGTGCGCCTGAGATATGGCCGATACCGTATGCCATAGCCACCACGGTCAAACCGAAAGCGATAGCTACGCCAAGAAAACCAACATGTCCGAAGAGGGCTGTGCCACAACCTCCGAAAACCAAAACGAATGTGCCGAACAACTCGGCGAAAAATTTGTTAGAAGTCTTCATAACACTTAATTTTTATAATGTTTAACTTAATTTGAAGTTCTTTCTATACTAATTTTCAAATCTAACGCAAAATTACAAAATTTTTAGAAATACAACATTTTTATTAAAAAAATTCGTACCTTTGCGGACCTTTTGGAAATTACAGATTTTGATGCGAGACTTTAATGTGTTTTTGAGTTTCTAATTTTGAGTTTTTAAATCTTTAAATCTTTGAATCTTTAAATATAAAATATTGAATATCATGGAATTACCATTTGCAGAATCTTGGAAGATTAAGATGGTCGAACCCATCAAGAAAAGCACTCGCGAACAGCGCGAGAAATGGCTGGAAGAAGCACACAACAACGTGTTTATGCTGAAGTCAGACTATGTTTACATCGATTTGCTTACCGACTCAGGCACAGGCGCTATGAGCGACCGCCAGTGGGCAGCGATGATGCAGGGCGACGAGAGTTACGGCGGCGCTCGCAGCTTCTATCACATGAAGGATACAATCACCGAACTTACTGGTTTCCAATATGTTATCCCTACACACCAGGGCCGCGCCGCTGAGAACGTGCTGTTCTCATACCTCGTGAAACCTGGCCAAATCATTCCGGGTAACGCCCACTTCGACACCACAAAAGGTCATATCGAGAGCCGTAAGGCATTCGCCATCGACGTCACAGTGCGCGAGGCGTCAGCCTCGAGAAACTCGAGAAAGTGTTGAAAGAAAACAAAGGCAACGTGCCGTTCATGGTCCTCACAGTGACAAACAACACCGTCGGCGGTCAGCCTGTGTCAATGCAGAACGTCCGCGAGACATGCGAACTCTGCCACAAATACGGTGTGCCGGTAGTCGTCGACAGCGCACGTTTCATCGAGAACTGCTACTTCATCAAGACACGCGAGAAAGGTTATGAGAACAAGACCCTCCGCGAGATCGCCAAGGAGATGTACTCATACGCCGACGCAATGACAATGTCAGCAAAGAAAGACGCTCTCGTCAACATGGGCGGCTTCATCGCAACAAATAAAAAAGAATGGTACGAAGGCGCCAAGTTGTTCTGCATCCCGTTCGAAGGCTTCCTCACTTACGGCGGTATGAACGGCCGCGACATGGATGCCCTCGCCGTCGGTCTTAAGGAAAACATCGAG
>CADAFC010000054.1 GCA_902787095.1 uncultured Bacteroidia bacterium
AACAATGACGGCGTGTTCCAGATCGAGGAGCTCGAGCGCATCGCTTTGATGAGCTGCGACAACGCCCGTGACGCCATCATGCTCATCGGCGAGCTCGTGAAAGAATACGGCTATGGCGACGGCGGCGAGGCTATCACCATTGCTGACACCAAGGAGGTGTGGCTCATGGAGATCATGGGTGAAGGCCCTGACAAGATCGGCGGCATCTGGGCGGCACAGAGGGTGCCTGACGGCGAGGTCAGCGTGTCAGCTAACATCCCGAGAATCAAATACTTAAACAGGAAAGACAGTAAGAACTTCCTCTGCTCCGACAACGTGGAAGAGGTAGCAAAGAAATACGGTCTCTGGGACGGCGAGGGCGACCTCGTTTGGTACAAAGCATTCAGCAGCAGCTACTCCAACGGAAAGAACTTCCGCGAGCGTGAGTGGTTCATCTTCAATGAGTTAGCACCATCGTTGAAGCTCGACAGAGACGGAGAGGAGCTCCCATTCTCGGTGAAGCCAGAAAACAAAGTCGACGTGCGCGACGTGATGCGTCTGCTCCGCAGCTATTACGAAGGCACCGACATGGACCTCACACGTAACCTGAAGATTGTCGACAGAAAAGGCGACACCATCGTCTCCCCTACCGCCAACCCATGGATGGGCGGCAACGAGCAGAAGGTGTACAACATGCTGAAGCCAGGTACCATCGAATTCAAACGTGGCGTGGCAATGTCGTGGTGCTCATATTCGTTTGTGGCACAGCTCCGCGACTGGAAACCCGACGAGACCGGCGGCATCTGCTGGATCGGCGTGGAGAACCCGGGCCAGAGCCCGAGAATCCCTGTGTACAGCGGCTCCACCATGATGCCTTCATGCTTCGACAGATGCGGACACGGCGGATTCGACGAGCAGACAGCATTGTGGCGTTACAGAAAAGCCAACAAGCTCGCTCAAGTCAACTGGGGATTGTGTAAAGACGTAATGTACAGCAACATCGAACGTTACGAGGTGAAAGCCATGGAAGAGATGCCTGAGCTCGAGAAGAAAGTCGAGAAGCTGTTGAAGAAAGGCGACCGCGACGAAGCCATAAAACTCCTCAACCGTTACACCTCCGACTTCGAGGCAGCGACAGCAGAGACCTGGAAAGAAATGGAACACTCATTCTGGGAGAGATTCTGGACTGGTTTTTAAGCTTTCAGAAATAATTTGAGGCAACTGATGGCGAGATTCGTCAAAAAATAGTTTTTATGAAAAAGATTATAAGACAATTTATGGCTTTCATGCTGGTCGTAGCTTTGGCTATCCCGGCATGGGCTGTATTCAACGAAAGTGATATCGCTAAGACGCTGACCATCCTCCGTTCGGAGCTGCATCAGGAGTATGTCAAGCTGGAGAGCAGGCAGAACTGGATAAAGCAGCGCAATGAGATGCAGCACAAGGAGCTCGTCGACATGACAAAACGCTGCAACGAGCTCGCTTTGATGCTATATTCGCAAAGCCAGGACTACACTTTCGACATGACCTACGCCCTCGACGAGGTGACGCGCGAGTACAAAAACTACCACAGCCAACGTCGCCCGTTCGACGAGATTTTGGCGAATCTCAACATGGAGATAGAACGCTGCGAGCATTTGGCTGAATCGCTACGCCGACTGCCGCCTATGCTCGACAAGATTGATGGCCTCCCCGACAGTCTGTCGTCGGTGATGGACGCTCTGTTGTTGAGCGGAAACATCTTGCATTACGACGAGGACTCCCCATTTTTCCTTGACGAACAGGGACAGATAGACCGTGACTCATGTCTTTACTACACCCTTACGCTTCTTGACATGTACAAAGACGCGCGTGAAAAGGTGACACAAGACGGCGAGCACTACAAAATGATGAGCATACGTCTCGACGAGAGCTACAACTACGCCGTGAAACGCTATCGCCTCATCCAGAAACACATCTTCATCGACGGTCAGGACAACTATTTCAAGGTTTTGAAGTCGTTCACGCGTTATAAGAAGAGAGCGGTCTACGATGCAGCCATGAAATACGGCATTGGCGACACCACCACCGACTCGGAAGCCTTACGGAATAGCGACTGGCGTGGCGCCAAGGTGTCGGGATTCATAGTGATAATCTTGTTTTATATTGGCATTGCAACTTTGTTGAGCAGTATCATAATGCGTGTTCTGAAGAAGAAATCGCTTCGGTTCAAGACCATCGCATCGCAGGATCGCAACCATCTTGTCAGCCTGTTCGGCGGCGTTATTATCTTTATATTGTCAGTGATGATTGCATCAGCTTTCACCTCGTCGAACTTTTTCAATGTAGCGTCAGGACTGCTGTTGACATACGCATGGCTGGTGGCTTCCATACTGCTGTCGTTGCTCATACGCATACCTTCGGCGACACTCAAAAAAGTGTGGCAACTCTACCTCCCGATGATTGTGCTCAGCCTGATAGTGATAACTTTCCGCATCATCTTCATCCCGAACAAGCTCGTCAACCTGATATTTCCGCCAATCGTTCTGATATGCACCATCTGGCAGCTCTTGTTATGCAGAAAGGTCAGCCGCATCAAGGAGGCGCGTCACGACATGACATACAGCTGGGTAACTCTCGGCATCATGGTTGTCGGTACGATAATCATCTGGTCGGGCTATGTGCTGCTCGGCATTCAGATATTCATCTGGTGGCTCTTCCAGCTCGCTGCCATCGAGACGATAACGGCATTGTACATCCTGCTCGACCGTTATGACGAGAAGAAGATGAAACAATACAAGATGGAATACCAGAAAGACCACACCATATACGAGCCTGAACGCAAAGACGCCTACATCGCTGTCACCTGGCGCTTCGATTTTATCAAACAGGTGGCGTTACCGGTGCTCGCTATAGTCACCATCCCGATGTGCTTGTTCTACGCCGGCGATGTGTTTGATTTGGGAGAAATCAGCAAGGATATTTTCACAAGATCGTTCTTCAACCTTGCCGACGACGAAGGAAATGCCATCTTGAATTTCTCGTTGTACAACATCACGCTTGTGTCTGTCATGGTGTTCTTATTCCGTTATCTCAGCTATATTACGAAAGCTTTGTACCGCAAAATCAAGTTTGACAATCTGGCACACAAGCAAGGCAAGACACATTTCCAGGCCAATGAAATCAACTTCACCTTAGCCGACAATGTTATAGGCATCATGGTGTGGGGCAGTTTCATCATAATCACGGTGGTGGTGCTGAAGATACCTGTTGGGGCGTTATCCATCGTGGCAGCTGGTCTGGCTACCGGTCTCGGTTTGGCAATGAAAGATATCCTCAACAACTTCATTTACGGCATCCAGCTCATGGGCGGGCGTCTGCGTGTGGGCGACTACATCGAGTGTGACGGCGTCCGCGGCAAGGTGACGGCCATCAGCTATCAGACCACACAGATTCAGACGCTGGAAGACACCGTCATCGCGTTCACCAACACCACCTTGTTCAACAAGAACTTCAAAAATCTCACCCGTAACGGCGACTACGAGTTCTTGAAGATTGTGGTAGGTATAAAATACGGCACCGATGTCGAGACGGTACGCGGCCTGCTTAATGAAGCCACAAAAAAGCTTATGACGAAAGACAAATACAACCGTCCGATAGTCGACCCGAAACGCGGCATCAATGTGTTCTTCGAGAGCTTTGGCGACAGCAGCGTCAATATCTGCCTCAAGCAATATGTCTTGGTGGAAGAACGCGCCCCGTATATCGCACGTGCTCAAGAACTCGTCTACAACACGCTCAACGAGAACAATATCGAGATTCCGTTCCCGCAGTGTGACGTGTGGATCAAGCCAGTCAGTTAGAACGGATAGCCTATGCTGAAGTTGAGACGCAGGCCATCAAGGACAGAAGGTATATTGTAATAAGTGGTGATCGGTTGAGTGAGATCAGGCGTATATTCCTTGGTGTATTTGTATGTCTGGTAAGGTGCGTGGATGGCTACACCCAAGTCCAGACGGATAACAAGTCCGTCGATGTCGAGACGGAGTCCGAAACCAGTACCTAAGGCTATCTGCTTAGCGATATACGGATTATCAATAATTCCGTCATATATTTCCTCAGTGAACTCCATAATCTTGTAATATGCCTCATAATCTTCGTCACTGAGGAGGTCGGAGGTGTTGCGCCAGTTCCATACGTTGCCAGCATCGAGGAAAACGGCACCATTGAGTTCCCAAACGAGCGGGAAACGCACTTCAAGGTTGGCTTCGAGTTTGATATCACCGGCATGGAAGAAATTCTGGTTGAATCTGAGGCTATGGAAATTTCCAGGTCCATAGGCGTATGGTTCGGCTGCTCGCAGGCTGTTGGGACCACCGGTATAGAATGATTCGGAAAGCGGTGCATACTCGGAGTTGCCCAATGGTATGTTGGAGCCCGCAAAAAGTCGCGTTGCGATACATGTCCGTTCCGTAAAGTTGAACTTATTCCACAGTTCGACCGACAACCTGACAAACTGGTTGAATGGGACATCGACGAGTGGTTTGTCCAACTCATCCCACGAGTATCCGAAGAGGCAATAGGTGGCATCTATCAGGTTGCCCGCTTCCTTAATATCAAATTCAATCATGGTGTTGACCGCCCGTTTGAAGCGGTAGTCACTATAGGTTATTCCGTAGCCTATAGAAGGTACAAACTCGTTTCCGGCAAGCACTTTTAGGATTTCAGGATGGTCAGTCACAACATCAATCAACTTTTGGGATTCGGCTTTCACTCTGATCACAGAAAGCGAGAAAGGTGTTATTATATGTGTAAAATAAGGAGACGTGCGGATAAAATACGAGAAAGATCCATAGAACTTGTTAACACCATATCCTCCAGCGATGTTCTCGTACTTGTATCCAATTCGGTAACGGGTGTCGCCTTCAAGGTTTTTGTCACCTCCCAAGTGCAGATATGGGAAGATGAGTGCGGCATCAATTCCGAATTTATAGGTGTCGGTTATTCTCGGGTCTCCTGGCTGTCGGTCGCGCAACGCCCAATAGTACGCTCCATAGCCTTTGATAGAGAATGTCTCTCCATGTCCAAAGAGATTATTTGTCAAATGGCCGAGGGTGAGGTTCGGGCCGAGACTGTGATTGGAACGATAGGTGATGTCCGCATCCGCCAGTAATTTGTATGTACGCGTGATGGTATCACCCAAGAAAGGCATGTATTTTTTACGCTTCCATTGTTTTTTAGACCCCACACCGATGCCTGACCTGTTTAGTTCGCCTTCTAAGATGTTTTCATAATCGCGCTGTGAGAACGCACGTAAGAAAATATTTCCTGATTCGGTCAGTTTATAGTCTGCGGATATAAGGCTTAACAAGCCGTTGGCTTTGTTGACCTCTGGGTTGTCGGTGATGGTGGAGCCGACAGTGACGGTCAGTTTTTCACTGAACAGAGCTTTGCTGATGGTGATGTTCATGTCACTGGTTTTGCCGGACCCATGTACTGTTTCTCCGCTACTGATATCCACATCCACGATATTCCCTATCTTCGAATTTGCCATAGCTGCATTGATACGGCTGTTGAAGATGCTGGACAGTGCATATCCATCTTTTTGTGCAGCCACATTGCTTTCGCCAACATACATACCGGTAGCCAGCAATGCTGCCGCTATACCTTCGCGGGTGTCTTCATCCATAGAGGCGAGTTCGTGTGTTATGGTCTCGTCATTTGGTGCTTCGATATAAAAACCTACGGTGCCAATGCCTATCGAATCGAGCACACCCTCCACACGCACGCCTGTGTTGAAGACCACACGGCGCATTTCTTCGCCCTCCGATTGCACATCCGCTTTCACCTGTTGCGAAGCAGAGAGTTTAATAAATATCTGGTCTATTGGACCGTTGAAGGCGACATAGCTTCCCGTATCCACTTTGAAAGGTATCATGGGATATAGCTTGGGCGAATAGCGGACCAATCCTTCGTCCACATCTATCCTTCCGCCTAAGTTAAGTTCCCCGTCGGCGGTGTTATACTGTACGTTGACCGTGCCGTTTGGTTTGACTTGCGCCAGATTCTTTTTATCTATCGGATAGGTTAAATCGGTGGTGGGTAGTATTGTGACATCCACATCGGCATGGATACTATCCAGCGGTCCGGTCACCCGTCCGCGGATATCGGTTGCCAGGTCACCGTAAATAGGGAAAGCGCCATTTTGCTCCAGTTTTATCGGAGAGAATTCATCGGCAGCCAAACCTACATCCAGACGCATTGAGTTGAGGTTCAATCCACCATTCAGAGCCAGATAGGAACTATCGACGCTATATATGCGCACATCGTTAAATTTCACATTATTATGCTCCATCACGATAGGCGTCTCTCCCAGATTAAACTTAATATCGTAAGGTTTGTATAAGGCGCTTATATTTTGGGGCAGCACTTCGGCGGAGATGTCAAATTGATAAGGTATGCCATCTACGGCAGCCTTAGCCTGAACGAAACCATCCAAGTCGATGTCATCCATTTGAATAATGCTGCTTATCAGCTCAAGTGGGATGTCGTTCAACCGCACATCTGCCTGGAAGGCATTCTCATACTGCCTCGATGGTGAAATCAGGATGTCTGCCGTTCGATTTCCGAGTCGCATTCCATCGTACACGAGGCTGTCCAACGCAAGATGTCCGGTGCCGCTCAACTCGCGCCCGTTCCGTTCCAGGTTAAGCTGCAGTGCGGCGTCGGTGCTGAGGCTATAGACATCCATCACGCCATCGTTGATGCTGGTGTTGGTCGTGAGCGAGACGGTGGTCCTGCCTTCCGTCATGTTCATCCGCAACGTCGTCGTAGCCGCCGGCAGGTGAAGACCTGTATTGTCTTCGCCTAAATGGTCAATATACGGAATGGAAGCATCCAAGGCCAGGTCTGATTGGAGAGAATCGGACTTCAGCGACAGCGTAACCTCTTCGATATCCATCCCTATTCGCTCTATGAAAGTCTGGACGGGGCTGCCTTTCGTCAGCTCTATCTCCACTCGTATGGCTGGTATAAGCTGTCGAAGCGTGTCAAGCAGTGTCAAATCATGTAACGAGACGATGGACTGCACAAAGGTCGAGTCTGTGACGACACCTAACACCGGTTGCACATCGTCAACTAGTCTGAACAGATGCATCGGACTTTGTGTCTCTATGGTAAGTCCTTGGGTGACAATATTCAACGATGTGGCGGTATCTGTAGTGAAGTCAAGGTTCAGATGGTCGATATCAAAATCCTCGCCTGCCACGTGTGCAACCATATTCTTCATCTGCGTATGGTAGTCCACGTTCATCTGTTCCGGTGTCAAGAAATCAGACACCAAAAAATGATGCTCCGTCTCCGCCTTAATCCGCATGACGCTGTCAGTCATCGTAACTGGCAGATACAGGGCGCCGGACACAGTGTTATTGGACATCTCGGCATCAAGCATAAGGCCTGATACATTGATGCTGTCATAGATACAATCGGTCAGATTCATGGCCAGTTTGCACTTCATCGCAGGGGAATAAGGGTCTATCCCTTGGCCTTGCGCATGTATTTTGCCTGCCAATTCCACGTGATGAAGGTCTTTGAGGAATGGACTTATGTCAACTTGCTCAACATCCACCAGCATGTCATACACCTCATCATCAATATCATAGGATCCTCTCAAGCTTGTTTTGCTACCGCGATATTCCGCATTGCCTGCCAAGTCCACTCGCATCGTCTCCATATTTAGCGTCGTGGTCATCAGATCCGCTTTTGCCCCTAATGAGTCGGAGCGCACGTGTAATCCGTTAGAATTAATCAAATTGGAACTCAAATCCACCAGCGCATCTCCATAGATCGTGTCAAAAGGCAAGTACAGTGATTCAAGCGTGAGCGAGGCATTGCCGATATTCAGGTGCCGTGCATCATAAAGGTCGTTTTCAATGTCTGCCAACACATTAGTGGACAGGGAGCCGACACGTAAATCCACTCCCATCTGGTCAAGCACAAACCGTATATTATTCAATTCACCGTCAGGCACCTCGATGACCATTGGTGTAGAGGCGGAGATTGTGTCCTCGATGTCGGTCTCGGTGTCGCGCAGCTCAACGCTCACAAACGCATCCGTCAACTTCAAGCCATGCAGCGGGTACTGTCCTTTCGTTATATTGAGTCCCGGACTCTTTACATCCAGATACCCCAATATGGCGTCGATGCCTACTTCGTCTATCAGCGTGTCGGAGTGTACCGTCGCTTGGTCCAGCAGCAGTTTGTCCACTAGGATTGTACGGGCCATAAAGTCGTCTTTCGGTTCACCCTCTTCAGGCTTCTTCATACTACCTTGCAGACGCAAGCCATGTACATATAACATCGTGTCTTGACCGCGATGACCGATATAGAGACTGTCTATTTCTATGTGTATTGGCAGATCTTCTTTGCCTTTGTAGGCACGATAGAGAACCATAGGAGAATGGTGGAAAGGAGAAAGATACATCCGTCCCAGACTCACATCGAAGTCGGTTCGCTCGTTGATTTCCGCCACACATCTTTGCAGAACATTTGTGCGGGCTCCGGGAGTCACCAGAATGACCGTCACGGCAACCAGCAGTAACAGCACTATTCCCACGATGACACCCACAACGATGCAAGGTATTTTCCAGATCAGCCTCTTCTTACTCACGACTTGTCTTGCTTTTTCAGATAATCAGTTATACACTGCAAAAATACACAACATTTCCAAAACTTCGACTAATTTTAGAGAAATGTTTGGAAATAAGTTGTTTTTTTTTACAAGAATTTATTTGAAACAGTTATCCCATCACCACATCAAGCACCATCATCAGGACAAAACCTATTGCAAAACCGATGGTTGAGAGGTTGGAATGCTCGCCTGACGATGCCTCGGGAATCAACTCCTCGATGACGACGTAGCACATTGCGCCGGCGGCGAATGAGAGCATGTAAGGTAATATCGGGGTGAGCCAGGCGGCAAGCAACACCACCGCCAGTCCGCCGAGAGGCTCCACCACCCCACTCAGACTACCTATGAGAAACGATTTCGTCTTGCTGTTACCCTCGGCGCACATCGGCATTGAGATGATGGCTCCTTCAGGGATATTTTGTATGGCGATACCGAGCGACACCGCTATGGCACTCGCCAAAGTCACCCCTTCGGCACCCTGCGAGGCGGCTGCAAACACCACGCCGACAGCCATGCCTTCCGGCAGATTGTGGATGGTCACTGCCAACGCCAACATCGCCGTACGCGACAGCTTCGAACGTGGTCCCTCGGGCTTGTTGGTGCCCACATGAAGGTGTGGCGTGAGCTCGTCAAGCAGAAGCAAAAATCCTATACCTGCCAAGAATCCGATGGCTGCGGGCAAAACCGCCCAGCCACCACTCTCACTCCGCATCTCTATCGACGGGATGAGCAGCGACCATACCGAAGCAGCCACCATCACTCCCGAGGCAAAGCCTAACAGCGACTTCTGCAGACGCGCCGACATGTCTTTCTTCATGAAAAAGACAAACGCCGCACCAAGCGTAGTGCCAAGCAGAGGTATCAGCAATCCGATAGTTATATTCATCAGCGTATTTTTTCCCTCTGCAAAGATATAAAAATTTCTAACCTGCGTAGCTATGCATTCCGCCTAAAATATAATTTACGCCGAAATAGGTCATCAAAACGCTGAGGAATGCCAGTATGCAGAAAACATGAAAATTCATCGGCTTTTGCAGCCCGGGAGCCATGGTTTTGTGTAATGCGGTGGCGTAAACCATCAGCGTGATAAGCGACCACGTCTCCTTCGGATCCCAGCCCCAATAGGTGCCCCACGAGATGTTCGCCCACATAGCCCCAATGATGATGCCGAATGTGAGACACATCACCGCAGGATATAGCATCCCGCGTGAAATCTCAGCCATACGTTCGATCTCTTCAGAAGCTTTTTTGTTGAAGATACGCACTATCACAGCCGCCAAGCCGTTGATAAACATAAATCCCAGCAAGGCGTATGCAATCATGATTACTGCCACGTGCAAGCCCAGGAGCGGTGACGACAGCACCGGCACCAGCGGCGTGATCTTCGGGTTGGCGGCACTCATCACCGCGACGAGCATCATCAGACCGCTGACAATCAAGCCTGTAGCGATGATATTGACGCTGTTTTTGCGCCTCATGGCTACGATGCCTGCTATCAACAGCGACACCCACGCCATGAAATGCTGCGTCTCGGCACTCTTCGCCAATGGGATGTATCCAGCCACAATCCAACGCAGGATTATCAATAATGTCAAAAATGCAAAGATTATCCAATTGATTGATACAGAAACAGTTGCAATTTGTTTCGGAATCTGTTTTCCAATGGCGGTGTAAACGCAGAAAACCACCAAAAACAGTAAACCGAAACACAACGAGAGGTATGCCACATAGTTGTATTTCGCCCAAACGTTGTAGGTCTTCTCGGTCTTAAACCTGAAATCAGACGGCAATGAACCTGCGCCGTTTTTCTGCTGATATGCCTTGATTTTCAGCAAGGTCTCCGAAAATGCGGCATAGTCTTGTTTAACAACCAGCTCATTGAGATAACTCATTGATTTTCTGATAAATACCCATTCGTCTTCGTTCAGATTTTCTGGAAGGTTGTCGTTCGGACTGACCCATTTCACCGTGCCGTCGGGCATCTGTATAGGGAAAATCTTCATCATCGCGCCGGTCTGGAACGACTCGACGAGATGTTTCACCTCATCGCGCTTACTCTTCTGACGCTCAGTGCCTTTCCAGTAGTTCGGGTAGAACATCCAGCCTGCCAAAACCTGCTCCGAGGTATAGCCTTCATATTGGGGTTTTCCGTAAAGCTTGCAGGCAAAGTCTTTCGCAAAGCTCTGCATCGGGGCGATTCGGCCGCTGTTGTAGATGTAGATGTCGCCCAAGTCGGCAGCCACTTCTTTCGGCAAAGTCTTGAGTTCGGCAGCCGAGGCAAAGCCACCTATCATCATCATTATCAATAATATAGCAAAGTTTTTCGACTTTGGCATGGTTTTTGTGGTAATTTTCTTTATAAACAAAACCAACATGGATATAATCATCAGAATATATCCAATGTATGTTATTGTGATGCCCCACGGGTCGTGTTGCACCGTCAAAGTGACGCCTCCAAGATCTTTGTCGAAGTCTTCGTTGAAGAAACGGAAGCCTTTGTATTTCAATATGTTATTCATTGAGATTTTTCCTTCTTCGAGGATGTTGCCGTTGTCGGTAATCACCACATCCGACACATAGTCGGCGTGCGACATGGTACCCGGGTAGTAGACAACATCAAAACTTTTCAATGTCACATAAAATGGCATTTGGATTTGGTTTTCACCAATTTTAAAAGTGTTAACAGATTCATTTTCAGCGATATGCATATTACCATTCTGACTTGTGGTGAATGTCAGCAAGCCGCCGAGCAAAATTATCAGAATCGAGGCATGGATGCCGAAAACCAGCATGTTTTTCCACATTTTTGTATTGACAATATTGTACAAAACCGATGCGGCGAACACGAACAATAGTGTCACGAACCACCATTTGTCGTAGATGGGTGTTTTTACCAATGTGCTGATAATCAGCACTATGATTGTTACAATCCAGATTGTTAAGGTTATTCTGTTATTTTTCATATTATTGATAATGTTGGGACGCGGCGCGCCACGTCCGTACAATTATGGTGCGCCGCATCCATGCAAAATTTAAATTGCCTCTATAAATTTCACGACGGCGTCTCTGTCTTGTTTCGACAGCTGGCGGAATTTCTCCACGGTGCGGCGTGCGTCGCTCTGTGGGTTACCGTGCCACATGATGGCCTCGATAACCGTTTGTGCGCGGCAGTCATGAAGTCTGTCACTCGAGCCGGTGCAGATGGCCGACAGTCCGCGGCCCCACAACGGTGTCGTACGGCACCATCCGGTGCGTATGTCGTTCTCCATGTGGAGCTTATGCTGGATGTAGTCGCTGTAAGGCCATATCTTCTGGTGAGGATAACGTGGCAGACGTGAGTCGGCGTCGGCAAAGAATCCTGCCGGGTCGGTGAACACGTCGTCGCCAGTCTCCCACGACGGACGGTGGCAGTAGGCGCAGCCCATCTCGGTGAACAGCTCACGACCACGTTGCACCTCAGGGTCATCGAGGTTACGGGCAGCCGGGACAGCCAAGCCACGATGCCATACCATGAAGTTGACGTAGTCTTCGTCTTTCATCTCAGGGACCTTCATCTCTGCTGGGATCTGGTCGTTCATCATCAGATAGTTGTAGATGTCGTTTTCGACATTTCCCGTAAGGTTATACTGTGGGAAATAGTTGTAGAACTCGGCCTGCACGTCAGG
>CADAFC010000055.1 GCA_902787095.1 uncultured Bacteroidia bacterium
CCGTGGGATAAGAAGCAGACCATTGAGAGTTTGCGTCATTTGACAATTGAGGAGACATACGAATTGAGCGAGGCTATCTTGGCATCTGATTATCAAGATGTTAAGAAAGAGCTTGGCGATTTGATAATGCATATAGTTTTTTATGCGAGGATTGCGGAAGAGAGAGGCTTGTTTGACATTTCTGACGTGATTAACAGTATATGCGACAAGCTGATAGTGCGTCATCCGCATATTTATGGCGATGTTAAGGTGGAGACGGCAGAGCAGGTGTTGGAAAACTGGGAGAAAATCAAGATTAAGAAAGAGGGTAACAAGAGAGTGTTGGGAGGTGTCCCTGCTGGTTTGCCGCCACTTTTGAAGGCATACAGGATGACTGACAAAGCTTCGGGTGTGGGGTTTGACTGGCCGAACAAGGAAGAATGCTGGGACAAGGTTTTGGAGGAGATGAACGAGCTTCAGGAAGAGGTTGACAAGGGCGGTAGTAGAGAGAGGCTGGACGAGGAGTTCGGCGATTTGCTGTTCGCGATGGTGAACTATTCGAGGTTTATAAAGGTGAATGCTGATGATGCGTTGGAACATGCCAACAATAAGTTTAAAAAACGCTTTACATATATTGAGGAGAAGGCGAAAGAGATGGGAAAGAGTGTGGCGGATATGAGTTTGGAAGAGATGGAGGAACTGTGGAATGAGGCGAAGCGAATTGGATGAGGTTCCTCACTTCGTTCGGAATGACAATTTTTTTTTGTTGGGTGAATAAAAATTTGTATATTTGCAGGTTAAATATGATAAAAAATGAGTGAATTGGCGAAGAGAACGGTGTTTGGAAGTCTGTTTGTGATTGTGGTGATTGGGAGCATACTTCTGAATTATTGGGCTTTCTTTGTGGTGATGCTTGCGACGGTATTGATTGGTTCTCAAGAAGTTAGCAAGCTGATGCTGAAAGAAGACAACCGTGGATTGACTGTTGCGACGGTCATTATGGGAGGGTTGTTTTTCGTGTTGAGCGTCGTGCTAAATCCGTATTCGCACATTTTGCAAATGATTTTACTGCTTACACCTTTATTAATAGCGTTGTTTTCGAAGAGGTATACATTTGATAAGGTGGCTGTAAGTTGTTGGACGGCAATGTTTTTCGTAGCTTTGCCATGCTTGTTGATGATGGGGTTTTATTGGGACTCGCCAGTCGGACTTGATGGTAAGTATTTGATTATCATGCTGTTCTGTTTGATATGGATAAACGATATTTTTGCATATCTGACGGGTATGGCTATAGGAAAGCACAAGCTTTTTGAAAGAATTTCACCTAAAAAGACTATAGAAGGCAGCATGGGAGGTCTGGTTATGACTGTTGTGGTGGCGTTTCTGGTAAATCATTATTGGTTACATGCCATGGATGACTGGAAGATGATGGGGATGGCGATGGTTGTTGTTGTTTTCGGCAGTTTGGGTGATTTGTGTGAGTCGATGATGAAGCGTCAGGCGGGGGTGAAGGATTCGGGAAATGTAATTCCCGGTCATGGAGGGATTTTGGATAGGTTTGACGCTACGTTTTTGGCGGTGCCTGGAGTGTGGTGTTATTTGATGATTTTTTAATATAAAGTTATGTATATACATAAAAAAGGATATGGGGTTATTGCGACGATGTTTACGGCGTTGGCGTTGCTGATTGCTGTGGCGTACTTGCTGATTGACATCGTTTGGGAGATCACGCCGTTGACGAAGACCATTTGGATATGCCTTATAATAATAGGTGTGATTGTTTTTGGATGGTCGATATCGTTTTTCAGGGTGCCGACGAAGCGAAAGATCACGCAAGAGGAGAATGCTGTGGTATCATCTGCTGATGGCGAGGTTGTTGCCATAGAGGAGGTGGAGGAGAAGGAGTATTTTCATGACAAGAGGATACAGGTGTCGGTGTTTATGTCGGCATACGACGTGCATGTGAACTGGTTTCCGATTGACGGGGTGGTGAGTTACGTGAAGTATCATCCTGGTAAGAAGTTGTTTGCGATAAATCCGAAGTCGTCGGAGTTGAATGAGCGCAATTCGGTGGCTGTTAAGGATGCCAAGGGACGTGAGGTGTTGTTCAGACAGGTGGCGGGAGTGATGGCGAGGAGGATTGTATGTAACATAAAGGAGGGGGACAAGGCTGAAGTGGGTAAGGAATTCGGTATGATAAAATTCGGTTCGAGGGTGGACTTTTTCTTGCCGATTGATGCTGATATTCAAGTGGAAATAGGCGATGACATCACGGGACAGGTGTCGGTTTTGGCATACTTGAAGTAAAAAATATTTAAAAAAGTTGGCACAATTAAAAAATACTTGTTATATTTGCAGGTTGAAAAGTTAATGCAAAATAGGATTTTTAAAATCAAATTGAATATTTAGGAAAATTATTGTTTAACTAAAATTAAATCAAATGAAGAAAGTATCTTTACTTATCGCGTTGGTTGCCTTCGTATTTGGCAATGCATTCGCACAGATGAGCTATGATTTCAACGACGGTGTCGCCGGCGCTAAGATTGCTCAGACTTATGGTATGCCATGGACTACATGGACAAATGCTCCAGGTGGTTCAGAAGACGGTGTCTTCGGTGAGGCAGGTGGCTCAATGGCTGCTCATTTCACATACGGCAACGACCAGATTCTTTACCTCGGTGACCATGAAGTAGGCGTTTACGACCTTGAGTTCGACGCATACGTTCCAAATGGAAAGAATGGTTATTTCAATGTGTTGCACCACTTTGATGGCCAGAACAGCGACAACTGCATCTGGGCTATGCAGGTTTACATGCACTTGACCAACGACGGTCAGAACTCAACATCGGCTCCTGGTCATGGCACAGTTCACGCAGGTAGCAATGGTACAGCAGACCTTCCATGTGTTTATGATGCTTGGATGCACTTCCGCGTACATGTTGACGCTGACAGTGATGTCGCTCAGCTTTACTTTAACGTTGTTGGTGAGCCGGAAGTCATGTATGCTGAATGGCAGTGGAGCTTGGACAGCTTTGGTGAGAACACCACAAACCGTATCCTCGGTGCTATGGACTTCTTCCCTCCACAGAATGCTTCATCATCAGAGTATTACATTGACAACCTGACAGTTACTCTCCAGAGCAACGACGTGGTGTTGATTGAAGATAACTTTGAGGAGTACACAGTTGGCAACAAGATTGCTTCTGAGGCTATTGCAGCAGGTCATGACTGGTGGACAACATGGTCAAATGCTCCAGGCGGATCAGAGGATGGTGTTGTTGCAACAAACGGCACAAAATGCGGTTATCTCCAGTATGGTGTTGACCAGGTCATCCTCCTTGGTGATGCTGACAACGGCAACTACGACCTTGAATTCGACATTTTGGTTCCTAACGGAAAGAACGGTTATTTCAATGTTTTGCACCACTTTGCAGGTCAAAACAGCACATGGGCTATGCAGTGCTACCTCCATTTGACCAACGACGGTGAGACTTCAACATCGGCTCCAGGTCATGGTACAATCCACGCTGGCAGCAATAGTACAGCTGATGTGTCTTGTGTTTACGATGAATGGATGCACTTCCGTTTGAACATCGACACCGACACAGACGTTGCACGTTACTACTACACAGCTCCAGGCGGTGAAGAGGAACTCGTTTGCGAATGGCAGTGGTCACTCGACAGCTTCGGTAACAATGTTGCCGGCCGTACACTTGCTGCTATGGACTTCTTCCCTCCAGAGAATGCCGCAACATCAGAATACTATGTTGACAACTTCAAACTCACCAAGATTGGTGGCGAGTCAGCTCCACATCTCGCAGTGATCCCTGCAGAGGTTAATGTTGAGCTCGATGAAGATGAGGCTACAACAGTTGAAGTCACTATTGACAACACAGGTAACTCAATCGGTGACTGGTCAGGTTATCTCGACTTCGGTCAGGGTGGCGCTGGCACACAGAGTGCAGATCTTGCATATCATAACAATGATGTGACAGGTGCAAGCGGCATTGGTTCACAGACTGGTGCTTACACACGTGAAATAGGTATCCGTCTTCCTGCTACAGCTTACGGTAACTCAGCAATGGGTATGAAAGTTGTTTCGACCAAGTTCTATGTAAATACTTATAAGTCAACAGACAACAACTACATCTTCCGTCTCTATGGTCAGGGTCTCCATGGCCAGCCAGGCGAGTTGCTCGCAGAAAAGACTGTTACAACATCAGCTACAGAGCAATGGATTACAGCCACATTTGACGAGGATGTTTACATGACAGGTCAGGACATCTGGGCAACAATTCAGATGGAACAGGCAGAAAACGAATTCCCACTCACAATGGATAATGGTGAATATGGTGAGGAACAAGATGGTAACTGGCTCAGCACAAGTGGCAACTCATTCAGCCACTGCTATTCAGCAGGCAACTTCGGTGGTGCCTGGATGATGACAGTGACATGCCAGGGTCAGAAGATCGAGGGTTCATGGGCATCACTCAACAAGACAGAAGGTGCTATCCTTGGTGGTCAGTTTGAGACAGTGACATTGAGCATGAACACAATTGGTCTCCCACAGGGTTCTTATTCAGCAGACCTCATTATCAACACCAACGATGCAGAGAATCCACAGTTTGTGGTTCCTGTAACATTGGTTGCAAACTACGATGCAGTTATCGAGAATGCAGCAAGCGCATTCAACGTATATCCTAACCCAACAACAGGTATGGTTACAGTTGAGGGCGAGAACATTGCAGCTATCGCTATCTACAATGCAGCTGGCCAGCTCATCAAGGTTGTGAACACCACAACAATTGACATGAGAGCATTGGGCACAGGTGTATACTTCCTCAACATTGTTGACAACGCTAATAACTCATCAGTTACAAGAGTTGTTGTGAAGTAAGTAAAATAACAAACGAGCAGAAAAATAAGAGACGCTTGAAAAAGCGTCTCTTATTTTTTATAGATTTTGCCTTGATAAGTATTCCTTTCTGAGAGGCGGCGTTCTATGAGGGATAGGACTTGGTCGTAACGGAGGGAGAGCCAAGGTTTTGATACGAGATAGCGTGGAGGCACTTCGCCAGCGAAGCGTTCGATGACGATGTCGGGGTTGAGGCGTTCGATGAAGTCGATAACGAACTCAATGTAATCGTCTAAGTCGAACAGGTGGAATTCGGATGGGGTGGCGAGGTATTCTTCGGCCATTTTTGTATCTTTGAATATCTGGAGCTGATGGAACTTCACAGATGCAAGTGGCAGTTCGGAGATGATGTCGGCGGTGTGTAGCATCATGTCGCGGGTCTCGCCAGGGAGGCCGAATATGAGGTGGGCTCCGCAGGGGAAACCGTAGGAGTGCACCAGTTCGATGCCTTGGCGTGCGGTGGCGAAGGTGTGTCCTCGGTTGATTCTTGTCAAAGTGGTGTCGTAGGGAGATTCGATACCGAGTTCTAATATAATGGGTCCAGTAGGCATTGTGATAGAACGAAGCATATCGAGGATTTCCTTGTTGATGCAGTCGGGGCGGGTGCCGATGACGAGGCCGATGATGCCGGGGACGGAGAGGGCTTCGCGATAGAGTTTCTCAAGCTCATCAATGGGCTTGTGGGTGTTGGTGAAAGCTTGGAAATAGGCGAGATACGACGTGGCTCGGCGATAGCGGCGGCGATGAAACTCTATGCCTTCCTCTATCTGTTGGCGGATGCTTTTCTCGGGGTGGCAGTACGACGGGTTGAAGGCGTCGTTGCGGCAGAAGGTGCAGCCTCCGGTGCTGATGGTGCCGTCGCGGTTAGGGCAGCTGAAGCCGGCGTCGATGCTGATTTTCTGGACGCGGGAGCCGAAAGTGCGAGTCATGTATGAGCTATAGCTGTTGAAGCGACGGTTATCGAGCCAAGGGTACATAATGAAATTTTTTGCAAAGATAGAGATTTTTTAGAAATAATTGGTTCAATGGGTTTAAGAGGTCATAATGGTTCGATATTTTTTGTAATTTTGCAGAAAATAAATTTTTGAAAAAATGGAAAGTTTTAAAGTCGGGGATAGAGTTAACTTCTTGAATGACAAGGGGGGAGGAGTTATTAAGAGAATTATCGACACCAGGATGGCTGAGGTGGAGATTGAGGACGGATTCAATGTGCCGGTGTTGATGAGCGAGTTGGTTCTGGATTTCAGGACGCAGCCGAGCAAGCAGCAGCAGATTGTCGACAATGTGCAGAAAGAGATTAAGAATCAACAGATTATAGAGCAGGAGACGCAGAATGAGGCGAGACGGAGCGAGTTGAGACGTTTTGCAAGAAACTCGGAAGAGGAGGGTATATATCTGGCGTTTATTCCGCACGACCAGCAGTGGCTGTTGACAGGGTTGATTGACGTGGCGGTGGTTAACAACACGCCGGCGGATGCTTTGTATAGTTTTAATCTGAAAGAGGATGAGAAATATGCGAATATCGACTATGGAAGCATTGCGCCATTTTCGAAGGTGGTGGTTGAGGCCATTTCGCGTGACGACATAGAACATTGGTGTGAGGGTGTGGTGCAGGTGGTGCTTTGCCAAGATGACATCGATTTTGTGTATCATCCGCTGCATGCTCCTTTCTCATTGAGAACCAGCAGGTTTTTCAAAGACGGTAGCTTTGTGGAATCGGGATTATTGGGCGAGAAGGCGATGATGATATGTTTGTCGACGGTGGTGGCACTGAAAGGCTCTGAGACAGATTTTACGAAGCTGATGAAAGACGGTGTGATGCAGCCGAAAGCCAACAAAGACATTGTAAAGAAAGAGGCGGCCATCGACAGACATCAGACGCAGCCAGGCGAGGCTGTCGTGGATTTGCATATTGGGGAGCTTGTAGATAATATCCTTGGGATGTCGAGCAATGACATTTTCAGGGTGCAGATCAACTATTTCAAGAAGATGCTGGACAGTGCCATTGAAAACGATTATTCTAAGGTGACGTTTATTCATGGCGTGGGTAATGGGGTGCTGAAGAACGCGATTATCGAAGAGCTGAAGCATTATGAGAACACGGAGAATGGGATGGCGGAGATCTCGAGGTTTGGAGTGGGGGCGATTGATGTGAGGATTAAAGAAGTAAGAAGTAAGAAGCAAGAATAAGAAAAAATTGTATATTTGCAGGCTGAAAGAAAGGCCCCGTAGTCTAATGGATAGAATTAAGGATTCCGGTTCCTTCGGTCCGGGTTCGAGTCCCGGCGGGGTCACAAAAAAGCAAAAAATCACTTGAGAATCAAGTGATTTTTTTGTGGAAACTGCTGGGTTCGAACCAGCGACCTCCTGCTTGTAAGGCAGGCGCTCTGAACCAACTGAGCTAAGCTTCCTGCTCTGAGAGAGCGGATTACGGGGCTCGAACCCGCGACCTGAAGCTTGGGAAGCTTCCGCTCTGCCAGCTGAGCTAAATCCGCTAATCCGTTTCGGGGTGCAAAATTACAAAAAATTTTATTGCGTGAAACATTTTTTTATTTTTTTCTTTTAATCTTTTTTTTCGAGATAAATAGATTAGGTTGTAACGATATTACTTTTTTTGTATATTTGCAGAAATAAAAATTTGGGGAATATGGATTTTTTTGACAAGTATAAGAAAAACTACATTGACAGGATTTGGAATGACATGAAGGCCAACGACTCGTGGTCGGTTTTTAAGATTATGTCGGAATTTGTTAACGGTTATGAGACTCTGGGGCGCATAGGTCCATGTGTGGCCATCTTCGGCTCGGCGCGTATCGCTGAAGACAGTCCGTACTATCTGAAGGCTGTGGAGACAGGTATGAAGCTTGTGGAGAAGGGTTTCGGAGTGATTACTGGTGGCGGTCCTGGCATCATGGAGGCTGGTAACAAAGGCGCCCACGAAGCAGGGGGCAAGAGTGTTGGACTCAACATTGTGCTGCCACACGAACAACATTCGAACCCTTACATCGACCAGGACAAGTCGATCAACTTTGACTATTTCTACATCCGCAAGACGATGTTTACGCGTTATGCACAAGGTTTCATCGCCTTCCCTGGAGGTTTTGGCACCCTTGACGAGTTGTCGGAGGCTCTCACGCTTATGCAGACCAACAAGATAGCGAACTTCCCGATAGTGATGTTCGGCTCGGAGTTCTGGAATCCGCTCTTGAAATGGTTCCGTAACACGCTTCTCAAGAACGGTATGATCAAAGAAGAGGACTTCGGCATTTTCCATGTGGTTGACGATGTTGACGAGGCTGTCCGTATCATAGATGACTTCTATAAACTCTACGAACTTAAACCTAACTTCTGATGGCACAGGTGCTTATCATCGACGATGAGCCAGCCATCAGGCGGGCGATGTGCGGGATACTTGGCAACGAAGGATATACCACTGCCGAGGCGGCGTCAGCCGTCGAGGCAGTGCCTATGCTCAACGACAACGTGTTTGACGCCATTTTCTGTGACATCAAGATGCCGCAGATGGATGGTATAGAGTTTTTGGAAAAGGCGAAAACCATCACTGACACACCTGTTATCATAATATCGGGACATGGGACGATTGACATCGCTGTAGATGCGATAAAAAAAGGCGCATACGATTTCATAGAGAAGCCTATAGACCTTAACAGGATGCTCATCACGCTTCGTAACGCACTGGACAAGAACCGTTTGTATAACGAGACGAAGATTTTGAGAAGCGCCGTAAGCAAGCAATATGAGATGATAGGTTCGGCTCCTGCGATGAAAGAGCTCAACGACATGATTGAGCGTGTGGCACCGACCAACGCGAGGGTTCTTATTCTGGGCGAGAACGGCACTGGAAAGGAGCTTGTGGCACGTCAGCTTCATGAGATGAGTCCACGATGCAACGGACCTTTTGTGGAAGTAAACTGTGCCGCTATACCATCGGAGCTTATTGAGAGTCAGTTGTTCGGACATGAGAAAGGCGCTTTTACATCAGCGATAAAGCAGAAGAAAGGCGACTTTGAGCTTGCCGACAACGGCACTTTGTTTCTCGACGAGATCGGTGACATGAGTTTGGCGGCTCAGGCCAAGGTCTTGAGGGCATTGCAGGAGAACAAAATCACACGTGTGGGGGGTGAGGAAGAGATAAAGGTGGATGTGCGTGTCATAGCAGCGACCAACAAAAACCTGCAGGAGGAGATTGCAAAAGGCAATTTCAGGGAGGATTTGTACCATCGTATCAGCATGATTATCATGAGGGTGCCGCCGCTGCGAGAGAGATTGGATGACATACCTTTATTGATTGAAAGCTTTGTGGTGAAAGCCGCCAACGAGATGGGCAAGCCGATACCTGGTTGCAGAATGTGGTCGGACGTCTTGTAATCCTTTGTGGCTCAACGATTTCCGATGAAGATGTAAAAAAATACGTATAAATTCGGAAAATTTTACTACTTTTGCACGATTTTTGATAAGAGAAATCAGCATAACATTTGGGGCTGACCGGTTTTGACAGCTTGTAGAAGGGTTATGTAAGCATACCGAGCCTTGCAGTGACGCTCGTAAATCTTGGCTGCAAAAAATTAATTGGCGAAAATACTTACGCTCTCGCTGCTTAGTCGAAGTACAGTAGACTGAAGCTCAATCCTTTCACAAGGTGAGAGGACGAGACATCTCGCGGATGGAGCCTCCCGATTCCGGTCCGACAACGAGGTGCTCAGCAATTTCGGGATAGCGACGCGGAAGCTCCGGCAACGTCGTGAAACTCAAGGAGATAAGGTTGCGATTAGGATGTCTGTTTCCTTGCACAGCTCGAAAACCAACAACAGAATAAGTATGTAGAAAGCATAATTGTTCCTTGTTTGGACGAGGGTTCGACTCCCTCCAGCTCCACCAGACACCAAATCAAGGTGATGACGAACCTTGAAAATATACAGACAAAACAAGATAAGGCACTGATATTTATTTGATCATCAATGCCTTATTGTTTTTATTGCTTGCTACGCTTCCGTAAATATCCTACACCTAACAACGCGAGTATCAGCAGGCCATTTCCAAGAGGTGCCTGATAGTCATTAGCTGAGCCATGCGACGTAGGCAAACTGAAGCTGTAATAATCAACAGGTCTGACTGCGTCATCAGATGAATCATTCCATTTGAAGAATGCGTCATTTTGCGCATTGGCGCCAAAAGCCAATATGATAATCAAGCTGATTGATAATAGTATTTTTCTCATCGACTAAATGTTTTATTTTTATGCAAAATATAATCGGCAAACTATCTGACAACCATCTTCTGTGTCATGCCATTAAACTTGAAGACATAAACGCCTTGTTGTAGTGTGTTTATCGATTGTATACCGTTGACGTGTTGTGTCATCACCATGCGCCCCATGATATCGAACACTTGCAGTTCGCCTTCACCGGTGACGATAATGTCGTTACCATCCTGATACGCGAAGGTGTCAGATGCTGACGCGAATGTAATCACGAACCTGTCTCTCTTGTCGGCAGGCGAACCTATAAAGGTGTATCTGTCGTTAGTGCCGAGGTCTATCGTTGTGTCTTCAATCTTATCGATAAGTGTGGCGCCTCTCATGTCGCCTTCGAAGGCGATGGTGTATCTGCCCAGCTCGTTAGCTTTGAAATGAAGCGGTATCTCTCCATGACGGTTGGAGAATGCTATGGCATAGTCTTCGCCCGATTGTGGGATGTAGAGTTTGGCATGATTGTCGTTGAAGATGAACTTCTCGAGTTTCGTGTCTTCGTTGAAGCTCACTATCGCCTTGTCTTGCACAGCGTCGGCGCGCACATTGGCTTTCATCAGGGTTATCTGTATGCCACCATTGTTATATGCCGTCGTCGCAGGTTGTTCCTTGCTGAAGGTGACGGTCTCGTTGCCATCGGCTGTCACCACCACGCCGGTGAATTTAGGAATAGGATTGTTGATGTAATCTGTAACGGCCTCGATATCGGTGCCGGCAGCGTTCATTTTATAATAAGGTCTGTCGATGTATGCATCGGCATAGAACGGATTGCCTACAAGGTTGCAGCCTTGACTGATATTGACGGTCTTGGTGTCACCTTCGTAGATAGGGCCGATGAACTGGATTGTTACATCTGATGCTATGGCATAGAGATAACCCTTTCCGTTTTCAAGCATAAAGCCATTTTGATGGGCTTTGAAGTTCTCCCAAGTGGTGTTGTTGAGACGGTAGAGGTCATATTCTCCGGAATTGACATACGGAATATCGTTGATGCTAAAGATGAGTTTTTTCACATCAATAGGTGCGACACTTCCATTAACGGGTGAAGCGATGAAATTCCATCCGTCGATAGGGCGAGAAGGCTCGTCCCAGTTAGTGGCTTTTGCTATCGGATGACTCATAGTTGTCCAGATGGAGACGTCGTCAACGTAAAGATAACATAATTGTTCCCATTTGATGGCGATGTATTTGGTGTCCGGCGGATAGGTGGCTGTGTACTCTGCCCAATTTCCCAGGGCTGCCAATCTATCGCTCCAAATAAAGGAGTCAATATCATTAGTGGTGGTAGAGTATCCCACATAAAAGAATGAGACGACACTACTGTTATCATCTATTTGATAGCTTTTATAAAAGAGGCTCAAATACACGTCTTCGATACTAATGAATTCAGGAGAAATCAAATATTGTGGATCATTTTCCTCATCATCGAAATAAAATATGTAACCGCCTCCATGTGGATTTATGTAACGCATAATCTCCGTGTGTCGTTGTCCGTCTACGACACGCCAACCATTCATGCCGTTTTCGAAACCTTGGTAGATTGGCAATATTACAGGCTTGGCATCAGTCATAAACCTGTATCTTACAAAGTAGCTGCTTTCTCCGTTATCATACAACGCTTTAACACGGATATCATACTCGGTGTCAGGAAGCAAGTGGGCCAAAGAAACCATATTTTCCTCCACGACACCCATATCAGCGCTCCATATTGCATCGCTGGTTTTCATGATTTGATATCCATAGCCAATAGGTGTCTCCCCTAGTGGAGCCTTCCATGTTATTGTGGCGCTGTTAGGGGTAAGATCGCTTGCGGTTAAGTTTGTCGGCATCTTATGAGTTGTAGCTTTTTCGAAACGGATGTCGTCTATATAGGTGCCAACAGGACCAACGGTTACATATTTTATGGCTATATATCTCGTGCCGACTGGGAATGTGCTCCTATAATAGGTCCAGGTCTCTGTGCGGGTACTAATATCATCGAGCCACGTAAACGAACCAATGTTGTTGTCGTAGGTTGAATACCCTAAAACTATTCTTTCATCATTAGAAGTTGGTCCTTTGAAATAGAACGACATCGCGATCTTCTCGGTGTTTGGAAAACACGGAGATATCAAGTATTGAGGACTGTATCCATCTGAGAGGGCCATAAAATTAAAGCTTTTATTACCGGAATAACTTTCTCTGGTTTGTATTCCACCATGTTCCCAATCGATACTTAACACGGTCATGCCATCATAATCCTCTTCAAAGTTGTTTTCAAATGGTAAATCTGTCGGTAGTCTAAACGATATTTCAGAGAAAATGCTTGTCTCGTTGTTGTTATAGAGTGTCTTCACGCGGAATCTATAATCAATGTCGTTTACCAGATCATCAAAGGATACGGTTTTGTTGAATGTCTCAACAGCGGTGCTCCATGGCTCATCTCCTCTCTTGAATTGATATAGGTAGCCATATATGCTCTGGTTGGTTGCTGGGGCGTTCCAAGCAATTTCCGTCATATCTGCGGTACATGTGGCTAACCTTAAGTTGGCGGGTTTGAGGCTACCTGATGGTTTGATAAAAAACTGGAGGTCGTTCCTACGCGAATCGACGAAGTGGTAGTCGGTCCAGTTTTCCAAATCGATAGGATTGGTTCTCGACAAGTATAGATGTGTCGTATTAGGTGAGCGATTGATACGGAATCGATGCCCCCAACCACTCTGGTAGTATTCGGGTGCAGGGTCGTTGAAACTGATCAGGATATTATGTATCCCGTCATATTCGAAAGGCGTATCAAATGAAAATTCCACCCAACCTTTGTTCTCTGCCACGACCGTGCCCTCAAACACCTTTTGACTTAAATCAATGGGAATGATGTCATTATCGTCTTCAAAATAATCTTTGTCGGTATGTTGCATATAAATCTGCACGTTGTTCATCTCATAGGGTCCGACACCAGCGTAAGGTTTATAATAATATGCGATACCTGATATAGTGCCAGCACTTTGTAGTTCGTTCGCCCTGTAGATTTGTTGAGACATGCTATATTGGTATAAATGATACATAGGGAAAAAACTTTCTGTATCGCCATGGACAACCTCTATGATTTCAGGGCCTTGTGTCACAGTGATGGTCTGAATGTTTCCAATCTGGATATCGCCATACCCATCAATGTCGGTGGCAAGGAGCTTAAGTTTATAAGTGTCGGGAAGGATGCCAAACAAGTTTTTGGAAAAGCCATTGTTAGGCAGGTCTGCAAGAAAATCCTTTTGTACGTATAAAGTGACACCGTCTTCTTTGTAAAGATAGGCATGTAGAGGAACACTTGCTGACAAATCGTCGGAATCATAAGCTGTGCCCGAGATGTTTATGGAGCCGTAGCCGACAACACTTTCGTTCAATATTCCCACCGGCATGGTGCCGATTGTTTGTGAAGTGGTGAAGTGCATATATATATAATCGCCGCCTGCACCAGAGTTCAAGTCATAACCGGAAGAGCTGCCTCCTGAGCCTAAAGCTCCGCTTTTTGTCGAGTTGAAGTAGATATTGTCAACACTGCGATGGTCTGGAAAAGCCTCTCTGGTGTAATACAGATGTATGTCAGAACCGCCGGCATTGCTGTTCAGGTCGCCTTTGACATTTTTGAAATGCTCGCCGCCATCGTAAGGCACAAGATAATAGGTCCTTCCGTCGTAGGTACGAGTTTCGGTAGCACTTGAGTTTTGTGTCCATAAATAAAAGTCAGTAGCATAGCCTTTGTTCACGAGACTTGGATTATACTCGTCTTTATAGAGTAAGTAAATCCAGTCGCTACTGCTGCCGCAGCCTTTGTTAAGGTCATAGTCATAACTTTTCCAACCCTGTTTTCGATATGACTTTTTCAGGTCGTTTACCTCGGTCTCGGAGCCACCGATAAGCATCACGTCCTTGACATAATAAGTGTAGTCATCGACAACACGGCCTCTAAGTCGTAACTCGGAGAGCCTGAACACCTCCATTAATTCGTAGTTTACTGCTGTTGCGGCGAAACGGAAGTAGCGATAGGCTTTGTCGTTGTTGATGCTAAACTCAAAGTCATTTCCGGTCTCATTCGGGATAAGGTCGTAACCTTGGGTAATACATTGCCATTCGTCATCAAAGCTCATTTTTGCTTCGATACTCCATGCTTTCGGGTTACACCCCCAGAAGGGGCCAAAATCCTGGACTGTTGTCATAATATAGGCTGTGGGGATGATAGCTTTGTCGCTGTAAAAGTCCACATAGTAATAATGATCCTGACTACGGCAATCCCAATAATTATTTCTGTTGTTATCTACAAGATTTTGGGGATTAGAGGAATAAGCGGCATCTACGAGCATAAAACCAGCGATAATCGGGTCAGTGTTCAGCACAGACCTCCCTTTGAACTTGAACTCACCGAGTTGGAACTTGCTACCGTTCTGTACCGACAAGATTTCAAAACGGAAGAATTTGTATTTTGCGTTGTTGTCGATACCAAACTCAAAGTCAGTATTATTGACGTCTTGTAACACGTTGTCGTTGGTGACGGTGGCGATGGTGGTCCACTCGTCTTCTTGATTCAGCTTTGCCTTGATGACCCAGTCTTTGGGATTGCGGCCATGGTGTGAGCTGTTGTCATTACCTGTGGTCAGGATGTAGCCGGTAGGAATGAATGGACTGCCATGATGGAATTCTATAAATGTTGTATCCGTCAAACTATTGACATACCATTTCGTGTTTGGATCGTCATCCACCAATTTCTGATAGTTTTCATTGCTACTGGCACCCTCCGTACCAGCTTTGGGGTTGTAGTCTGTGACAACAACAATATCCGGGTTTTCATATACTGATCCTCTGAGCATCAACTCACCAAGTTGAAAATCTCCTCCTCCCCACACCGCTGTGACTTCGAAACGGAAATATTTGTATAGTTGGTCGTTGGAAATCTCAAAACTATAGTTGGTCTTATTCTCAAATTGCAGCACATTGTCGTCAGTAACACTGGCTATGGTAGTCCACTCGTCTTCAAGATTCAGTTTTGCCTTAATGACCCAGTCTTTTGGGTTGCGGCCCGGGTATGTGCTGACGTCGTTAGCTGTGGTCATGACGTAGCCGGTAGGAATAAAAGGAAAGACGACGTGAAACTCAACATAGGCGCAATCACCAATGTCAAGAATACACCATTTGGTGAAATTTCTGCCATCTAACAGCTTGTCATAGTTTTCTTCATTGTTGACTCCTGCTGTGCCTGAAGTGACGGTGTAGCCCGCCATAATCGGGTCAGGACTTTGGGCAATTGCCGAAAAAACAGCAGATAAAACGATGCTAAGGAAGAATACGAGTTTTTTCATCGACTAAATTTTTGTAATTTTGATGCAAAAATATAGTCAATATTCTGATTGTGCAATAGCTTAGACGTATTCACGGACGTCGACAGACGAATTCACGGAAACATTGTTTTTTCCTGGATTTTATTCTCCATGTATTTTTTTATTCTCCGTGTATTTTTCAGTAAGGTCCGGTTACTGTTGTTCCCTGTATTCCGTTGGTGTAAGCGCGTATTTGACTTTAAAATTGCGGCCCAGGGTGTCGGCATTGGCGAAACCGCTCTCGTGTGCCACGTCAGCGACACTGAGGTCGGGGCGTTCTGTCAAGAGCTTGGCGGCGTACGGCAAACGGCAGTCGTTCAGGTACTCGATGAGCGACTTATATGGGCTGCCCTTGGCGAAGGCGGCGCCTATATGTTCTTTTGACACTCCCAGGCGGTCGACGAGCATCTGACGGTCGAGGTTAGGATCGAGGAAGAGTTTCTCGCCAGCCACGAGGTCCTGAATCTGGTTGAACAGCATGACATCTGGGTCTTCGGACAGATCCTTGGCAGGCTCCTGCCGAGCCCCAGATACCGTATCCTGCCTCAAACTCTCCAGATATTTCTCCTTATAGGTGATGGCATCGGCAATCTCTCTTGCCAACACCTTGTTTTTCTTTTTCATCAGGCGTTCCTGGCGGAAGAACCACAAGAGGAAGCATGCTGTCACCAAAAGTCCTATCGTCAAGGTGATGATGATGATGCGTGCGCGCTCAGCCTCGGCTTCTTTCTGCTGTCGGATGAGTTTCTCTTCCTGCAGGTGATATTGGGTGGCGAGCTCATGGAGCCGTTCGCGCTGGTTACGTGCGTCAAGGCTGTCACGAATGATGTGGACACGCTGCATGTAGTCGATAGCCTCGTCGGTATGCCCCTGCATCCTGGCAGCGGCAAAACGCTGCTCAAGGCAGATTACGTAGTTGGGGTTGATGGTGTCGGGATATGAATGCTCGAAACGCTGCATCGCCTTTTCGAAACGGTCGAACTCGCCCATGTAGAGATACGCCGCCGACATGATTTTGTCGCAGTCAACACTGTGGCTCCAATTGGTTTTGAGCACCTCGTTCATGGTCTCACGCGCCTTCGGGATATCCTCCATCCTGGCGTATGCTATGGTGAGGTACGCCAATGCCTGACCGCGTGCGTAATCGACAAACTCCGACGGGTCGAAGCCTTCGTTCAAGTTGAAACGCTCGGGATGACTGTCGAGCTTGTCGATGCGTGCCAAATCCGCCTCACAAACAGGTACCACATCGGCGAAACGCAGATTGTCTACATAAATACGAATCAGCTTCTTCGAAGCCTCGTGGTATGCCGTCACACCCTGAAAGGTGTTAAGCTGTCTCAGTTCAGAAATGGTGCCATTAAGCAACTCTATACCCTCGTCGGTCTTACCGGCCTGCGCCATCGACTGTGCGATGAGTCCCGCCGCTTTGCCCACCTCGCCAGGCAGATCAAGGATGTGGGCCAAACGCGAGGCCTCGGTGGCATATCGGATGATGGCAGGATGGTCGCCCATAGTGTATTCAATGCCCGCCAAAAGCATATAAGTCTGCTCCAGAGTGACAGAGTCAGTCAAAGCGTCGCCCTTTTCCAACATGTTGAGACAGGTCTGGGCAGCCAACGACATGTCATGAAGCCCGCCATATTGTGTCACGGCCTTCAAATATTCACCACGCTGCCAGCTGATGTTACCCACCATAACAGCAGAATCAATCATCACCAAAGCGCGCTCAGGCTCAGTGCGGTGACGGCTCATCGCCGACGATTCGGTATAACGCGTGTCCTGACCATTTATGCCCATCACGGAAAACACCAGCATCAGACATAAGGCCAGTTTTATTGATAAAAAGTGTTTTGTCATAGAACAAGTTTTATGACAGCAATGAAAGTTATCTTACGATCTTTCTGGTGACGGTTTTCCCTGACGTTGTAACACCTTTAATAATAAACATGCCTTGATTCAGCTCATTGACGTTCTTTGCGTTGACGAGCTGTCCGTTTATGTTGTAAATTGCTACAATATTGACGATTTCCTCATATCCGACTTCTGGGACCGAAGTCACTTCGATTAAGACATAGTCGTCGCCGTTTGGTGTCATGGCGTAGTCCGATTCGCAGTTGTCGTATACTGCGGTGAGTTGGAAGATGTAGTCGCCTGGATTCATCTCCATGAAATATGAGGTGTATTCGGCGTCAATCTCTATCACTTCTTTGGTCTCTTCGCAATATAGGTTGTAGTGGAGCGGTGTTGTCTCAGGAGCGTCCCATGACAGCATCGGGCCATACATTTCTTGGGTATACACATATTCGCCCTGGAAGTTTGTCGGGGCGTAACATGGTGTTGGAGGGGTAGGAGGCTCCACGTCGCCCATCTCGCCTTTCTGTCCGATGTTTTGTCCGTATAGTCCGCCTACTTCATTGTTGACCCATGAGATGATATTCTGTCCGCCATGGTATCCTGTGCTTTCCTCGCAACCTGTTTTGCCGTAGGTGTTCGAGCACATCTGTGTGCTCCAGGTAGTGGTGCCTTCCATGTTGAAACCTTGTGCCTCGACGGTTGCTTGGCTTCCGCTTGTCTGGTTAAGACCTTTGAAATATGTCACTGCGAAGCCGCCACCATATTGATATGCATCGATGTTGAGGCCTCCGCAAGGTGTTGTGCCGTTGTCAAGCACGAGGATGCCCTCGTCCCACAATCTCTCGCCGTAAGAGGTGATGCGGTTCATGTAAAGCTTGCATTGGCTTTGTGAGTAATCGTCGGTCTGCTCATAGAACAGTATGATGTCGTGGCTGTCAGGGTCGACGGTTGCTGAAGCGCTGATATACAAGTTGTTGCCGTCGAATGAGTGTACCGGTATTCCGTTGGTGTCCATGATTGTCGAGACACCGTTCTGGTTGTAATGGAACACGTATGTGTTGAAGTTGCCTAAGGCAGGATGCCAGATATAAATGTAACCGCCACCCATGCCGTCGGAGATGGCATAATGGATGTATGTTGACTGGAATGTCTGTTCCGCCATCAACAATGTCTCTGGGCTGAATTGAGTGCCATCCGGATTGTAGCCTGCCACATATATCGATTTGTTGGTGTACATGCCGTTTCCGACCTTTTCGTATGTAACGAAAACTTTGTTGTCGGTGCCCAGGGTGAGCTGTCCGAACATGCATTTTAGTCCGGTATTATCGGAGATAGTAACGACCGGGCCTAATGCCTCGTTGACATATTGCAGATAGAGGTTGCTGTAGTCGAATCCCAGTGCCCAGATGCCGCCATCGTCGGTGGCGACGATTTCAGTGCGTGAGAAACCGAGTCCGCCAAAGAGCTGTACACCCTGTTCGCCCCAAGGGAACGTGCCGTCAGGGTTGATTTTCACCGCGTATGTGTAGCCGTCATATACAGCGAAGCAGCTTACCACGCCGCCATCGGTGGTCGTCGTCATCGAAACGCCTTCAGACATTGATGAGAACTGATGTGCTGCAATGTGGATGCCGTTTTCACCCCATTGTGGCTCGCCTGCAAAGTTGAGACGCTGCAAGTTTGGCGACCATCCGTTACCGCCCACGAAACTCATCCATTGCATGTAGGTGTCTCCAGTATTCTGGTTGGTGGACAGGTAGATCTCACCGGCATCAGCCGAGGTGTTGACAATGAAAGTATTATTTACCGGATCGTTGACCCATTGGGCTTTAACAGCAAATGTAGCTACCAAAGCGATGATAGAAAGTAAAAGCTTTTTCATATTATGATAATTTTTAACATCGCAAAGTTACGAAGTAAAAATGAAAAAAACAAGAAAAAAATAAAAAACCATCGTTTCAACTTTGCTTCGCTGCATTCGAAACGATGGTTTTTCCTAGTCTTTAGTCTCTAGTTTCTAGTTTCTAGTCTTCAGTCTCTAGTTTCTAGTTTCTAGTCTTTAGTACTAGTACAAAGGACTAGCGACTAACGACTAAAGACTAGCGACTATTCTTTGATATTCGGTTCTTCCAAGCCAAGGTGTTTCTTCTTGTCAACGACCTTGAGGTAGAGACCGATGAGCAATGCTGCGATGCCGAGGCATGCGAGCATGATCAAAGCCCATGTGTAGTTGAGTTCGTCAGGGTTTGTGCCGACAGGGTTGGTGTTTTCAAGAACCTTACCGATGAGCAGCGGGAACAGCCACAGGCCGATGTTCTGGATCCAGAAAATCAGAGCGTAGGCTGAGCCGATGATTTTCTCGTCGACGAGCTTCGGAACGCTTGGCCACAATGCTGCAGGAACGAGTGAGAATGAGGCTCCGAGCACCAAGATTGTGACGTAAGCCACGATAGTGCCACCAGCAGCATTACCTTTGAACATAGGCAGGATGAATGCGAATGTCAAGTGGCAGATGACCAGGAGGATAGAGCCAATCATAAGCATTGAGGCAGCTTTACCTTTATGGTCGACGTAGTTGCCGAGGATAGGGGTGATTGCCACTGCGAGGAGCGGGAACACTGCGAAGATTGTCTCAGCGGTGCCACGCATGTAACCCATGTAGCAGTAAACCACGAGAGCCACGATGGCGAGTCCCATCAAACCATATTTCATTGACTTGTTTGTCTTGATGAAGTTGCTTGCGAATGAGCAGACAGCGACGAGTAGCATCACGATATACTGCACGATGGTCACTGAGCTGCCGCCCCAGAATGTGTTAGGGTCAGCCTCGATGAGTGTGAGGTTGCACTGGAGCATGTTGACAGCGTATTTCTGGAAAGGGAAGATTGCCGAGTAGTAAAGCACGCAGAGCAATGCCACGAGCCAGAAACCGAGGCTTGACAAAATCTTGCCTATATCGCTGACTTTGAAAGGCTCGTCAACGGCTTCAGCCTCGCCTGTCTGTGAGTCGAGCTTCTTATCCATGAAGAAGTAAACCACAAACATGATGAGGGCGATGCAGAGCAGCACCACGCCGAATGCCACTGAACGGCTCACGTTGATGGTTCCGCCGAGTTTTGCGAAGTAAGGTGAGAAAATCATACATGTGGCGACGCCGAGACGGGCCAATGCCATCTCTGAACCCATTGCCAATGCTGTCTCACGACCTTTGAACCATTTCACGATACCGCGGCTGACGGTGATACCTGCCATCTCAGCGCCGCAGCCGAAAATCATAAAGCCGACAGCTGCCATCTTTGCTGAAGCAGGCATGCCTCTGTAGAACGGAGAAACGCCAAGTTCTTCAAAAACAGGGATGTAGTTTAGGTTGTCGGTGAACCATCTCTCAAGACCGCTGCCAAAGAAACTCTCGCTGATGGCGTAATATTTGATTAAGCCACCGACGAGCATCACAGCGCCTGATAACACTGCGGTGAAACGAACTCCCATCTTGTCGAGGATGATACCTGCGAAGATGAGGAAGAACACGAACACGTTGAGGAATGTCTCAGAACCCTGCATCGTGCCGAATGCGAGGCTGTCCCAACCACGTTGTGTCTGCATCAAGTCCTTGATAGGGGACAGGATGTCCATGAAAATGTAGGCGCAGAACATCGCCAACGCCAACAGCAGCAAAGCGATCCATCTCATGGCCGCATTGTCGCGTAAAGTCTGAATTTTTTCTGTCATATCATTTAATTCTTAAAATTCAAAATCTATTAACTTCAAAACTTTATTAACTT
>CADAFC010000056.1 GCA_902787095.1 uncultured Bacteroidia bacterium
TGGTGCCTCTCATCATGGTTTGACCCATTACATTGGTAATCATATAGTCCGTATGTAAGGACGCACCGAGTGCGTCCGATGATATCACATTGATAAAATATTTCGCCGGATTCGGGTAAACCGAAAATTCCGTTTCTTTGTTTTCTGTAACGTCATGATGTTCACCATAAACCTCGTCGCAGTCGACCTCGCCGAAATGCAACAGCTGTTCGCCGTCAATCCAATAGCAACGCATGCCTTCAACACGGTAATCCTTACTGTTGTTCAGCAATTTCTCTGGGAAGAAACTCGTCGTATGCCCGATTCCGCAGATTATTTCTCCGCTGAAGATACCATCAGCATCGCTTACGGTCAGAACACGGTAATTAGTGCCTTCATAATTCGTGTTGCCAATTGCATCTACATTCATCGTAATGCTTTGATTTCCAACGCTTATCGTCCATTCATCACCGACATTGGCATTAAAATTATATAATGTCGTGAAGCTTTCAGACTTCTTATCCCACCAATAAACCATTCCTCCTTCCGAATAAACATATTCATGAGTGATTTTTGTATCTAAGTCTTTGTCATACAAAGTGTTACTCTTGATAATCACCTTGGCTCTCTTGTTGTCAATGGTCGTATCGGCCGCACATTCAAGGTATTGATACGTGACACTTCCATTATCGTTTAAGATTTCGTAATACCACTCGGTGCCTATGACAGGGTAGGTGATATCGTTTGAAAATATCGGAAAACCATTATTTACATAATAAATATCTAGGGTATAAACGTTTCCGCCGTTGTTTAACAAGTCGACAAAATCCTGCGATTTCATTTCCGCTTCAGATTTCGGAATGCCATAGTTGTTGGTGCTGGCTATTGTGTTGATATAGTAACTGTTATCTGCATTTATCACATTATTTTCATAATCATTTTTGGAAATTACACCGCCAATATTTTCCGCACTAATATCTCCTGCATTATAGCAATAAGCAATCACCAAAGTATCTGCCTCATAATCAGGGTTTTTATAAAAATTGCCAACAATACCACCAATATATGTGACATTATTGTCTGTATACATATTGACAGTATTGTAGCAATATTTAACCAGTTTAGATACTTCGCCACATATTCCTCCCATGTAGCAGTAATTGCGAATCTCGGAATCAATTGTTATTTCACCAGTATTGTATGATTTTTCGACAATATTTGCATATCCTGTTAATCCTCCGATACTCAAACGACTTATAAAAGATTTAGCATTAACCATCATATTTCCATGATTGCTGCAGTTCTTTACAGTTTCACATTTTCCGGCAATACCACCCATAGTCCAATTCAAACCGTTATTATTTTCTTCATAATCAAGTATAACATCTCCATAATTATGACAATTTTCAACCAATGGCGCAGAATTAACCATTCCTCCAAAGCAGTTTAAGCCATATTGGAGAACTATTTCCGAATCTTTGATAGTGAGGTTCTTGATATAGCCTTCATCCATCCACCAGAAAAGAGTTGTTGTCAGATGATAAATTGTATGGTCGTTTCCGTCAAAATAACCATTGAAAACAGTGCTCGTTGCTGATGAGTAATAACCGATAGGCAGCCAACCTCTGTTGTCTAAATCAATATCTATCATCAATTTGTAATATTGACAATCCAATTGGTGGCCGTTTTGTGACAAATATGCAAGCTGTTCGGCATTTTCAATAAGAATAGGGTCATCGGCTGTTCCTGCATGACTGGTGTCGAATGGCTCGGCAGTGCCATCCCAAACGGATACTTGTGCTCCGCAAATCACTGCAAAAGCGAGTAAAATTGTAAGAATAAAATGTTTTTTCATATAATTAAGTTTTAAATATTAATTTTTATATTTCTTCAATTATTTCCTCAAAACTCCTTTCATCCTCATTGCCATTCATCTTTTCCTGCTTGATGCGCGACTTGCGGCGAGCGTAGGATACCGTCAAAAGCCACAACTTCCCAATTGTGCATGTCGTTAATTGTGGAATGATAAACTCCTTGGTCCAACATCCTGTTATAGTTATACAGGCAGAAATACACGTCACCGTTTTCTTTCACAACAAGATCCTGAATGGCGCAATCCGATTCCCCGAGTTCGGTTATCTGCCATGTCACACCGCCATCGGTGGTCCAAAACAGATTATTGAAAGTGGTGCTGCCGACAATTATGTTGTTACTGGCCGCATAAATATGTGTGGCGGTATAAAATTCGCCCAAAGGAATAGGAGAGGAGTATTGCCATGTGAGTCCGTTGTTGTCGGAATGCCACATCCTATGCTCCTTGTCTTCCATCAGATAGATTCGTCCTTCAGGGCTGACCGTGAAACAATAGTAATTATACCTATAATCATAAGCAGGTAACGTGATCTGCCATGTCGCACCCTCGTCTTTAGAGCATGTGATGTCGTTATCGTAGCAATAAATACTCCCATCTGGCCCCGCTCCTAAAAAAGTGCCGCTATAACTGATTGGTTTCCAAATGTTTTGTGCCTTAACACCAACAATCACAAAGCAGAAAGACAAAACTAATAATAGTCTTTTCATGATATTTGTTTTTATTCGTTTTTATTTTTTCACAAATTTCATCGTGATATTATTAATTGTGATGAAATAGATTCCATTTTCCAATCCTTCCACGTTAATCTGTTGATTATCAGACGAAATCACGCCTTGCATGAGGATTTGGCCACAAATATTTGTGATGGCATATTCCATCGCCTGTAGAGACGTTTCCTGAAACGTCTCATTATCGCCAATTTTTATGTTTATAACCCCATTTGTCGGACTCGGATAAACCGCAAACATTTCGGTTGCCGTCTCATCGATTCCAAAATGATTGTTATGGTATATCTCGTCGCAGTCCATGTTGCCGATTTTATAAATCAGGTTGCCTTTGAGCCAATAGCAGCGGAGCTGTTCGATGCTGAAATCGGATGATTTTTCAATCAACTTCTCTGGGAAGAAACTGGTGAGATGTCCGATGGTGCTGACTATGGTGCCGCTAAACAGGTTTTCATCATCGGCGACAGTCAGTTTCTTGTATGGCAAGCCGTTAATTATCTGATTTTCAACTTCATAAACATGCATTGTTATGCTTTCTTCACCGACTTTGATAAACCATTCTTCACCTTCGATGGCACCGAAATCGTACAATACGGTGAATTCTTCCAACTTCTTGTTCCACCAGTAAACGACACCGTTTTCCTCATAAACATATTCGTGAGTGACTTCGGTGCATAATCCCTTGTCGTACAATGTGTTGCTTTTCACTATCACTTTTGCACGCTTGCTGTTGATGGCGGTGTCACCGACACATCGCAAATTCTGATAGGTGATGCTGCCGTCTCCATTTAAAATCTCGTAATACCATTCGGCTCCCACAAAAATCAGGCCGTCGGTGCCGAAAACAGGGAATCCATCGTTTTGATATGGCTCAGTGTCCATTTTATAGACAGTGCTGCCGTTATTCAGTTGCGTGACAAATGCTTCAGTTTTCATTTCCTCAATATTCATCGGCGTTCCAAAGCCGTTGTCAGGAGCGCAGTTTTCATCATAAAAACTGTTTCTTATTATCGACATCTGAGTGTTCTGAGCAATGATACCTCCAGTGGTAGTAGAGGTGACTGGTCCGACATGATAGCAGTTTTTTACAACAAGTGTGGAATTATTATTGGCTTTGCCGATGATGCCTCCAGCATAATACTTGTCATTTGTGGTTTTTGTGGTTATCGTGTCATTGCTGTAGCAGTTTATAACAAATAAAGTGTCAATGTCATACACTTGACCAACTATACCACCTAAAAAAACTTCATAATCTGGTAGCCTATTTGAAGCTAACATCGGACCTTGGTTGCAACAATGCTCTATTCTTGCCGTACCCGAATTCCCCATAATGCTTTTACATCCACCGACAATACCGCCTCCTATTTCCAAATCTATCATTTTTCCGTTAAAACAGCAGTTGAAAATATCGCTGGTGTTGTCTGAAACAGTGTCGCATAGCATCATTCCTATAATTCCACCAACTCCGCGGCCGTTATTTGAACTTGCCCAACAATAAGCTGATATTGTTGTTGACGATATGCAATTCTCTATGTGACTTGATTCAGAGAGGCCAACTATTCCACCTACTGTACTCCAAGGATTTTGATAGTTTTGTGAGTTGCCACAGTTGATCCATCCGAAAGTATTACAATTGCTGATGTTTGAATTAATCGCTCTTCCACATATACCGCCAATAGTTTTTTTGTTACTGTAAATGCTAAAACAAGGTGCGGCTGATATGTTTCTTATATCGGCACTTTTAACAGCTCCAAAAATGCCGAAATCCTTCTCATGTACAATCTCACCTTCCTCATTATTATAAATCTTATAACTATGTATTTGATGTTCATCGCCATCAAAAATGCCGGAGAAGTAAGTGTAGTAGTTGTTGGTGTCGTTTTCATGAATATTGCCGATAGGCTCCCATTCCAAGCCATTTTCGTTCTGAAGGTCGATGTCAACATCAACCCTGAAACATGTGTCCTGATATGCATTGACATCAAGATATGTATACACATAATAAACCATACCATAAATACCATAACAAGTATCTATTTGTAAATGCTTTCTACTATTTACATCTTTTGCCAGCCAAGCAAGATTTTCAGCCGATTCGATAAGATAAGGGCTTTCGGCCGTTCCTTCGCCTTGAGTCCATCTTATGGCTTCTCCCGACCACAACGATTTTTCCTCAATTTTAGAGAAATATGACCAACCATTCGCATTTTTATATGCTTCCAATGTGTTGCATGGAACATATACGGGCATGTTTTTCCATAAGCCATCAAATGCAGTGCTGTCGGCTACAGGCGGAACCAATGCTTTTATGCTGATTCTGTTGATATGGGAACAGTTTTTAAAAGCGTTGCCGCCAAGCGAAACCAGTGACGCCGGTAGCGCTGCCATGCCAACGAAACCGCAGCTTTCAAAAGCGCTTTCGCCAATAGAATTAACCGACGAAGGTATAATGAGACGGTCGGTAAATTGTGAGCAGTTATAAAACGTACTGTCTTCAATACGCTCAAGGTTTTCGTTTAAAATCAGTTTTCCCGACAGACCGGAACAATTGCAAAATGCTTTTCTGCCGATGCATGTCACGTGTGTCAGGTCCAGTAATCCAGATAGTTTGGAGCATCCGCTGAAAGCAGCTTCGCCGACTGTTTCGATACTTTGCGGCAACTCAAGCACTCCGCGTAAATCACTGCAGTTGTAATAAGCGTGGTCGCCGATAGCAACGATATGGTAAACCGTTCCGTCGTAAGTCACTTCGTTGTTAATTATGAGCTTACCGGCGGGTTTTTCATAACCATACCAGTAGTTGTCGCCGTTCTGACAAGGATATGTCACCTCAACTAATTGATTATCAACGTCAATTATGCGATAATAAGTGTAATATCCAGTTTGGTTTATGACGCAAAAATCATAATGGTTTTCCTGTGCGACAACAGTTGCTATTGCTGCGAATAATGCCAAAATCAAAAACAGCTTTTTCATAGTATTAAATTTTTGATAATTCGTGTTAATTTGTGTCAATTCGTGGTTAAATGTTTTCAATTATTTCTTCAAAACTCCGTGTATCCTCGCTTCCGTTCATCTTTTCCTGCTTAATCCTTGATTTGCGCCTCGCATACGAGTTTGTCTGCTGGTTAAGCAAAATCGCAATCACCTGGTTGCTGAATCCTAATCTTGTCAGCGAGCAAATGTGCAAGTCTTCTTTTGTCAAAGTTGGATATTTTTCTATAAGTTTTTTGTTGAAGTCGTTGTAAATCAAGTTGATTAGATTCATAAAATCATCCCAAGAGTCGTCGTCGAGCACGAAATCGAGTCTGCTTTTTGTGATTTGCTCCGACAAAGCAAGAGCCGTGACATAAACCTTGTTTTTCTTAAGAGCAAGCTCAAACTGGTTTTTATTCTTTTCAGCGTCCAATTGAGATCTCAGAGTTCTCTGACGGAGCAGAATAATTGTGATAATCAACGCAATTCCAAGCACTCCGAGAACTCCACCCAAGTAAATAGTACGCGTCCTCTGTTTCGCCTTTAATGCGTTTTCCTGCATCTTCAAATCGTTAGCGCTTTTGATGCGTTGCATTTCATCGCTGCGGTGCTGGTTGTCGGCTGCAATCATGTTTTCATTGTAAAGCTCATGATATTCAAGGGCTTTCGCATAATCTCCGCGAATCTGGTAAATGAAATATAACGTCTGATATGCCGACATTTTCATGCCAGCCTTGTCGCTTTTAGCTGCCTCGTTGAGATGTTTTATCGCTTCATCATCATTTTCGAGGTAATAATACGCCAAACCGAGCAGCAGATGGCATTGGTACGGCTCGGCGCCGCTTTGAAGTGCTTGATTTACAGTTAAAATTACATTGTCATAATCATCGGTTTCCATATAAATGTCACGAGCCAAGTCAAGCAACAAGTCATTTGTAAACTCTTTGTCATCCAATGACTTGGCAATTTTAAGCGATTCTTTGTAATAAACCTCAGCTTCTTCAAGATTATTCAACGAAGCCTCGGCGCGACCGGCATTTCTCAACGATTTCATTAGAGCAGGGGAGTCATTTAGTTCCCTGAAAAGGGCAGAGGCATCCAAATGTAAATCCAAGGCTTCCTCAAACAGTCCCTGCAGCCAATAGATCTCGCCAAGACGGTCTTCGGTCTCGGCTTTCAATGCTTTGACATCATAATCTTCTGAATCACAAAAGTTTATCGTCACGAGCGCGTCGCTGAAGGCCTTGGCGGCATCTTCATTTTGCTTCGTCTCGCGCAACTCCACACCTTTATAATATAAAGCACGCGCCTCGTCATGATGCGATACCTGTTTGCAAGCGACAAGTGCCGTCATCAAAACGAGGAGCGCGATTGTGATATATCTTTTAAATGGTCGCATTGTCATTTTTTATTGTTGACAATGCAAAGATATATCAAAATTTTTTATGAAATACAAATTGTCAAGCCTAAAACACCTTTTGTCTATCGTTTGTCTATCATCAAAATTTTTAAAATATTGATAATCAATAATATAAAAAGTTGCTTGTCTATCGTTTGTCTATCACTTGATCCAATAAACATAATTGTCTTTCCTCGGTCTTGCCGTCGGATAGTCCCCTTTAACGTATCCCAAAATGCAGTTGCCGACGCCGACATATTTAGTGTCGTCGATGCCGAGGTCGCGCAAAATGGCTTTGCCTTCTTCTGTCTCGAACACTTCTTTTGCTCTGTGGATCCAGCATGAGCCGAGTCCCTTTGCGTGGGCGGCATTCAAGAGGTTGCCCATCACCAGTGAGCCGTCTTCCTTCCATGTGTATGCCACTGTGGTGTCAGCCAAGACCACCAACACCACCGGAGCTCCGTAGAACGGGTCCATGTCGTTGTCCGGCCCGAACACGGCGGCGTTGAGTTTGCTCAGCTTGTCGCGCACCTCTTTGTTGGTCACTGCGATGATGATAGGTGCCTGTTTGTTCATTCCTGTCGGGGCGTATGTTCCCGCCTTGCAGATTTCTTCGATGACCTCCATCGGAGGCACTTCGTCGGTGTAGCTGCGCACGCTGCGGCGCGTCAGCAGGTCTTCCATTGTAGTATTCATAGTTACGTTTGTGTTTTCTTTTTTGCAGCAGCTGCTGAAAATAAGCGTCGCTGCGACGATGGTTAATAATAGCCTTTTCATGATTGATAATTTTTGCAAAGATAAAACTTTTCTCGCAGAAATAACAGAATTCACAGAAATCTTTGAAAAATAATCTGCGAAATCAACAGCTCGCTTTAGCGGGCAATATGTGGAATGAAAACGTGATAGAATAGAAAAATCTGTGATATCTGTGTAATCTGCGAGAAAAAAAACAGTAAATTTGCACCGTTTTTTTTTAAATTATGTCGATTTCGATTTTTCATATCTTAGGCTTGATTCTCGCGGTCGCCCTCATTGAAACCGTTGGCATACTTTCTGTCAGAAAGGTGAAAAACGCCAGCGACTTCCATACCAGCGGAGGCAAGGCAGGCACTTGGGTGGTGGCTGGTGCCATCATCGGCACCTTGGTGGGCGGACAGTCGACGGTGGGAACGGCGCAATTAGCATTCATATTCGGCATCTCCGCATGGTGGTTCACCCTCGGGATGGCTCTCGGATGTGTGGCACTCGCAATAGGTTACGTCGTGCCGCTCAGACATAGCGACAGCACCACTTTACTCGAGATAGTGCGCAAGGAATATGGCCGCAAAGCCGAGATGACAGGCTCTGTCTTGTGCTCTTTGGGCATGTTTATCAGCATTATAGCACAGGTGCTATCAGCTGCCGCATTGCTGATGACGCTATTTAACATCCCGTTTGGGGTGTCAGCTATAATCTCAGCAATAATCATGACATTGTACGTGGTCTTCGGCGGACTTTGGAGCGCAGGCATCGGCGGCGTGGTCAAAATAATACTCCTTTGTATCTCGGCACTGGCGGCAGGAGTGATAGTATTAGTGCTTGCTAAAGGCTATACAGGGCTTGTCGACTCAATAAAAGAAATCTTATTATACACTGATATTCAATTAGTTGACGGGTTAAACACCATCAGCGATGTCAATGCGAAATACCAAAACATCTTCGCGCGTGGCATCTCAAAAGACGCGGGTTCGTGCCTGTCGGTGATTCTTGGCGTGCTCTCGACCCAGACATACGCACAAGCCATCTGGTCGGGCAAGTCCGACAGCGTGGCGCGCCGTGGTGCCATGATTTCAGCATTGATTTCGATACCTATCGGCTTCGCCTGCGTGATGGTGGGCATGTTTATGCGCGCTCATTACATCACCATCGATGAACTTAACGCATTGAATATCATTGGTAAAGACATCCCAGAAGGCATAGGCGTAATGACAAGCTCAGCTCAGGCGTTCCCGATGTTTGTCACCAACCACATGCCTAAGTTCATCGGAGGACTGGTGCTCGGCACGTTGTTGATAACTATCATCATTGGCGGCTCGGGACTCACCCTCGGAGCGTCGACAATACTGGTTAAAGACGTGTTCAAACCGAAAAACAATCTCGCTGTCACTCGTCTCACCATCGTCGGCATTCAGCTGTTGGCGTTTGTTGTAGCGTCTTCATTCTCAGGACAATACATCAACGACCTCGGCTTCCTTTCGATGGGACTGCGTACCACAGCGACATTCGTGCCGCTCACCTTGGCATTGTTTTTCCCAGGCCGTTTTAAGCCGAAATGGGTGTTTTTCTCAATAATTTTCGGCACAGCGTGCCTCGTTTTCGGAGAATTCGTATCTTTGCCAGTCGATTCGATATATGTCGGATTGCTCGGCTCATTATTATGTTGCTTATTAGGTTTGAAAAATGATAAAATCAGGAATTAAAAACATCATCTTCGACTTCGGCGGTGTGCTCGTCGACTGGAACCCGCATTACCTCTTCGATAAGTATTTCAACGACATCGAAGAGTCGAACTATTTCATCGAAAACGTCTGCAATAGCGAATGGAATGCAGAGATGGACGGCGGAAAACCGTTCGAACAGGCGGTGAGAGAACGTAGCGCCATGTTCCCGCAATACGCCAAGCCGCTCAAGCTGTACCAGACAAACTGGATGGACACGATGGGAGAGGAGATTCCTGGCATGTACGACCTTATCAAGTCATTGAAAGAAAATGGCTTCCCTGTCATCTACGGCCTCACTAACTGGTCTGCCGAGACATTTCCGGCAGTGCAGAAAAAATATCATATCTTCAGCCTCATCGACAACATCGTAGTATCTGGAGAAGTCAAGCAGCTGAAGCCGAATCCTGAGATTTTCCACACTTTATTGAACAAATACAACCTGAAAGCCGAAGAATCTCTATTCATCGACGATAACATTAAAAATGTGGAAGGTGCCAAAGCAGTAGGTATCAATGCCTTACGTTTCGAAAACGCATCAAAACTAAAGCACGATTTAGAAAAGATACTCTAAAAACTAATAAAGCTCAATAAATTCGTAACCATTACCCATCGCATCCAAAAACTTTATCAGATCCGTCGTTTTGATGACGCAGGTTCCTGTGTTGTCGTTTGGGTGGAAGCTGATGTACTCGCGGTCGAGCAGATTCTTGTCAAGATACAGATACACATGATGTTCCTCGTCGTTGATGATGCCGAAAGGGGAGACGCTGCCAGGCTTCAGACCCAGGTATTTGTCCATCCTCGCCTCAGAAGCGAAGCTGAGTTTGCCTTGTTTCAGACGGTGCTCCAAGTCATGAATCGCCAGCTGGTGCATGCAGTCGTAAATCACCAGATAATGGCGGTTTCCCTTGTGATTCCTGAAGAAGAGGTTCTTGCAGTGCGTCCACTCGAACTTACCCCAATAGTTCAGCGCATCCTCAATGGTGGGCAACGCCGGATGAAATATCAGCTTGAACGGGATCCCCAGCTCATTCAGCTTGTCGACGACTTTTTTCTGTCGTTCAGATAATTCGTGTTCTTCCATTATTTAAAAATTTCCTTAATCCCTCCAATTGACCCAAGCAAATTCGTTGCCTCATACGGCAGATACACTGTCTTATTATCCTTGCCGCTCGTCATCTCCTTCAATGTCTCGATGTACTTGGTCGCGAGCAGATACGATGCAGGGTCCGTCTTCGTCGCCTTGATGGCGTCGGCCACAAGCTGTATGGCCTGTGCCTCAGCTTCCGCCTGCATGATCTTGGCTTTCGCGATACCTTCAGCTCTCAACAGCGTCGATTGTTTCTCAGCCTCGGCATTGTTGATGGCAGATGTCTTTTCACCTTCAGAATTCAAAATCGCAGACTGTTTCTCGCCTTCAGCCTTCAAAATCTCGGCACGACGGTTGCGTTCCGCCTGCATCTGTTTCTCCATCGCCTGACGCACTGTCTCGGGAGGCGTAATATCTTGAAGTTCAACACGGTTCACCTTCACGCCCCATTTGTTTGTGGCGTCGTCGAGCACCGTGCGCAACTTGGCGTTGATGGTGTCGCGCGAAGTCAGGGTCTCATCGAGTTCGAGCTCGCCGATGACGTTACGCAAAGTGGTCTGTGTGAGCTTCTCGATGGCGTTAGGCAAATTGTCAATCTCGTAAACCGATTTCACCGGATCCACAATCTGGAAATACAGCAATGCGTTAATCTCAGTCGTGACGTTGTCTTTGGTGATAACATTCTGTTTCGGGAAGTCATATACCTGCTCGCGGAGGTCGATCTTTGCGGTCTCACTCATACGAACGACTTGGCGTCCCTGGTAGCCTTCTGCCACTTTTCTTGTCGTGATGACTTTCGGACGGTCGATGATAGGCCAAATAATATTCAAGCCGGCTGGCAGCACCTTATGGAACTTGCCGAGGCGTTCGATGACTCTCGTTTCTGACTGCGGGACCACCAGAAGTCCTGCCAAAGCGAAAATAACAACTATCGCTGCTAATACTATTACTACGTAAATCATGATTATAGTTTTTTAACGGTTAATATTATACTTTCGTAAGATTCAATTATCACTTTTTCCCCGACTTCTATGGCCGAGCCATTGAATGTCTGCGCTTTCCATTCGTCGCCGTCGATCTTCACACGGCCGTAGCCGCCTTCCTGGATGCGCTCGGTGACGTATGCTGTCCTGCCGATGATGTTGTCCATGTTGGTCTTCACATGGTTGTCGTTGGTCTTCTTGTCGAGATACCTCATCACGACCGGACGAATCAGTATGAACGCCAGAAACGTGCCGACGGCGAATGCCACAAACTGCCAAGTGAGTGACAGGTCACATGCCGCCAATATCGCGCCGAACACGCAACCCACAGAGAAACAAGCCACTGCGAAACCGCTGGTGAATATCTCAATCACCACGAACAC
>CADAFC010000057.1 GCA_902787095.1 uncultured Bacteroidia bacterium
AAATCAGACATCTGCTTGTCGGGCACATACTGCGGCACACTCATCATGCCACTGTCGTCCTTGCCCATTATGAATCGGAGATAGTCAAGTTTCCCTTGCTTTAGCTTTAAAATGTTTTCGTATGAATCATGGATGAAGATGTAATTGTGCACCAGCGGCTCCGTCTTCCATCCGATTGAAACCCCATTCTCGTTGCGGATCCTCGTCCTTATTGTAGGCACATAATGCTCAATTTTCAACTCCTCCAACGCCTTCGATGCCGTTATCTCACGCTGATATGTGACACGCAACACGTACCACGCCACCTCTTTTTTCTCAATGGTATTCATTATAATAACAAAGGGTACAGTTTTTGAACCGAGTATACCTCGGGGACATCGAAATCTCCTAATCTATTGGATTTCAATCATTTACAATAACGCTATGGGATTTTTCACCAGTTATGACCTATTATACGATGCCAATCTTAAGCGAAAAAACTATCACTTGCAAAGTTAAGCAATTATTAGATAGGTTTTACAAAAATTTGCAAAAAAAATTAAGGCATCAGAAACGACACCTTAATTTTCCAGTTGCCCAACCAGGGTTCGAACCTAGACTTTACTGATCCAGAGTCAGTCGTGTTGCCAATTACACCATTGGGCATTTCCGACCGCAAAATTACACATATTTTTTATTCGTGCGACAAAAATTTTGTTTTTTTCTTAACTATCTGATACTCACTGACTTGCCAAGACGATTCACCATATTTTTGCATCTCTTCGGCTATCTCAGGATGCTCCGTGATGTAGTTTTTCTTCTCTTTTTCACTGTATCGGTACAATCCTTTTTGCCCCTCCGACGGCTTGTTGATGAAAAGCCACTCATCGTCAAGCACCCCATATTTGTCGTCGCCCATGAAATAGACAAACCGCCGCTCTTCTTTCAACAAATCTATTCCAAAAGTGTTATTGACATAATTTTTGCCTAAAACGCCCATCACCGTAGGGAAGACATCCATCTGGCTCGCAATGGACCCATTTTCAACAGCTTGCAGATGCTTCGGCATATAAAACACCAAAGGCGTGTGGAAATAGCTCAAAGGAATTGAATAGTCGGTGTCCAACACTGCTCCGTGGTCGGCGACAAAGACGAACAAAGTGTTGTCGAACCATGGTCTCTCCGACGCCATCTCGATGAAACGGCGCAACGACCAGTCGGCGTATTCCGTTATCTGATAGCGTATGTCCTCGCTGCGTGGCTCGAAATAGTCGGGGACATAGAACGGACCATGGTCGGAGGCGGTCATCATAGTAGCACAGAAAGGTCTGTTATTACTGGCCATCTCGTCGAAAATAGGCATGGCGAAACGAAACATGTAATCGTCCGGCACACCGAGCGTCGTCTTAACCTCTGAAACCGGATAATCGGCCTGTGAGACGATACGTTCAACGCCGTTCTGACTTAAAAATCCAGCCACATTGTCAAACTCCTTGTCATGAGTGGTGAAATAAACCGTCTGATAGCCGTATTTCTGCAAGGTCGCCGCCAATCCGTCGTATTGCAACACCGGTATGCGCTTTAACGCCTGATTCCGGAAGATTACCGGATACGACACCGAGGTGCTGTAAATGCCACAGTAAGTGTGTGTGCCTGTAGTGTAACAATTATTGAAACTCAACGAGTTATCCATCAGCGAATCGAGAAATGGCGTGAGATTTTGCGTATTGCCGCCATGTGACGTCTTGTTGTAACTCATGCCTTCCATTATCACCACAATAACATTGTAATCGTTTGGCCTCATGTCATTTCGACCGGAGCCAAGCGTAGTGGAGAAATCTCTCGTGCGAGCAATTGGAAAATCAGGATTAGGGGTTTCAATGCCCAAATACTCCTGTACATTTTTTATTGCGTCATCATCCGACATAAAGCTAACCGACTGGTTGTCAGGGTCTTTGCTGTCGAGATAGCTTCGCGCCAAAGTGAAATTCGGGTTCAAACCCAACTGGTTCAACATGGCGTTGTTGCAGAAATATGCAGTACCTACCATGATAGGCGATTTCTCATTCAGACGCCCTCTCATCCCTATAAAGACAAGCCCCCACAGCAAGACCGTATATATTCCGTATCGCCAATAATTCACCTCCTCCCATCCTGTTGAGTTTTTTAGAATTTTATTGCAAAAATACCAAAAGACAAATCCCGCACCAAGCACCGGCAACATCATTAATATATATGTCGGCTCCTCAAATATCATTTTGAAGACAAAAACGCTGTCGCCTGTCGCCATCCACTCGAAGGCCGTGATGTTAAACCTGTCGAAAAACTGGTCAAAATACGGTATATCAGCTGCGCAGATTCCGAAGGTAATCGTAAAACATACAGTCAGTACTATCGTATATATTTTTTCAAAAATTCGGCATTTTGTACACCAAAATGAGCAAATTGTCAACGCTATGGTCGGTATGGCTATCACAAAACCTATTGTGACAATGTCGAAACGCACTCCCATGACGAAGGCCTGGATGACCTCCCACGCCGTGGTCTCACCTAATCTGTCTAGGTTCAAAAGCAAAAGCGCCACCCTGAAAACGAAGTAAATCGCTAAGAGGAGCAGATACAGCTTGACTGTGATTTTTACAAAAACCGGGATCTTATTCATTTGTTTTCGTCATTAAAAGGATTTCTCCATTTCGTTCCATTTCATTTCACTCCAGTCGAAATGACAAACGTACTTGTCATTTCGACCGACCGTAGGGAGTGGAGAAATCATCGCCTATCAAATCGAGTCTAAATTATATAAAATTTCTTTTATTATTCCTTTCTAACACCATGCCTGTGATTTATTCACCAAAGGTGAATGCTTTCGCATAGCTCAGGTATCGACTCCACTTCGTTTCGCTCGAAATGACGTGGGAGTGTTATCTAAACAATCTTTCCACTTCTTTAATAGCATTCGGCATAGCAAATACAACGACTCTGTCTTCAGCCTCAATCTGGAACTCGCTCGTCGCTATGTAGCTTAACTCACCGCGGATGATGCCAGCGATGATGGCACCCTCAGGCACATGCAGCTTCTCGATAGGCCGCATGGTAGCAAGACAACCGTCAGGGACAACAAACTCCACGATATCGGCATCGATGCCGCTAAGGAACTTCAACGTTGAGACGTTGTCGCCCAAGGTATACCTTACTATATAACTCGCCGCAATAAGCTTTTTATTGATGATTGTATCTATGCCAATGTTTTGTGATATGTCGATGTAGTCGATGTTTTCCACCAACGCGATGGTCTTCTTCACACCGTAAGCCTTGGCCTGCAGGCATGTGAGTATGTTCGTCTCCGTGTTTTCGGTCACAGCGATGAAGGCGTCGACACTCTTGATGCCCTCTTCCTCCAGCATGTCGACATCGCGTGCGTCCGCGTTGACCACCAGGGTGTCCGACAGGCTGCTGGTGAGCTCGTAACAACGGTTCTTGTCGCTCTCGATAATCTTGATATCCATGTCTTTCTCAAGACGTTTGGCTGTCATACGGCCCACACGTCCGCCGCCTATAATCATCACATTGCGGATGTTGACCTTCTGTTTGCCGCCCATCGACATAAGCTCTTTCACGGCATGTGGCTTGGAGATGACATACACCATATCGCCGGCCTGCAAGGTGTCGCTGCCATGTGGTATGAACGTGTTCTGGCGGCGGTGTATTGCCACGGGACGGAAATCGAGGTGCTTGAAACGCTCCCCTATCTCGTCAAAAGTCTTCCCGATGACGTAAGCCTTCTCATCGAGTTTCATCATATACATCTCGAGCTTGCCGCCAGCGAAGTCGTATGCCTCTGTAGCACCAGCCTGCTTGAGCAGTGAAACAATCTCCTGTGCCGCGATGTCTTCAGGCGACACTATGCCGTCAATGCCGAGGTCCTGGTAGATACGCCAAGCCTCCTGCCCTATGTTTTCCATAGTGTTGACACGGGCTATCACACGTTTTGCGCCCAGCTTTTTGGCAAGGATGCCCGTCAGCAGGTTGATGTGCTCGTCGTGAAGCACCGCTATTACCATGTCGGCCTTCTTCACGTTGGCTTTCTGCAAAGTCTTGATCGAGGTCGAGTCGCCAGCAATGGTCATGAGGTCGGAATGCGACTCCATCATCTTGAGCAGCTCCTCGTGAGGGTCCACGATAGTGATGTTATGGTCGCTGTGCTCCAGAGCTTCCGCCAAGTGCAAGCCCACTTCACCGTCTCCAGCAATAATTATGTTCATACTATTAAGTCATTTCGACCGACCGTAGGGAGTGGAGAAATCACCGCCTATCAAGTCAAGTCCTCAATATTAATAATTTCAGTATCTTTCACTAATTCTATCCAATCAGGATTCTTTGAATCTATCAATGTTATTTTTTTATCCCTATTCCAGTTTTTCAATTGAGTTTCTCTATCAATTGCCTGTTTTATATCATTAAATTTCTCATAATATATACAAAACTCACAATTATAATGGTCTGTAAATGAACCTTTTATTTCATGATTTTTATGTTCATATACTCTTCTTATCAAATTTGCAGTTACACCGACATACATGACTGTTTTGTTTTTGTTTGTCATTATGTATATGTAACCTTCTTTCATTCTTACGAGTGTTCCTGACAAATACTATGCCGGTGATTTCTCCATTCCGTTCCACTTCATTCCACTTCAGTCGAAATGACGTGGGTGGATAATCACATTCTAAACCCTAAAGTGAAAACCACCGAACTGGCTTTTGACGACGCATCATTGTAATGCAACTCCATCTCCTGGCTGTCAGTGGACCCCTGCGGCAAATAAGGATGTCGGGTCTTGAGAACGTCAGTGAAGCCGTAGACATAACGGGCCGACAGAAACAATGTATCGAAGAAATAAAAAGTCAAACCACCCAGAGCACTGAAATTCAATGGGTTATAGTCTTTATTGGCATGATAGACAACAGTTTTGTGGCTGATGCCGCGTTTGGTGTCTTTGATATCTCTGAAACAAAAGCTTGGCATCACTCCCAAATCGATAGTCAGCAGGTTGTTGACAACATACAACTTCGCCATGAGAGCACCGCTGAAGTCGCTCATTTTCAGGTTCGCAGTATAGTCATAGACCTGCACCTGATCGTCGGTAAGGTCATGCTGTTCAACGGTTCCCGTCATTTTATAACCATATTGGTTAAAGATCAGTTCGAACTGTAGACTGAAAAAGTCGTTGGCCTTATATTCGAAAAGCCCGCCCAAGGTAAAACCACCGTTAGTATGAATTTTCGCATTGGTAACAGGCAGATACGACATAGTATAGGTGTCGTCGGGCATAGCGGTAGTGTAAACCTCACTGTCATCATAGTAAAACTCGCTGCCAATGTTCATCATGTTCACACTGCCACCAGCATAAACGCCATAATGAATCTCCTGTGCCAAAACATTGATGCTGAATAACATGGCAATGCCAATCGAAATTAATAACTTTTTCATTTTTTAAAAATTTTTTCTGCAAAATTAATGAAAAAATAATAAAAGTAGTATTTTTGTGAGATTTTTTAATGATTTTTTATGAATTTGAAGATAAGTTGCATCCAAAACGACGTTATAACACGCAATCCTGAAGCTAACCGCCGTCATCTCGACGAGATGCTGAAAAGCGTTGAAAACACTGACATTATCGTGTTTCCTGAGACATTCACAACAGGTTTTCCTGCCGACCCGAACGAGTTTGCTGAAGAGGTCGGAGGCCCGACTATGCAGTGGATGCGCGAGAAGGCTGCGGGGAATAATTGCGCTGTATGCGGCACTATCATATTGAAAAACAACGGCTTTTACAACAGCTTCATCTGGATGGAGCCCGACGGGAGATATCACCTTTATAATAAAAGGCATCTTTTCACCATGGGCGGTGAGATCGGGCTGAACCGGGGCGAGGAACGAATCACCATCGAGTATAAAGGCTGGCGAATCAGACCGTTTGTGTGCTACGACATGCGTTTCCCGGTGTGGAACCGCAATAGCTTCAAGGACGGTAAATATGAATACGACCTGGCTGTTTTCACCGCTGAATGGCCAGAGAAGAAATCAGAGGTATGGAACACGTTATTGAGAGCGAGAGCCATTGAAAATCAAGCATATATCGTTGGTGTGAACCGTGTCGGAATCGACGACAGCAACATTAAATACAAAGGCGAGACCATGATTCTGAACATGAAAGGCCGTGTGGTGGCACAGGCCACGGAAGGCGAGTGTGTGGTGACCGGCGAAATCAACATGGAAGACTTGGTGGCGTTCAGAGAATACTTCCGGGTCGCTAAGGATTGGGATTGACTTTCTTTTTCCGCGGATGATGGAAACAGTCATTCCAAACCATCCACATCAGGAAAATCACTACGTAAAACATTATCTTGAAGATGACATCGTGAGCAAGGGCAAAGTCGTGTGGAAATGGCTTTAAAAACAGGCAAATCCCGACGATTCGCACCACGTTGGTGAACTCCACTATGACCAAACCGAGCGGTATATACCATGCCTTGTGTTTCCACGGACCAGGGAAGAGAAGCATCAGGAAAAGCCAGTGCATCCACTGCTTCAAACTGGTACATTCAGGGGCTACAGTAACACAAGAATATGCGTCTTCGTTGTTAATAAAGTATATCGACTGGCCTTGGGTGACGAAATCAAATTTGAAGATGCGGTCCAACACCCAAGTGCTCTGGTCAAAAAGCAGTGCCGACGCCCATGCGAAGAGCTTGTCGATGGTGCCTTTTATCGGCCAGTAATCCATGTATTCGTTCCAGATGACATACAGGATGTGAAAGCTGAAAATCAGCACGAAAAACAGCCCGACATCCACCAATGCCTGGTTTTTAGGATTGTTGCAAAACTCTTTTATTTTTTCTTTGGTTATCATTCTGCCGAAATTTCCTTTAATGTTGCCTGATACGCAGTAAACACATTAGCCCTTGAAATATACCCGAGATATTTGCCGTTTTCAACGATAACTATATTGTATTTATGCGATTCTTCGAATTTTTTCACTATGCTCTCCATCGACTCGTCGGCATTGATTACATAATCGGGGTACACCATGATTTTCTCGACGGAGGTATTGTACAGACTCGTGTCGAACATGAATTTCCGCACGTCGTCAAAGAGGATATGCCCTTTAAAATCACCGTTTTCAGCCACAACCGGGAAGATGTTTCTCGATGATGAAGCTATGATTTTCACCAAATCACCCAAGGTTTTGTCAGGGCTTATCGTAGAAAAGTTTGTCTCTATCAAGTGATTGGAAGTCATCATGTTAAGGATTGTTTCATCCTTGTTAAACGACACTTTCACCCCTTTTTCCGCTATGCTTCTTGTATAAATCGATTCGGTGAAGAACACTCTGTTGACGGCCAACGACAGTGCCGACACTATCATCAACGGCACCATCAGCGAGTAACCGTTGGTGATTTCAGCTATGAGGAAGATGCCTGTCAGTGGGGCATGCAACATACCTGCGATGAGTCCACTCATGCCCACAAGAGCAAATTTCGACACATCGAGGTTACCAATACCCAAATTATTGATTATCAATGCATAGACCATACCTGTCATGGCACCGAGGAACAATGCCGGAGCAAAGGTGCCGCCCACACCGCCTGCCGCGAATGTGAATGAGGTAGCGAATGCCTTGCACAGGATTATCAAAACAAAAATCAGTATTACGACCCAGATGTTATCGCTAAACGGCTCAAACATGGTGCCTTGTAGGATATCGGAGGCTTGTCCGTTCAATGCGGCGTTGATGGTCTCGTAACCCTCACCGTAAAGCGCCGGAAACACATATATCAAGGCACCCAATCCAAGCGATGCTATTATAAAACGCAACCATGGATTGGTGAATTTCTTGAATTTCTTGTCGATATCGAAATAAATCCTCATGAAATAGGCCGAGACCAATCCCACCACAAGACCCAAACCCACGTAGTACAGCGAGTTAGACGGTATGAACGACTCCACAATAGTGATATCGTATTCGAAAGCGCGGCCGAGGAAATAATATGAAGTGAGAATTGCAACAAATGCTGATATAATAATAGGTATAAGAGCCGTCATGGAGATATCTATCATGAAGACCTCCATTGCGAATATGACACCAGTGATTGGTGCCTGGAAGATGGCCGCCAGTGCCGATGCGCCACCCATGCCTATCAACACGTTGATTTGCTTTTGGTTAAGCTTCAGGAGCTGTCCTATGTTGGAGCCAATGGAGCCGCCTGTCGACACCGAAGGACCTTCCAAACCGACCGAACCGCCGAAGCCTACAGTCAACGCACTGGTGATGATTGAAGAGAACGTGGTGTAAGGCCTCACAATGCCTTTATTTCGTGAAAGCGCATAAAGCAAACCAGGGATTCCATGGCCTACCTCTCTTCGTATTATATATCGTATCACTATAATCGTCAATAAGATACCTATTGCGGGCAAAACAAAGAACATGATATCGACACTGCGGTCAAAATGACGCAGATAAAAGAAGAAATCACGTATCGTATGAGCCAACAACTTTATCAACACGGCAGCCAATCCCGCCAAAAAACCTGTCGGGATAGCCAAAATTATCATCAAACGACGGTCGGAAAGATGAGCTAACCGCCACATATTCAATGACTTAAAAAATAATCTTGCCCGTGTCTTCAATCTTAATCTCATATCGCAAAAATAAAAAATGATTTTTAACTTTATATATATTTTATTAAAAAATTTAGTATTTTTGCAAAACTATTCAACGTCATTTCGAGCGAAACGAAGTGGAGTCGAGACCCGAGCAAAGCGAGAGCTTTCACCTTGGTGAAAAAATCACCGCCATTTGAATGTTGCTGAACAAATTGTTAGCCGGTGATTTCTCCATTTCGCTACGCTACAGTCGAAATGACGGGGGACTGAATGTTATGCAGATAATCAGCTATAATGTTAACGGGATCCGCGCTGCAATTTCGAAAGGATTGCTCGAGTGGTTGGATGGTGTCTCACCAGATGTCGTTTGTTTTCAAGAACTTAAGGCGACACCCGACCAGATTCCTGTGATGGAGATTGAGGCGATGGGATATCATTGTTACTGGTTTTCGGCAAAGAAAAAAGGCTATAGCGGCGTCGGCATTTTGTCGAAAAAAGAGCCTGACAACGTGGTTTTTGGCATGAACAACCCTCTTTACGACGACGAAGGACGATTTTTGAGGGCTGACTTCGGTGATTTGTCGGTGGTAAGCGTATATCATCCGTCGGGAACCACAGGCGAGGAACGTCAGGACTTCAAGATGGAGTGGCTCGACTTCTTCCGCAGTTATGTCAACGAGTTGCGTAAAACGCGTCCCAACCTCGTGCTTTCAGGCGATTACAACATCTGCCACGAAGCCATCGACATCCATGACCCGATACGCAACGCCACCAGCTCAGGATTCCTGCCGGAAGAACGACAGTGGTTCACCGACTTCCTCAGCGACGGCTACATCGACAGCTTCCGTACGCTCTGTAAAGAGCCTAACCATTATTCATGGTGGAGCTATCGTGCCAACGCAAGGGAGAACAACAAAGGCTGGCGCATTGATTATCATATACTTACAGATTCGTTGAAAGACAACCTGGTGAGAGCGGCAATACTTCCGGATGCAAAACATTCGGATCATTGTCCGATATTTGTGGAAATAAAATAAAAGGAAATATATAATGGAAGAATTACTGAAATGGTTTGAAGACCACAGAGAACAACTTATCGCCAACATCCCTTACTACATATTGGCGTTAATCGGATTGATCATTTTGATTTGGTTAATCTGGTATTTCAAATCGAAGAGAAGACGTCGTCATTTCAGATTCCATTGGCATCATTTCACGTATGCCATTGGTCTTAGAAAAATCATGTCACGTCATTATGTTGGCAGAGTCCACGTGCACGAAAATTTCGACCCGCTCGTCGACTTCCTACCGCACAAACACATCATTTTCAACAAAGAAACGCTCGAAGAGCCGAACCTCGTTAGAAAACAGGTGCTGTTTAAGCTTTATAAAATCGCCGACAGCCTCCCGGAGGGTGTTAACCTCAAGATTTACAAGACATTCCGTTCAAGGACCAAGATGAACGAGGCTTTTGAGGCAGTCATCAAGGAAGTGATGGAAAAGAATCCTGAGATTGGCCGTCACGAGGCCATGAAGCTGGCTAAGTACAAGACCGACGACCCGAAAGGCAGCATGGGCGGTCACGAGACAGGCGGTGCAGTCGACGTGGCGTTGTGCGATGATAACGGCAACGATCACAACTACGGTACCAAGTTCCACGAATACAACGACTTCACATTCACTTACAGCAGCCATATCACCAAGGAACAGAAGCAGAACCGTAAGAAACTCGTGAAACTCATGAAACGTCAAGGTTTTGTGAACTTCCCAGGCGAGTGGTGGCATTTCTCATACGGCGACCGCATGTGGGCTGCCTACAAAGGCAAACGCGACGGTGGCATCTATGGCTCTGCTGAGACGGAAATGGGCGGTCACTACGGCTTCACCATCCCGGTCAACAGAACAGTCCACGAGACACATCACCATTATAAAATGTAATCCGATGGAAGTGGCGGCGTTGGTATCGGGCGGAGTGGACAGCTCCGTGATAGTGCCTCTTCTGAAAGAACAAGGCATCGAGCCGCATATTTTCTATATCAAGATTGGCCTCGAAGGCAAGGAAGACCTGATGGACTGCCCAGCCGAAGAAGACATCGAAATCACCACTTTCATAGCGAAAAAATACGGCTGCAAGTTCGACATCATCGACCTGCAGAAAGAATATTACGACCGTGTGGCGGCTTACACCATGGACTCGGTGCGCAAAGGACTCACTCCCAACCCCGACGTGATGTGCAACCGCTTCATCAAGTTCGGTGCTTTCGAAGAGAAGGCAGGCTACATGTTTGACCGCATCGCCACTGGACACTATGCAAAGCAATGGATTGACAATGAAGGAGTTGCGTGGCTCGGCACCGCTGTCGACACCTTCAAAGACCAGACTGATTTCCTGGCAAGGATTACATACCCACAGCTTAAGAAAGCGATGTTTCCGATAGGTGACATCCCGAAGAGCGATGTGCGTAAAATGGCCGAGAAATATGGACTTCCGAGTGCACAACGTCATGATTCTCAAGGCATTTGCTTCTTGGGGAAAATCAACTACAACGACTACATCCGCGAATACGTGGGCGAGAAGGAAGGCGACATCATAGAGCTCGAGACAGGCAAAAAACTCGGCAAACACAAAGGATTCTGGTTCCACACCATAGGTCAGCGCAAGGGCTTGGGCTTAGGCGGCGGCCCATGGTTCGTGGTGAAGAAAGACACCGAAAACAATATCGTTTATGTGTCGCAAGGCTACGACCCTGAAGCACAATACACCAACATCATCGAATTGGCTGATGTCCAGACGATGAACCCTGTCATCAAATTCGTTGAAGGTCAAAATGTCAGATATAAAATACGTCATCAGCCTGAGTTCCGCACCGGCACGCTCAGCATCACCGAAAAAGGATTAAAAATCAACAGTGATGTTATGATTTCTGGTGTCGCCAGCGGGCAGTTCGGCACGATATATCATGAAACAGAGCCGGTGGTTTTGGGGAGTGGAGTTATTGAATAAAAAATTAAACGACAATAAATTAGGCCTTGTGGTAAGCGAAGCTTATCCAGACTAATTTATGTCGTTTAATTTTTATAGTCTTTAAAATTATTCAGTAACAGGCTCTGCCACTTTCTTCCAGCCAAGTAGTACCAGCACAAACATCACGATATAGCAGATGCCGCCGA
>CADAFC010000058.1 GCA_902787095.1 uncultured Bacteroidia bacterium
TTTGTCCCCACGCCCTTCCAGGCTGGACAATCATTGTTAGCAGCGCCAACGCCGCAATCAGTAAAGTAAATTTTCTTTTCATGTGGTTATAATTTAAGTTGTTATTACTAATTTTTTTTCATTTTCATGTAAACTGCAAAAATAGGAATTATTTTAATAAGGTGTTAGGAATTTTTTTAAAAAGTTTTTAAAGCCTTAACTACCTTAGGCGGCGGCACCCCTAGAGTCTCTAGTGCCTCTAAGACCTCTAGTGGCCCTAAGGTGTCTGCCGCTCTTGGAGGCACTAGGGTGGCCGCCGCTGCCGCCGCCTTTAGAGTCTCTAGCGTCGTCGCGCTTGGTACAGTCGTTCACTAAACCCTCCATTCTTCTTGAAGTCTTCCTCCAATCGCTTCAGCTGCCTGAATAACATGTAATCTTCTTGGCGCAAAAGCACAATAGCCATGTTAGCTATGGTTTCCGGCGGACTTCTTCGCACTTTGTTCATGTAAAATTCAGAGTCATAACACTCACGACCGAGCCGTCGCATGGCTTCTTTTTCAACCGAACCATCAGCCCATTGAATGTGCCCGTGCACTCTGAGGTAATCCTCATAATCCTCAAGCAATTCTTGGAAACTCGCTTTTGCTACATTGATCAGTTTTATCTCGGTTTTTGCTGAAGTCGGAGCAGCCGCACATCCCTCCACGATGTTCTGCTTCCCACTACGCGCCGCCTGTATCATCTGATCAACAGTGCGGTCCCTCTTTTCCAAATAGGTTTTGCAGAAATAATATGTTATATCATAAATAATAACAGCTTTCTGATAAGTCAGCAAATTCTTGTAATTCCCAATATTTGGTATAATCTCATTTCCCATAATTTCTCATTTTTTAAACCGATCATAATTTTTTCTCCTCCCAAATCGCAAAGTTATAACCACTCCCAACAATTAGCCGTATGAAAAACGACTAAGTTTTCAACAATGCTGCAATCATCAGAAAAATCAAAACCTCACAAAGACTACCCCGAAATTTTTATGTCTTTTTATTGTTAATAAATTTTAACTAAAAATTTTTAACATTTTTGGGGGAATGTCAGTAAATACTGAGTAAATGGATGGTTGGTGCTTTAACAACCTTAAGCGGCACCCTTAAGGGCTTTAACGCCATTAATGCCATTAATGGCCTTAAGGCCGCCGCTTTAAAGCACTTAGGGGTGCAGCCGCTTTAAAATTTTCTGCGAAATCTGCGTGAGACAAAAAGAAATATTTTGTAACTTTGCAGCAAATTTTCGAAAATTTTAAATATCATGAGTAACCAGAAAAAACTTTTTGAGGAATTTCCTCCGGTGACCACCGAACAATGGGAAGCAGTCATCGAAAAAGACCTCAAAGGAGCCGATTACAACAAGAAACTTGTCTGGAAAACAGCCGAAGGTTTCCAGGTGAGGCCGTACTATCGCGCTGAGAATCTGAAGGATATCCCATGGCTTGACACGAAACCGGGGGAGTTCCCTTATATCCGCAGCACGAAACCTGAAGGTAACGACTGGCTCGTTTGTGAGGATATCGTGGTCGGCAACGACTACCACGAGGCAAATAAAAAAGCTCTCGACGCCCTTAACCGCGGCGCTACAGCATTGTCATTCCGTCTTGAATACGACAAGGCCTACGACGCAGTCGAGATATCAGGCCTCCTCAACGGCATCTACGCCGAAGCAGTTGAGATCACCTTCTATAATAACAAGTATCATCTCCCGCTCCTTGAGATGATGTCGAAGATTCCGGGCATCCATGGCTCGCTCAACTACGACCCGCTCACACGTTATATCCGTCGCGGAACGTGGTTCATCACAGAGAGCACCGACATGGAACTTGCGGCAATCCTTACGAAAGCCGAGATCCCGGGTGTGCAGACCATAGGTGTCAATGCTCACGTGTTCACTAACGCAGGTGCGACGATCTCTCAAGAGATGGGTATCGCCCTCGCTGAAGGTGTCGAATATATCGAGCAGCTTCAGGCTAAGGGCATGACAATCGATGAGATAGCTCCGAAGATGCGCTTCAACGTCGCCGTCGGCCAGACCTACTTCATGGAGATGGCCAAGATGCGCGCCTATCGTATGCTTTGGGCTGAGATCCTCAAGGCTTACGGTGCAAAAGAAGAGAACTGCAAGATCCGTATCCACGCCTTCAACGCGTTGATAAACATGAGCTTGTACGACCCATACGTCAACATGCTGCGTACCACGACAGGCACAATGTCGGCTATCCTCGGTGGTGTCGATTCGTTCTCAGTCACACCATTCGATGCCACATTCGAAGAGGCAACGGAATTTGCCGACAGAATCGCTCGCAACCAGCAGCTCATCCTCAAGGAAGAGTCGCATTTCGACAAGGTCGCTGACCCGGCTGCAGGCTCGTATTACATTGAGAATCTTACAGAAAGCATCGCCACAGCGGCATGGAACGTGTTCCTCCAGATTCAGGAAGAAGGCGGCTACCTCGCTGCAGTGCGCAAAGGCACAATCCAAAATATCGTGAAGGAAAGCGCCGCCAAACGCTTCAGCAACGTGGCAACACGCCGCGAGACCATCCTCGGCACCAACCAGTTCCCGAACTTCACAGAGACAATGAAGTTCAACCCTGCCGAATGGGTGTTCAAACCGAGTTGCAAACGCGAAGCTAACGCCGAAGTCGACACCATCGACACCTTCCGTGTGGCTCAGCAGTTTGAGACGATGCGTTATGCCACCGATGTCTACGCTCAGAATCACAAACGCCCGACAGCATGGATGTTCACCTACGGCAACCTCGCAATGCGTAAGGCCCGCGCCAACTTCGCATCGAACTTCTTCGCTTGCGCAGGCTTCGAGGTGGTCGACAACCCGGGCTTCAAGACCCTTGAAGAAGGCATCGCCGCCGCACGTCAGGTGAAACCTGAGATTTTGGTCATCTGCTCATCCGACGAGGAATACGGCGAAGGCAACGCCCTCAAGATTTACGAAGAGCTCAAAAACGAGACTATCGTGGTGCTCGCCGGTAACCCTGAAGGCACCGCCGACATCCTCAAAGAGGCCGGCCTCGAATACTTCATCCACGTCAAGAGCAACGTCCTCGACACGTTACAGAGTTTCCAGAAGAGATTAGGTATAACAAAATAAGAAAGGAGTAAGCAATGAAACCAGATTTCAAGAATTTAAACATCAACGCTATACCTAAGTCACATATCAAAGCTGATTACAAGCCTGACTGGGAGACTGTTGAACATATCAACGTGAAGCCGGCTTATACGGCTGAAGACCTTGAAAACATGGAGCACCTCAACTATGCTGCAGGTATCGCCCCATATCTCCGTGGACCTTATTCCACCATGTATGTGATGCGTCCTTGGACCGTCCGTCAGTATGCCGGTTTCTCGACAGCTGAGGAGTCGAACGCATTCTATCGCCGTAACATCGCCGCCGGTCAGAAAGGTCTGTCAGTGGCATTCGACCTTGCCACACACCGCGGCTATGACGCTGACCATGAACGCGTTATGGGCGATGTCGGTAAGGCTGGCGTGTCAATATGCTCGGTAGAGGATATGAAGGTCCTCTTCGACCAGATCCCGTTGAACAAGATGTCCGTCTCCATGACAATGAACGGCGCTGTGTTGCCAATCTTGGCATTCTACATCGTCGCAGCACTGGAGCAGGGCGCAAAATATGAGGAGCTGCAAGGTACCATCCAGAACGATATCTTGAAGGAGTTCATGGTGCGTAACACTTACATCTACCCACCTGAGTTCTCAATGCGTATCATCGCTGATATCTTCGCATTCACCTCACAAAATATGCCTAAGTTCAACAGCATTTCAATCTCCGGCTACCACATGCAGGAGGCTGGTGCCACATGCGACATCGAGCTGGCTTACACCCTCGCCGACGGTTGGGATTACCTCCGCACTGGCGTGAAGTCGGGCTTGGACATCGACGCTTTCGCTCCACGTCTGTCGTTCTTCTGGTGCTCCGGAATGAACCATTTCATGGAGATTGCCAAGATGCGTGCCGCCCGTATGCTGTGGGCTAAGATTGTGAAGACTTTCAACCCGAAGAGTGAGAAGTCACTGGCACTGCGTACACACACCCAGACTTCAGGATGGTCGCTCACCGAGCAGGACCCGTTCAACAACGTCGCCCGTACATGTATCGAGGCTATGGGAGCTGCTCTCGGCCACACACAGTCGTTGCACACCAACGCTTTGGACGAGGCTATCGCACTTCCTACCGACTTCTCGGCACGTATCGCTCGTAACACTCAGATCTACATCCAGGAAGAGACCAACATCTGCCGTGTCGTCGACCCATGGGCTGGCTCATATTACATCGAGTCACTGACCAAGGAGATCGCGGAGCGCGCTTGGGCTCACATCATGGAGGTCGAAGAGATGGGCGGTATGGCAAAGGCTATCGAGACAGGTCTTCCGAAGATGCGTATCGAGGAAGCCGCAGCACGTAAGCAGGCTAAGATCGACTCTGGCACCGAGACCATCGTCGGTATCAACAAATATCGCCTTGAACATGAGGACAGCATTGATACTCTCGAAGTTGACAACACAGCGGTGCGCGAGTCACAGATCAAACGTCTGAAAGAGCTCCGCGCCAATCGTAATGAGGCCGATGTGCAACGTTGCCTCGACGCCATCACCGAGTCGGTGAAGACTGGCAAGGGCAACCTCCTCGCTCTCGCAGTGGAAGCAGCAAAATGCCGCGCCACTCTGGGTGAGATTTCAATGGCATGCGAGAAGGTCGTGGGTCGTTATAAAGCTGTAATTCGTTCAATATCAGGAGTTTATTCTATGGAAGCAAAAGGCAATGAGAAATTCGCCAAGGCACAGGCAATGGCTGATGAGTTCGCGAAACTCGAAGGTCGTCGTCCTCGTATCATGATTGCCAAGATGGGTCAGGATGGTCACGACCGTGGCGCTAAGGTCGTCGCGACAGGCTATGCTGACATAGGCTTCGACGTCGATATGGGACCATTGTTCCAGACACCGGCGGAGGCTGCAAAACAGGCAGTGGAGAACGACGTCCACGTGGTCGGCGTGTCGTCACTGGCGGCAGGTCACAAGACCCTCGTGCCTCAGATTATCAAGGAACTCGAGAAGCTCGGTCGTCCGGACATCATGGTGGTGGTCGGAGGCGTCATCCCTCATCAGGACTACCAGTTCCTGTATGACGCAGGCGCAGCAGCCATCTTCGGACCTGGAACCATCGTTTCGGATTCGGCCATCAAGATGCTCGAATTATTGATAGCAATGCGTAAATAATTATTGTAAAGACGCATGGCCGTGCGTCTCAACAATATGGCAAAAAATAACTATTATGTCGTTTGGTCAGGCCGGCAAATCGGCGTCTTCGCCTCTTGGGACGAATGCCGTTTGCAGGTCGAAGGATTCCCTGGTGCGAGATACAAAGGATTTCCCACCAGGGAAGCCGCCGAATCGGCGTTTAAGAACGGCCCGACGGATGATGTAAAGACGCACGGCCGTGCGTCTCAACAATCAATCCCGGAAGGTGCGCCACATCCCGACACCAACACCATAGCCGTCGATGCCGCATGTTCAGGCAACCCTGGCAAGATGGAGTACCGCGGAGTGTTCGTCGAAACCGGCACAGAGGTGTTCAAAAGCCCTGTGTTTGAAGGCGGAACCAACAATATTGGGGAGTTCCTCGCCATAGTGCACTGCCTCGCATGGCAACAGAAAAAACATCTCAACTACCCCATCTATTCCGACTCGGTAAACGGTCAGAAATGGGTGAGGGAAGGGGTCTGCAAGACGAAACTCGTTGAGAATGAGAAAAATAAATATCTCTTTGAGGTGATAAGAAGAGCCGAACAATGGCTTCACGACAACACCTTCAGAGTGCCAATAATGAAATGGAGAACCGAGATTTGGGGCGAAATACCCGCCGATTTCGGTCGTAAGTAATTAAAAATCAACGTCATGATAAACTACGATACCTTTTATATTCAATGCCCCAAATGCGGTGCTTGGCTCGAAGGTCATATCGTCAAATCGGAGATGGTCAATAAGTCAATATTGTATTCCGATGGTAAGACGTTGAACGACAATTACATAACCGAGCCACAGAAAATCATAGCATGTCCATCGTGCAGCCATTGGTTCTGGGTCGATGAGTACAAAGAACCCGTCGTGACCAATAAAAAGCCGGAGACTCCCTATTATAATTGGAACCACTGGCGTTTCTTCGGCATTCATTTCAACAGCGTCGAAGGCCGTGTGGCCCTTGTAAATCATTATAAGCAATATCTGCAAGCTATTGATAATGATAGAGATAAGGAGCTTTATATCCGCCGATTGATGTGGTGGGCGTACAATGACCTCGTGCGCAACAACTACCAGATGCATCTGCCGTATCTCTTTTCAGGTAAGATGAGCTTTAACGTCTGGCGCAAGAACCGCAAAAAACAGATACAAGGTCGTCAGATGTTCCATAAGCTTCATGACGAGTATCTTGAAAACATGAAGGCATTGCTGTTGCTGTTGAAAGGACGCTACACTCCCGACGACGAGGAATATGAGGCTTCGATATTGGAAATCATTGAGTTATACCGTGAGATGCGTGAATACGAAGAGGCTCAGCGTATCCTCAACACCATCCCGCGACGCACACATTACATCGCAAACATTGAAAAAGAGGTCAGAAGGAAACACGATTTTGTGTTCCTAGTAGCTGGTTGATGACGTGTGAGGCGCAGAAACAGCCGAACACTGCCGGCATATAAGAAATTGTTCCCACAGTAGCTATCTTGTTTTGTTGCTGTTCGTCTTCCACGATGAAGGCGTCGTCAGCCACTTTCTCAGGTGAGAACACCACGGTGATGCCTTCGCGGATGCCCAGTCGGTGCAGGCGTTTGCGGATATAAAACGCCAACCTGCAGTTGTACGACTTCGACATGTCGCATATCTCTATCTTTGTCGGGTCGTATTTTCCTCCGGCACCCATGCAACTCACAATGTTTTGATGGTTTTGCACAGCGTAATAAAGCAGAAACACCTTCGGTGCCATGGTGTCGATGGCGTCTACCACGAAGTCGAACTTCTGTGCCATTAGGTCGATAATCGATTGATCCTTAAGATATTGCGTCAGTACATGGAGCTTGATGTCGGGGTTGATGTCACGGATACGTTCAGCCATCACCTCGGTCTTATAACGTCCAACGGTGCTGTCGAGTGCCAGAAGCTGACGGTTTTTGTTGGTCACGCTCACGGTGTCGCTGTCGACTATTGTCATCTCGCCGATGCCCGCGCGTGCCAGTTGCTCGGCGGCGTAGGCACCTACGCCGCCGAGCCCGACGACGAGGACATGTGCCTTCGCGAGTTTTTCAACTCCATCCGCACCTATTAATATATTAGTGCGCTGCTTCCAGTCTTCCATAATTCTCAAAAATCTTGTTTTCCAAAAATCCGATCCCGCATCCCATCAACGTCGCCGCCTTGGCGTAAACGTCTCTGATATCTCTTCCTGAAACGTCAGTCTCAAAAAAAAGTCTTTCGACAGGGATGTCTTTCAATATCTTAACCGCTTGATTCTCATTGCGATACAAAACTTCGCCAAGCGATATGTACATGTCATGCCTCAAAAGCTGCCTCATGGTCTCCACGGAGCTGTTAAACCCGTGAATCACCCAAGGCATGGTGGCTTTTGTCTTTTTTCTGATCTCGATTATCTCGGAATACGCCCTCACACAGTGCACAATCGCAGGCTTGCGGTAACTCTCTGATAATCTTATCATTTCCTCAAAAACCTTGATTTGTTTGTCGAAGGTTGTTTTATGCACTTTATCTAACCCAACCTCCCCAATAAACAGCTCGTCATTTCGACTGGAGCGTAGCGGAATGGAGAAATCACCGCCACGGAAGATTTCAGAATCATTCAAATACCGGTGATTTCTCGACTTCACTTCGTTTCGCTCGAAATGACGATCGGGTATGTCAGCGACATCCCAAGGATGCACTCCCCAAGTCTTTAAAATCTTTTCCGAAACCCCGTCAACAATCTTTATAACAGCTTGATTATCAACGTGTGTGTGGATGTCAACAAACATCAGAAGTCGCAATTCGGTTGAGCGATGAGCTGCATGCTGTTGAGTTCGAGTGCCATGAGGTTGCCGAAGCCCACTTTCTGGTCTCTATAGTAAACGCCGTTGTCGAGGGCGATGAAGTCGTATCCTTCTGACTCGATGAAAAGCTGTATCAGGCTGTATTCCACAGGCACGTGGCCGTGGATTATCTTCTTACCGCCAGTCTTGGTTCTGTCGACTTTGAAATCGCGAGCCCACATCATCGACATGGTGTCGTCGAACGGGTTGTCGATGTTGAAATTCATGCCGGCGTGAACTAAGATATAATCGTCAAGCTCTATAAAATATTGGCCTTTATGCATCCAGTCAATGTATTTCTCATCTATCTGACGCGGACGTTTTGCGCCAAAGCTCTTGAGTGTCGTCTTGGCACCATAACGCTCCCATTCTTTATGGATTTTGCTTTTGCCCAGAAAACGATGCTTGTCCATATCGAAGGCATTCATGCAGTAATATTCATGATTACCAACAAGATACCCGATATTATAACCTTGGGATTGCATACTCATGATATAATCTATCACGCCTCTGCCATCTGGACCGCGGTCGATGTAGTCGCCAAGAAAATAGAGCTCATCTTCTTTGGTGGGCACTATGCATGTCTCTATCAGCTGTTTCAAGGTGGTGATGCAGCCGTGAATATCCGGAATAACCCAACGTCTCTTCATAGAAAACCAGTTTGTATTATTGCTTAATATTATTTCGCTTTTCCTTGATTTGCAACGCTTTGCATCTTCTTCGCAATCTCTTCAGGGTCGCCGAGGAAGAAGTCTTTCTGTAATTTCATGTTGTCGTCGAACTCGAACACGTATGGTATTGCTGTCGGGATGTTGAATTTGATGATCTCGTCTTCGCCCATGCCTTTGAGTTCTTTCACGATGCCGCGGAGGCTGTTGCCGTGAGCCACCACCATCACCTCGTCGTGCTCTTTCAATGCCTTGAGAATCACTTCTTTATAATAAGGCATAAGCCGTGCGATAGTGTCTTTCAACGACTCTGTCAGCGGTATCTGATCGTCGGTGAGTTCGGCGTAGCGTGGATCCTGACGCGGGCTCTTCGGGTCGTCCATTGCAAGCGCAGGAGGCTGCACATCGAAGCAGCGGCGCCATTTCAGCACCTGTTCCTCGCCGTATTTCTTCGCCATATCGACCTTGTTGAGGCCTTGCAGCTGGCCGTAGCTCTTCTCGTTGAGACGCCAGGTCTTGTACACGGGCAGCCAATCCATGTCCATCACATCAAGGATATTGTTGAGGGTCTTGACAGCTCTTTTAAGATATGATGTGAAACAGACTTCCGGCTTGTAACCGCCGTCTTTCAAGGCTTTTCCAGCGTCTTTGGCTTCCTGGATGCCTTTTTCCGACAAATCAACATTGGTCCAACCTGTGAAAAGGTTGAGCTTGTTCCATTCACTCTCGCCGTGGCGAACTAATATGAGTTTTTTCATCTTCACGAAAATTTGTAATCTGCAAAAATAATAAAAACTTTAATATCAACAAAAATTTTTAATATTTTTGCAATTCCAATATGTTGGTTTAAAGTTTTAAAGCAATGTCATTAAAACAAATATCTACTGAATTATTATTGTATCTAATACTCTATAGTGGAGCTGCTGCCACGGCTTTTATAGCCAGCATATACCTCTTGTTGCGCAAGGGCAATGCCTTTGCTGATGGTATCACGCCGCCTATGCGGCTGCGTCGGTGGGCCGCGGCATTATTTGCTGGAATGTTTTTGGGCCATATATGGTGGTTTCTATTCTATCTCTATTCCTGCGATATGAATTCTGTGGGTTGTATGGTGGCCTCTTATCTTGATTGTGTGACTCTAATGACTACCATTCCGGGTACTCTGTTTGCTATGCTTCAAGACCGCAAGCGGCGCGTCTGGCCTATCGTAATAGCGACGATACCGTTCATGGTGTTTGAGTTCCTCCACATTGTCAATCCGGAAAGTCATTTCTTCAACATCGCGATAGCATATTTTATATTGCTTTATGTCATATTTACAATATATATTGTGTTTGCCGTCAAGCAATACGGACGATGGCTGCGCGACAACTATGCCGACTTGGAAAACAAAGAGGTATGGTTGAGCCATGTGCTGATAATCGTCGTAATGGTCTTAATCATGATTTATGGATTTAGCGGCGACGATATTGTCTTAAGCTATCTCACTCAAGTGGCAGAACTCATATTTTTCGGACTCCTGCTGTGGCGAGTTGAGACATTGCCTCAGTTGGAAAGCAATCCGATAGAGCAGCAGGAACAAACAGAACCGCAGGCACAGCAGTCGTTTAACATACCTTCCAATATAGAACAGCTGTTGGATGAGCGTTGTGTAGCCACCAAGCTTTACTTGCAGCACGACCTGACCCTTAGTCAGCTGGCCCAAGCCATTGGCACCAACCGCTACTATCTCAGCCAGTTTTTCTCCCGTCAGGGTATAACTTACAATGCGTATATCAACAATCTGCGTATCAACCATTTTGTGAATCTCTATCGTGAAGCCACCGTTGCCCATAAGCCCATCACGGCGCAGCAGCTGGCAAGCGACAGCGGCTACCGCAGTTACAGCACCTTCAGCCTCGCTTTCAAGCAGCGCATGGGGCAATCGGTGACGGCTTGGATGCACAATGCAGCCGATTAGGCGGCGGCCCGACTTTCAAAATATGCAAAATAGTTTCAAAATATGCAAAATCTGCATATAGGGCATTGTTGTGCTGTAAAATTTGTAAAAAAATACCTATCTTTGTAGCTTCAAAATAAAAGCAACTTAATAAAATGAACTTACTAAAAAAACTCATCATCGTGCTCGCCGCGCTGTTTATTGCACAGGGAGCGTGGGCACAGAACGGTATCTACTGCACGTCCAGTGACGTCGGTCGCGTGGTTTGCACCGACGGCAGCATCTATGACAATGTATCGGCGGCAGAGGCTGACGGCAAAACGGCCGTGGCCATGATTGCCTACCTCGACACGGAGAACAACAAGGGCCTGGCGCTCGCGCTGGCCGACGAGAGCGACTTGACGAACTGGAACCTGGCCAAGAGCATCTGCGAGGCCAAGAACACGTCACTCACCGTTACGGGCGCCTCGTGGATGCTGCCCAGCAGGGCCCAGTGGAATACGATGATTTCTGCCGCAGGCAGCTACACCGCCCTGCGCGATGATTTCAGCAGCGTTGGAGGCACTAATATGCAGGAGCAACTCTACTGGTCGTCGTCTATGCTGGACGATTCCAGCTACGCGTGGTCCTACAGCTTCTACAACGGCAATTGGGTCAGCAAGTTTATACCCATCGAAGGCTACGTCCGCGCCTGCCTCGCTTTCGACTTTACCGCCTCCGTGATGGCCGACGAATGGGATGTGGTCTACAGGCAGACGCAGACCAAACAGTCGGACTGGACGGCGTTGGGCGCGGGCTCCACCGACGGAGGTGTACTTGGCGCATCAGGTACTGCCACGTATTATTACGTCAGTTACGCCACGGACAACCTCAGTTTCACCAACAGCAGCGTTGGCGGCAGCGGACTGACTATCCGGGGCACGGTGTATCTCTACGTGCCTGAGGGCAAGACCGTCACCTGCACAGGCGCCAATGCCAGCGGACTACGTCGTCGGCAGCGGTACGCTGAATGCCACGGGCGGTAATGCTGCCAATGGCGGCAACGGTGCCAATGGTGGTGACTCATTTCTTGATTACGACAATAATAAACTTTACAGCGGTACTGGCGGTACTGGTGGCAACGGAGGCGGCGGTGCCGGTGCAGGCATCGGCACACGTGGCGGCAACGGTGGCACCGGTGGTACAGGAGGTGAAAGACATACACGAGAAGGCTCTGGTAGTTGGGATCCTGCCAATGGCAATAATGGCAGTGCAGGTACTGCCGGCACTACCGCTGGTGCCATGGGCAATCTCTACGTAGTCACGTCCTTCGTCCATCTGTCAGCCACAGGCGGCCAGGCAGGCTCAAACGGCAGCGGCGGCGACTCAGGCTGGAGTGCTTTATGGGATGGAGCTAACAACTGGAGTGCTCCCGGCGGCGGCGGCGGTGGTGCCGGCGGCTTTGGCGGCACAGCCAGCAACATCGGGACTGGTGGTCCTGGTGGTGGTGGTGGCGGCGGCGGTGCCGGCGGTTGCCTTGATTGGAAAGGTAGTGGTTATTATTATCACAATGCTGTGGGCGGCTCAGGCGGCACTAATGCTAATGGGTCATCAGCTCCCGACGGTCAGACAGCCGAGGTGAGTCCTACAGCTCTTGCGAATGGCAAGTGCGGGACTAACGGTTCATTCGGCTCTGATGCCGTTTCCTATGAGAGCGGCGCTGTTTCGAATGGTTCTGGCGGTGCTGGCGGCAGCAGTGGCCATGCCAGCAGCAACGGCTCGGCTGTCAACCTGGTACTCTGGCCTACACAGGGCGCAGGTACCGAAGAAAGTCCCTACCTCATCAGCAGCGCCGACGACTGGAACACGTTCGTCACAAACGTCAACAACGGCATCTCCTTCAGCGGCAAGGTCATCAAACAGACCAACGACATCAGCGTGACGACGATGGCGGGCGGCTACCAGGACGACGATAACTACCAGCCCTTCAGCGGCACCTTCGACGGCGACGGCCACACACTGACCATCAACCTGAACAACCAGAGCCGCTTCGCCGCGCCGTTCAAGTGCGTCAGCGGACGCTCACCACCGACTTCGGCGAGGACGCTGCCCTCGCTGGTCTCGTCGCCGGCACGAAAGGCGGCAGCCTCACCATCGAAGGCTGCGTGTTCGACGGCTCGATGACAGGCAGCAGCAACACCCGCTGCGCCGGCATCGCGGGCTATGAATATGGCGGCACCACCACCACCATCAGCAACTGCCTCTTCGCCCCCAAGACGCTGACCGTCTCCACCGCGGACGACAGTTATACGAAGACCTTCACCCGCGACCCCGACGCCACCATCACCAACTGCTACTACACCCAGACCCTCGGCGCGGCGCAGGGCACGGCATGCTATTTCGGCGCCGCCACCGTTCCGAACACCTTCGGCGACACGGTGACGGACTACGGCGTGGTGAAGGCTTACGCTAACGGACTATTCTTCAACGGCAAGTACTACTATTCCGACGCAGGTTCGGAGGAAAACCCTTACAT
>CADAFC010000059.1 GCA_902787095.1 uncultured Bacteroidia bacterium
TAAAGCAACTTGGAGAGGAAATTCTGCCCAAGGATGCCAAATTATTGTTATATGGTTCGCAAGCTCGCAATGATGCGAGACCTGATTCCGACTGGGATTTGCTTATCTTATTAAAAGGAGACCGCATTAGCAATGACGATTTCAACCTGATGGTGTTTCCATTCATTTCATTAGGATGGTCGTTGGGTGTTGAAATCAATCCTGTGGTTTACACGTTCAGTCAGTGGGAGCAACGGCATATCACGCCATTTTATAAAAATGTAATGAGGGAAGGGGTGAAATTATGTTAAACAGTGAAGAGAGATAGGCGTTGGTGAATTATCGGCTTGAAAAAGCTGAAGAGACATTAAAAGAAGCTGTTGATTGTGGCAGTTTGAACCATTAGACTTTGGCGGCGAACCGTTTGTATTATGCGGTTTATTATGCATCTTCAGCCTTGTTGATTCAAAATGAGATGATTGTTAAGACTCATGCTGGAGTGACAGCTTTGATTGGTTAGAAATTTGTCAGCGAAGACAAACTTTCAAAAAGCGATGCACAGTTATTGGCAAGACTCCAAACAATGCGCCATACAGGTGATTATGATGATTTTATTGAGTGGCATAAAGAAGAAGTTGAGCCTTTGTTTGAGAAAGTGAAAGATTATATAAATAAGGTAAAAAATATAATAACGAAACAGAAATAAGATAAATCATTGACATAATTAGATAGCGTTTGCTTTTATTCTTTTCAAGTATCTAAATCGCCAATTTGAACAAAGAAGTAGATAAAGGCTTACAGCTCGTATTTTCGCGGGTTGAATTGTCTTTTCTTTGTGGGCATGGCGATGCCTGATACTTGAGGACAAAATGCCCGCGATTTTTGTATAAATAAATAATGGTGTAAAAATAGCATCCTAAGAGTGTAAAAACCGCATCAAAAAGATGTATGATAATCCCGAATCAATTTCTAATTTTACACTTTCAAAATTATATGGCTGAGGATAGTTTACATATTGGGAACTGCATCAAAGAAGAGCTGAAGAGGCAAGACCGCAGCATAGCCTGGCTCTCGAGACAGGTTTTCTGTGACCGCAGCAACCTCAGTCGAGTTTTGCAAAACCAGTACGTAGATATTTGTTTGTTGCGCCGAATTTCAATAAGCCTAAAATATAATTTTTTCCAAAGAATATCTGAAAATGTTCAGAATGATATAGAAAATAAGTGATTCAAAATGAATAAAGAGCAACTGATGAAAATGATGGTGAGATTATTACTTGGCGCAATGTTTCTAACAGCTGCCATACTAAAGCTTTTATCCATTGATTATTTTGAAATCTACATATATAGTTTTAATATTTTCAGCTTTACACTGACAACTGTGGTTTCAAGATTGTTGATCTCTGTTGAATTATTGTTGGGATTAGGATTAATCTTAAAGATTTATTACAAACAAGTGTGGTGGCTTTCAATGCTGATGATGGTTGGTTTTACTTTGTTTCTTATTTACGTGATTATTTTTAGGAATGATGACAACTGTCATTGCTTTGGTGTGTTGGTGAAACTAAATCCTTCAGAATCAATATATAAGAATATCGTTTCAATATTATTGTTGTTGGTTATTAGAAACGAAGACGATTACAAATATAGACCAAAATTAAAAAAATGGTTGTTTGGTATTACTATAACGATATCATTTTTTATACCATTTGTTGTTTTTCCGATGGATATGCTTTACAATAAAATGGTTTCAAAAGATAAGAATATTAATACGATGGCTTTTGAAAGAAGTTTGAAAGATACGATAAATATAATCCATCTTCAGGTAAGTTATGAAAATGATTCATTGATTATTGTCCGTGATAGTCTGGTAAGATATGACATCTCAAGTGACAAGTACATTATTAATTATATCTCCGCTGGATGTAAGTTCTGCAAAATGGGTGCCCAAAAAATGATGATGATTATGAATCATAATAGCATTGACCACAAACACTTGATATTTATGGTTTGGGGTCATGATGCTGATATTCTTGGTTTTATAAATGAAACAGAAACTTTAGATTGCGAGTACTGGTACATAAATCCAATGACATCTCTTGATATTACGTTCGGTAAATTCCCTGTTTATGTTTGGTCGGATAAGGGAGAAATATTAAACACTGGCGATATGAGAGATTTGAATGAGAATCAGATATCTGATTTTCTTAGATAAAAATAGCGGATATTTAAGTATCCGCTATCAAAAATTATTTATTACAATCGTTTAGTTGCCCCAAGAGCAGTCCATTTTTACAGTTGCTGATACACTTTGACCAGAATATGGATCATATTCTGTGACAGTTTGTGTATAGTCTTTGCAGTCTTTTTTCTTGGTTGTTGATGACATGTCATATTCGCTTACATGTGTGTCTAAATAATAAGCTTTACAGTCACAAGTTTTCTTGCATGATGTGACTCCAAGGCCTAACATGGCGATGAGGCCCAAAATAAGTAATGATTTTTTCTTCATAACTAGTTAATTTAGAATTATTAAATTGCCGAAAAACCAAGCGCTTCAGCTTACGCTTAACGCTTACAAAAGTATAATAAAAAATTGAGAAAAATCAAATAGCATGATGCGATGATTACACCATACTGATGTGAAAATTACAACAAAATTAATAATTCGCAAAAAGTCGAATTTTGTAAAAGTTTTTTTATTACCTTTGTACCATGAAAACAACATCGAATAATATTGCCAACAACCTGATGCCATCCGAGCCAGTTCATCCTGGCCTTCTGCTGAAAGAAGAGATTGAATATCGAGGCATTTCGCAGAAACAGCTGGCGCAACAGATGAGCGTATCATATACCGTTTTGAATGAAATTCTTAATGGAAAGAGACCAATTTCAACAGATTATGCCCTATATATTGAGGCGGCTTTAGGCATCGATGCGCAATTGTGGATTCAGATGCAGGCCGACTATAACTTGCAGGTTGCAAAAAATGACTATAATGTTCTGAAGCACATTCACAATATCAGGAAAATTGCCGCTGTGCTCTGACACCCCTCTCTCTCCCCCTGAAATCCCTGATGATTTCAACGTTTTTAAAACCTTTAGAATGGCATAAATCGGCTGTTTCTTTGCCGAATTTCTCGTTGATTTCAAACCAGACCGCACCATTTGGTTTCAACGTTTTTTGTGCAAATTCGAGAATTTTTCTGTAGAAAACCAGAGGGTCGTTGTCGGAAACGAATAGCGCCGTCGATGGCTCGTAATCCAAAACGTTGGCGCGCATATCCGATTTCTCGCTCTCGCAGACGTATGGTGGATTGCTGACAATGATGTCAAATTGTTGAGACGCACGGCCGTACGTCTTTACATGTGGATTTAAAATATCATCGTGAACAAAATGCACGTTAACCTCATTCGCCTCGGCGTTTTTTCTCGCCACCTCCAAGGCCTTTTCAGAAATGTCAACGGCGGTAACATCGCTGTCTTTCAATAACTTGGCGAGGCTGATGGCGATGCAGCCGCTGCCCGTGCCAATGTCAAGGATGGAAATATTTGCCGGAGATTTCTCCGCTACCATCTCTCTGCGTTCGATGTCCGGTCGAAATGACGGGTGTGGGTTAACTGCTAACTGATTAACTGAACAACTGATTAACTGATTAACTAACTCTTCGGTCTCCGGCCTTGGGATGAGCACGTTCTCATTCACAAAAAAACGCATCCCGCAAAACTCCGTCTCACCTATAATATATTGCACGGGCTTGTTTTTCAGCAGTTCCTTCACCGCAAAATGCAACGTCAACAGCTCCGATTCACTCAAACGCAGGTCGGGCTCCAATGCGATTTTTATTTTGTCAATATTGAAATAATGTTCCAATAATATCATTATCAATGCATTGGCTTCGTCGGAGCCGTAAAGTTTCTCCAACTCGCCCGCATAATATCTGCGGCAATCCCGAACCGAATTTGATGGTGTTTTCATACTGCAAAAATAGTAAAAAATACATTCACACCGTCATTTCGAGCGGAACGAAGTGTAGTCGAGAAATCACCGGCGATTGAATGTTGCAGAACTATTCAGATGGCGGTGATTTATTCGCCTTTGGCGAATGCTTTCGCTTCGCTCAGGTCTCCATTCCGCTACGCTTCAGTCGAAATGACGAGGTGGATGTTGATTTTCGTTATATATATGGCAAGAGATCACAGCTGTTTCTGTAATTTCTGATTGAGAAATCAAAAAAATGACTATCTTTGCAGCATGTTATTTGAGGATTCATATAAGGTTGTTACGTCGAAAGGCGAGGGGCTCTACAAGGAAAAGGGTTCCAAGTTCATCGCGGAGGCGTTTCCGGTGCATTCGGAGGCGGAGGTGAAAGAGCGTGTCGCTGAGATTCGCAAAAAGTATTTCGACGCGAAACATCATTGTTATGCCTTCATGATAGGTCCCGACAAGGCGTGCTACCGCTCCAGCGACGACGGCGAGCCATCGGGAACTGCCGGCAAACCGATTCTGAACCAGATCCTCTCAAAAGACGTCACCAACGTCTGCGTGGTGGTTACCCGTTATTTTGGCGGACAGCTGCTTGGCGTGCCCGGGCTCATCAATGCCTATAAAACCTCAGCAAGAGAAGCGCTAGACAACTGCACTGTTGTTGAAAAAACCATCGATGAGGTCTATTCTCTCGAGTTCGACTACCCGCTCCTCAACGAGGTGATGCGCATCCTCAAAGAAGAAAATCTCGAACAACAGAACCCTAAATTCGAACTTCGTTGTTATCTTGAAATATCAATAAGACAAAGCGATTCCGACAGAATTATTGAAAAATTGAAACGTATTTTCGGAGTGACCGTGAAATACCTCAAAACCGTTTAAAATCAATATTTTAGCCTCAAAATTGGCTGTTTTTTGGCCTTTGCCTCGTAATTTAATACGAAAAAAATTAATAATCAATACAAAAAAAACATTTTTATTAACTTTTTTATGTTCATATTTGTAAAGTCATTTTTAGCCGATGACGAGCATTATAATCAATTGATTTTTATATAATTGTAAAAAAAGTGAGTAGAGATTTGTATGATATTTGGAATGAGTGCCTCGCGATGATTCGTGAGAACGTTCCCGCTGGGTCGTTCACGACCTGGTTCGAGCCGATCAGACCGGTCGACTACAGGAACGGCTTGCTCACCATCCAGGTGCCGTCGGATTTCTTCTACGAATACCTTGAGACACATTTTATAAAAGTAATAAAAGCCACCATCCGCAAGGTGTTGGGCCCGGAGGGCAAACTCGAATACAGCATCATGATGGACAACGACGCCAACCGTCCGGTGGTGGTGAAACAGCCGTCGGTGGACCGCACGACCACCAAGAATCCTCCCAAACAGATACAGATCAATTTTGACAATCCTGAGAACTCGATGCCAAACCCGTTCGTGTTGCCTGGCATCAAGAAGATAAATATCGAGTCGAATCTCAACGAAAACTACTGCATGGAGAATTTCGTGGTAGGCGAGTGCAACCGCGTGGCATACGAGGCTGGGCGTGCCGTGGCGAAAAACCCGGGTAGGACCTCGTTCAACCCGATGTTTGTGTTCAGTCCGACAGGCATGGGCAAGACTCACATCTGTCAGGCTATCGGTCTCGAGACAAAGAAACATCATCCGGAATTGACGGTTTTGTACGTCAATGCGGAGCAGTTCCTGATGCAGTTCCAGGCCTCATGCCGAAATAACAGCGTGAAGAGTAGCCGTGACGAGTTCGTGCATTTCTACCAGATGATAGATGTGCTCATCATCGATGACATACAGTTCCTCTCGGGCAAGCCGAAGACGCAGGACACACTGTTCCACATCTTCAACCACCTGCAGCAGACCGGCAAGCAGCTCATTTTTACATGCGACAAACCGCCTGCGGAGCTTAAAGACATGGAACAACGCCTCATCTCACGTTTCAAATGGGGTCTGTCAGCCGAGATGACGCTTCCTGACGTGGAGACACGCCGCGCTATATTGAAACGCAAGGCCTACAACGAGGGCGTCGACCTGCCAGATGAGGTCGTGAACTACATCGCAGAGCATATCAAGACCAATATCCGCGAGATGGAAGGCTTCCTGATCTCGCTTATAGCCCAGTCGTCGCTTAACAGAAAAGCCATCACCATCAACTTGGCAAAACAGATGGTGGAACGCTTCGTGAACAACTCAAACCGCGAAGTGACAATAAGTTACATCATCAGCATAGTGTGCGAGGAGATGGGCACATCGCAGGCCGACTTCTTCACTTCCACAAGAAAACGCAACGTGGTGCAGGCCCGCCAGCTTTCGATGTATTTCGCCAAGAAATACACCAAGGCGTCGCTCAACATCATCGGCGAACAGTGCGGTGGCAAGGATCATGCCACGGTGATACACTCGCTAAAAACCGTCGTCAACCTTTTGGAGACCGACAAACAGTTCCGTGCGGTGGCCGATAAGATAGAAGAGAATCTTCAATAAGTCGTTATGAATCAACAATTTGGAAAGCTATACCTCGTGCCGACGCTCCTCGGAGCCACCTCGGCTGAACAGGTCATCCCTGCAGGGACGCTCGAAATCGTCAGGACTCTGAGATTTTTTGTGGTTGAGAACGTGAGAACCGCTCGTAGGATGCTCAGCAAGATGCACATGCCGTGCCCTATCGATGAGCTCACTTTTGTGGAACTCGACAAGCACAACCCGCAGAATCCTGACCTGATGACGTATCTCGGCCCGGTACTCGACGGGCAGGACATAGGACTTATGTCGGAGGCGGGAACGCCATGTGTCGCCGACCCAGGCGCACTTATTGTTGAATTAGCACATCAGGCAGGCGTCCAGGTGGTGCCGCTCACCGGCCCCAATGCGATGATTCTTGCTCTGATGGCCTCTGGATTCAATGGACAGTCGTTCTGTTTCCATGGTTACCTGCCAATAAAAAACCCAGAACGTGTTCAGAAAATCAAATCGCTTGAGCGTCAATCACTTGCAAACGATGAGACGGAGATGTTCATCGAGACACCATTCCGCAACAACGCGATGGTTGAGGAGCTGGTGAAAAACTGTCATCCTAACACCATGCTCTGCGTGGCGAGCGACATCACCATGGAGGATGAGACCATCGTCAGCCAGCCCATTTCCGAATGGAAAAAAATGAAATACGACTGGAACAAGAAGCCAGCGGTGTTTTTGCTTTATTCTGATAAAAACCGAAAAAGATATTGAGATTCCTCACTTCGCTTCGCTACATTCGGAATGACAATTCATTAATGATTATAAATGAGGCGCGGTTTGTAAGTTCTTACAATTCAGTAAGTTCCCGCATGCCGCGCCATTTTGTTTCCCCGCCGGGGCTGTCTTTCCGAGCCCCGAAGGGGCGAGGAATCTCATATAAGCTTTCGTAACATCGTGAATACGCTCTGTTCCGCCGCTTGGAATTTTCCGTCGGCGAAGAACACTCTTTTCATTCTCTCGAAATGATTCTGCCTGTCGAGCTCGTCTTTGATATATATTGCCTTGTGTTCGCGAATTGTCTCGATTCTTGTCGTCGCGTTGTCCGCCTCGAAGCCGTTGTAAATCCTTACAAACGTCTGCGGGTCGGTATGCGCACCCATCGCGATAAGCTCCTGCTTTGTGATGTCGAAATCCGCATCAGCTGCAATCAACAGACAATAGATTTCAAATTCTTCTTTTGACAAATTTTTCATAATCTGAAAATGTAGGGACGCACGCTGTGCGTCCCTACTTTTATCTTTTAACTGTTATCTGTTACGCAGTAACTTTCTCCAGCCATTTAACCATGCCGAACATCACTGACATTGAGACCACGCAGATTGCGAGGAACACACCCCAGCAGATCCAGATGTCCCATGCGTCGTACATGAGAGGTCCGACGAAGATGAACAGGTTGCCGATAGCTGTTGCACCGAGCCACAAGCCCTGGCAGAGACCCACCATGTGACGAGGAGCCACCTTCGATACGAACGAAAGTCCGAGAGGTGAGATGAACAACTCAGCGACGGTCAGGAAGAAGTAAGTCACGATGAGCACCCATGGTCCTGATTTTGCGAGACCAGCAGCTGCCATTGTAGCTGCATCCATTTCACGGAACTCTTCGCCTGAAGGATATTTGCAAGTGATTGAGAGAATCATCAGGAAGAGGTAAGCCAAACCAGCGATACCCATACCGTAAGCGATCTTGCGAGGTGTTGAAACGCCCTTGCCTTTTCTTACGAGCCATGCGAATGCTGCCATTACGATAGGTGTTAAGATAATGACATACAATGGGTTGAGTGCTTGCCAAATCTCAGCAGGGAAGAAGTCGGTGATAACGAAGTCACGTGCCAACAATGTCAGCGACTGGCTGTTCTGGTGGAACGAGAGCCAGAAGAAGATGGCGATGCCGAGAACTGCAAACAAAGCATACAAACGCTGTTTGATTTCCTTTGCCATTGCGAGTTTTTCCTCCTGAGTGTATTCAATAACTTCAGCTTTCTCTTTCTTTGAAGGCTGTGGGAAAATCTTCTTTGTGCAGAGGAATACGATAAGTGAGATCATCATGGCGACCACTGATGCGATGAATGCGTAGTGGACACCTGTGTTGAACACGTCGATATACTGTGAGCTGAATGTCACGAGGTCGGTCGGTGCTGAGCCAGCGTCAACCAATGACTTGGCCATGTTTTCGGTGAACTTCTGTGTTTGTTCGCCGTTGGCGAGATATTGGTGGCAAAGTGCCGGCATGTCGGCGTTGTAGACGAAGTTATGAGCCTTCAACCACCAGTTGCGGAGCATAGGAGCCACGAATGGGGCGATAACACCACCGATGTTGATGAACACGTAGAAAATCTGGAAACCGCTGTCGCGACGGTCTTTCGCTTCGGCCAATGCCTCAGGACCTTTTTCAGCGGCCTCAACCTCAAACTTGTCGTACAATTTGCCGACGAGAGCCTGCAGGTTGCCTTTGAACAAACCGTTACCAAATGAGATGCAGAGCAATGCAAAGCATGTGAAGATCAAGATGCCCCACCATGTGCCGCCGTTGTCAAGGATGATGCCGTTGGCGTCCTTGCTGAACATCGGGATAGCCAAGCCCACATAACCTGCAGCCATGATAATCAAACCCCACTGGATGGTGCGTGGATAGTTCTGAGTGCGGTCGGCGATGATACCACCCACCAAACTCAACACGTAAATTCCAAAATAAAACACCGAGTAGATGATACTCGCGGTCTTGTCCGGCAAACCGAATTTTGAAACGAGGAACAACAGCAGGATGGCGTTCATGATGTAATAGCCGAAACGCTCGCCCATGTTGCTCAATGCAGCCGCTATCAATCCCTTGGGGTGATATTTCTTCGCCTGATTTAAATAATAAAGCAGGAACGGGATGACAACGATGAGAATGCCAATCAAAATCACCAAAGTGCGATTGGTATTCCACAAGTTAGAAATAGATAATGCTGTCATAAAACTTAATTTTTAATTATACATTGAATTATTTTCTCGTTTTCATTCAAAAAATCGTACAAAAATAAGAAAAAAAATTTAACATAAACAAGAAAAATCGTAATTTTGCAACTTTAATCAACGAATATTTAAATTTTTTGAATCTTTAAATAACAAATATGGAGCTTTCAAGCAAATACAGTCCGCAGACCACCGAAGAGAAATGGTACGAACACTGGATCGAGAAGAATTATTTTCACTCAACGCCTGACGAGCGTGAGCCTTACACTATCGTGATACCACCGCCGAATGTCACAGGCGTGCTTCACATGGGCCACATGCTAAACAACACGATTCAGGATGTGCTCATCCGCCGCGCAAGAATGCAGGGCAAAAACGCCTGCTGGGTGCCGGGTACAGACCATGCATCAATCGCGACAGAGGCGAAAGTGGTGAACAAGCTGGCACAACAAGGCATCAAGAAGACCGACATTGGCCGTGAGGAGTTCCTCAAACACGCTTGGGACTGGACACACGAGCATGGCGGCATCATCTTGAAACAGCTCCGCAAACTCGGCTGCTCATGTGACTGGGAACGCACCTCGTTCACCATGGACGAGACCCGCTCGAAGTCAGTCATCCGCGTGTTCTGCGACCTTTATAAAAAAGGCCTCATCTACCGCGGCGTGCGTATGGTCAACTGGGACCCGAAGGCATTGACAGCGTTGAGCGACGAGGAAGTCATCTATAAAGAGGAACATAGCAAACTTTTCTACCTCAGATATAAGATTGAAGGCGAAAACGGATATGCTGTCGTGGCAACCACACGTCCTGAGACTATCATGGGCGACACCGCCATGTGTATCAACCCTAACGACCCGAAGAACCAGCACCTGAAAGGCAAGAAAGTCATAGTGCCGCTGGTGAACCGTGTGATACCGGTCATCGAAGACGAATATGTCGACATCGAGTTCGGTACCGGCTGTCTGAAGGTGACTCCAGCACATGATGTCAACGACTATATGCTCGGTGAGAAACATAACCTCCAGAGTATCAATATTTTCAACGATGATGCCACCATCAGCGAGGCAGCGGGTATGTACGTCGGAATGGACCGCGAGGCAGTGCGCAAACAGATAGTCATCGACCTCAAGGAGGCCGACCTGCTTGAGAAAGTCGAAGACTATAATAATAAGGTGGGATATTCTGAGCGTACCAACGTGCCGATTGAGCCAAAGCTCTCTATGCAGTGGTTCCTCAAGATGGAACACCTCGCCAAGATAGCTCTCGAACCTGTAGAGAAAGGTGAGATACAGTTTTATCCTTCAAAATATGTCAACCTCTATCGCCACTGGCTCGAAAACATCAAAGACTGGTGCATCAGCCGTCAGCTGTGGTGGGGCCATCAGATTCCGGCATATTATCTGCCACAAGGTGGATTTGTGGTTGCCGAAACAAAGGAAGAAGCTCTGAAACTGGCAAAGGAGAAGACGGGTGATAATAATTTGACAATGAAAGACTTGCGTCAGGATGACGATGCTTTGGACACATGGTTCAGCTCATGGCTGTGGCCTCTCTCGCTGTTCAACGGCATCCTCGACCCGGACAACGCCGAATTCAAATATTATTACCCGACCAACGACCTCATCACCGCTCCTGACATCATCTTCTTCTGGGTCGCCAGAATGATTATGGCAGGCGAGGAGTTCGCTGGAAAAGTGCCGTTCAGCAACGTGTATTTCACAGGCATCGTCCGCGACAAGCTTGGTCGTAAGATGTCGAAGTCATTGGGCAACTCGCCAGACCCGATAGAACTTATCGAGAACTACGGTGCCGACGGCGTCCGTATGGGAATGCTGCTCTCAGCTCCAGCTGGCAACGACATCTTGTTCGACGTGGCACTCTGTGAGCAGGGACGTAACTTCTGCAACAAGATTTGGAATGCCCTCCGTCTTGTGAAAGGCTGGTCTGTCGACGAGAAAGCCGCTCAGCCTGACACCGCCAAGATGGCAGTGAAATGGTTCGACGCACGTTACAACCAGGTCCTTGCCGAGATGAACGATAACTTCGAGAAATACCGTCTGTCAGACGCTTTGATGGGCGTTTACAAGCTTACTTGGGACGACTTCTGCTCATGGTATCTCGAGATGGTGAAAGCCCCTATGGGACAGCCTGTCGATGGCGTAACATACAGAGCCACAGTCACTTTCTT
>CADAFC010000060.1 GCA_902787095.1 uncultured Bacteroidia bacterium
CGAAAATGCCTTATGTTTAACATCTTGATAACCAATATCTTGCAACATCTTCACAAACTCTTTCGGCATCGGAAACTTCTCGACAGTCTGCTGCAGATAGCGATATGCCGCGCCGTGTCCTGAGAGCTTTTTCCCGATATATGGAAGTATGTTTTTGAAATAAAGGTTATATAGCCATCGCACCATAACATTCTGAGGCTCAGAGAGTTCCAGCACAAACAGGCTCCCTTGTGGTTTCAATACACGCATAATTTCACTTAAACCTTTCATTCTGTCGGAGAAATTGCGCACCCCAAAGGCGACAAAAACGGCATCAAATGTATCATTTTGAAAATCAATGTTTTCGGCTGGTGATTTCGAAAAACTGATTCTATCTGACAATCCGAGTTGTCGGACCTTCTCCTCTCCTATTTTTAACATTCCGTCAGAAATATCGATTCCTGAAATCTCAGCGTTTTCGATGCTTTTCGCGATTTGAACCGTTGAATCGGCGGTGCCACATGCCACGTCTAGAATCATCGGATTCTGCATTTCGGCCACTGATTTTTTCAAACGTTTTACAGCCTTCCTGCGCCACGACTTGTCGACGTTGAGCGAGAGTATATGGTTCAGCTTGTCATAAGTCGGAGCTATGTCATTGAACATCAATGCTATTTTTTCTTTATCAGTAGCCATATTTGTCTTTCCATTTAGCTTTCAGCGAGCGACGCAGTTCCATTTCTCGGGGGTTGTCTTGAGGCGAATAGATGCGTGTCCCGGATATCTCTTCAGGCAGAAATTCGAGTTCCACGAAGTTACCCGGATAGTCGTGCGCATATTTGTAACCGTCATGATAGCCAATGTCTTTCATCAGTTTTGTCGGGGCGTTACGCAGATGCAGAGGCACGCTGAGGTTGCCGGTCTTACGCACCAGAGCTTGTGCTGTGTCGATAGCCATCACTGCGGCGTTGCTCTTTGCCGACGAGGCGAGATATGTTGCAGTTTGAGACAGAATAATCCTGCTTTCCGGCCACCCGATTTTGTTCACGGCATCGAAACATGCATTGGCGAGCAAAAGCGCGTTAGGATTGGCGTTTCCGATGTCTTCTGATGCCAAAATCAGCATCCTTCGGGCGATAAACAACGGGTCTTCGCCAGCTTCAATCATTCGTGCGAGGTAATAAACCGCCGCGTTCGGGTCGCTGCCACGTATCGACTTGATGAATGCCGAGATGATGTCGTAATGCATCTCGCCGAGACGGTCGTATTTCAGCAGGTTGCTCTGGATATATTTGGTCGTAACCTCGTTATTTACAACGAGTTTCTTGGCTTCAGGCTCCGCATCGTCGAGCATCCCGACCACGAGATCGATGGCGTTGAGCAACTTGCGTGCGTCTCCTCCGCTGATCTGCATCAGAGCCTCGTCTTCTTCGATGATTATTTCTTTTTTATAATCTTCTTTCAGCACCTCTACTGCATTGACAATCAGCTTTTTAAGGTCATCTTTTTCAAGGTTTTTCAAGATATAGACCTGACATCTCGAGAGCAATGGGGATATCACCTCGAAGCTCGGGTTTTCTGTCGTGGCGCCGATCAAGGTGACAAGGCCTTTTTCCACTGCGCCGAGCAGCGAATCCTGTTGAGCTTTTGAGAACCTGTGGATCTCATCGATGAACAGTATCGGTGGCTCTGGAGCCATGCGCGCTCGGTCATAGACCTCGCGCACGTCTTTCACTCCGCTGCTCACTGCGCTAAGCACGAAAAACTGTCGTTTCACCTGTTTTGAGATGATGTAAGCGAGTGTCGTCTTGCCCACTCCCGGAGGTCCCCAGAATATCATCGATGGGATGTGACCGCTCTCGATGGCGCGACGCAACACGGCATTCGGGCCTATCAGATGTTCCTGCCCGATATAGCCATCCAACGAGGTCGGACGCAGACGTTCCGCCAAAGGGGTCATTGACTTCATTGTTTTAAATTTAAAGATTTAAAGATTCAAAGATTTAAAATTCAAAATTAGCGTTCGAAGCGGGTGCCGGTTTCTTCAATCAGATGTTTTTTCCAGGAATCAGGATAACCCGGTTGTTTGGGTTTTGCAGGATAGCCGTGGCCGTTACGTTTGAACTCGCCGTTCTCCTCTTGTTTCACATTACTATCCAAGTATTTGACTAACAGATAGTTATCCAGCTCTTTCCATCTCTTGATCGTGTTAGCCGCAGCTTTCGCGTCGAAATCGGTCAGGAATGCTATTGCCTCCATCTCGCCATAGTTTTTCAGCATCTCAACGGCCTGATTGTCAACAGCTTTAACCTGTTCTTGATATCCATTTTCGAGTTCATTCTGCACTTTCTGAATATCACCGATCACCCTGTTATAAAACAGATATTTGAAATGTGCGAGGCGGTTGAACACCCAGAATGCGGCGTTGTCGGAGTAAGTTAGCATGTCGCCATTGCCCACACGGTATTCAATCGGCACCTCCGATATCGAGCAGTAGAATGGCGTGTAAACCGTTGAGCCAGTGTCATCAACGCCGAACCAGATGATGCCTCCCACCTGGTCAGGCAGCCAGTTACGTGACTGTGCGATGAACGAGAATCCTGTCTGCACTGTCTCGGTGCTGCGTTCGTTAAAATATTTCACGCCATTGTATTCCCAATACAAGGGGTTGCAGCGGTAAGGCGAGCCGAAGGGGCCTGCGCCGACATCCTGTGTCTTGTCGAGTTCCGTGCCTTGGTAATGATTACGCATAAACGACATCACGTCGCTGAGCGATATCAGTCGGTCGGGCTTGATATACAACGGCATACGTCCGTGTTCAAGGTCTTTGCCTGTCACATAGTCCCAGTATTGGTCCATGCCTTCCGCCACCTCGTTAAACATAGCCCAGACACGCAAATCACATATTCTTGCAGCCGAGAAGTCGACAGGAGCGTAAGCCGCGCTGAAGTCGAAATCCTTGTCTTTGCCGTTGAAATAGCCTTTTTTACGTGCAAATTTGATGATGTCGTGTTTGTAAATCACCTCCACCTCTTTATTATAGAGTTTTTTCCAGTCTTTGTCGGTAATCGATTTCCTGCCGTCTCTCAATGGAAATGTCTGTATTCTCGCGGCATTAGCGTGACCCGACACATATCCGTCAGGGATACGTATGGCCACCCACACAGCACCTTTCTCCTCACCTTTTCCGATGATTTCAAAATACCAGACCTCGTCCTTGTCGGAAATCGAGAACGTCTCTCCGTCGCTGCCATAGCCATATTGTTCAACCAAGTCAGCAATCACTTTAATTGCTTCACGTGCCGATTTTGAGCGTTCGAGAGCCATAAACATCAAGCTTCCGTAGTCGATAAGTCCTTTAGGATCAATCAGTTCCTCACGTCCGCCGAATGTCGTCTCACCCAGTGCCACCTGATGTTCGTTGATATAACCCACCACCTGGTAGGTATGTGCCGGCTGAGGCACGTAACCCCTGATTTCGTTGGTGCTGCGGTCATAAATGGCGCGCATCGAGCCTTCCGACCAGTCTGCTGCCGGGGTAAAATACAGCTCGCCGTAGCGGATGTGCGAGTCGGCGGCGTATGTTATGAAATTTGAGCCATCGACACTTGCGCCTTTGGTAATCAAGAAGTTAGTGCATGAATAAGATTTTATTCCACAAATAAGGAATAACACCATTGATAATGTTTTCAATATTTTCATAATTATATGAGATTTATTCGCCTTGGCGAATGCTTTCGCTTCGCTCAGGTCTCCATTCCGCGATGTTCCAGTCGAAATGACGTGTTATTAATCTAAAAAAATGCGTTTACAATATCCTTAACCACATAAAAACCAATGACTAAGGTATAGGCTATCTTCATGAAAGTGCCTGCCAAGAAGCCAATGAACGAGCCGAAAGCCGAGCGCCATGCGAGATTGTCGGGTGTGCCCCCCATTTTCTCACCGATATAGGCGCCCACGAACGGACCTCCGAGGATGCCTAACAAGCCGAACGGGCCGAGCACGATGCCAAGTGCCGGCAACACTAAGATGCCTACAACCAATCCGATAGTGCTCCCTCGAGTGCCCGCCTTGGTGCCTCCGAATTTTTTTGTGCCCCAGACCGGCACTATATAGTCGAGAACCGTAATCACCACACAAATCAAGCCCGTCATCAACAGAAACTGCGACGAATAACTAATGCGGTCGGTCCAATGCAACAGCAGCAACGCCAGATAACTTACCGGAGTGCCAGGAATTCCAGGGATAATGTCGCCAATAAAGCCGATAATTATCACCACGATAGCCGAAATCATCAACAAATAATCCATATCAAAAAATTTTGCACAAAGTTAAAAAATTTTCTTGACTTTTTAATATAAACGATGTAATTTTGCAAAAATTATTCAGGAACTAAAAACTTTCAAAATGAAAAGAAGCCTTTTATGGATAGGATTGTTCCTATTGAATATCCATGCATATTCATGGGATTTGTTAGGAAACGTTGGTGGCAGAAGCACTTCGATGGGCAGCTGCTCAGTAGCTTTTTGTGATTTCTGGAGCATACAAAACAACCCCGCCGGACTGGCACAATGGCGAAGTCTCAGTGCCGGAATCTCGTACGAGAACCGATTCTTAATGAAAGAGTTAAGCTATGCGAACGCCGGATTTGTCATACCTATTAATATAGGCACTCTCGGGGTCTCCTATAGCCGCTTCGGATTCGAGAATTATAACGAAAACAATGTCGGACTTGCTTTCGCCCGTGACTTCGGACCATATCTGAAGATGGGCTTAAAGCTTGATTATCTGTCGTTTAGGTTCTCAGGCGATTACACCACACGACGAACGGCGACATTTGAATTGGGCATCCAATCTGACATCACTGATTATTTATGTCTTGGGGTTTACATCTTCAATCCGATTCATGTCAAGCTGAAAACTATTTATAATCAACATGTTCCGATAGTTTTCAGGTTCGGGTTGTCTTACACAATCACGAAAGATTTTATCATGGCAACAGAGGTGGAATACGACTCCGATCGCAAGATGGATTACCGTTTCGGACTGGAATATCACACCACGAAAAGTTTTTATGTCAGAGCCGGTGTCCATACCAATCCTGGTACTGCATGTTTCGGTGTCGGATATACCGTAAGTCGAGTAATTATTGACGTCTCCGCCACAATGAACCAGCTCACGGGGACGACATTCCATGCCAGTTTAGTTTTCAAAATCAAAGAACAAAAGCCATGAAAAAACTGATACCTTTATTAGTTTTACTGCTCCCGTTTTCGCTTTGGGCGCAAAACACCATCACCGATGACCTCATTATTGACCAGATAGAGCGCATGGTTGATGAGACTGATGATGAGGTGGATTATACACAACTCATTGAAAACTATTGGGATATCTGCGAACATAAAATCAATGTCAATAATCCGGAAGAGCTATCACAACTCATTGAGTTACATTTGGTTAATATTTTTATCGTTGAAAACATAAGTTTATATCGAAAAAATTTCGGTGATATCATGAGTTTTGAGGAATTGAAATTCGTGGAGGGCATCGACGAGATGACATTCAACATCATACAACCTCTGATTTGTTTTGAAAAACCCAAGGAGAACGAGAAATTGAGGCTTAAAGATGTGTGGAAACGGAGCAAACAGCAGGTGCAGTTTCAAGTGGAGCAATGTTTTAACAAAAAGTCTGGTTATCAAGATGTTAGCGACTCTGTTTTGTATGAAAACCCGAGTAAAAAATACCTTGGGAGCCCGCAAAAACTGTATCTGAGATACAATTTCTCGTTTCGTGACAAGGTCGAGGCGGGTTTTGCGCTCGAGAAAGATGCCGGCGAGTATCTCTTCACTCCGAAAATCAACGATTCAATCAAGCGGATGATTGGCGACAAGGCATATAAAACCATCGATTTCGCTTCGTTTCATTTCGTTATCCATGACTGGAAATTTGTGAAGACGCTGGCACTTGGCGACTATCAACTCGCGTTCGGTCAGGGAGTTACGATGTCAACAGGCGCGGCGTTCTCGGCAAGCGGAGGCTCGCTCATGAGGAAAAGCAAAGCTATCCGTGCCTCGAAATCAGCCAACGAGACGGGATACCTGCGTGGAGCCGCAACAACTTTGAGTTACAAGCATTGGGCCCTCACAATGTTTTACTCACACAAAAAAGTCGACGCTAACCTCAGTGCCACCGACACCCTCGACGAAGAGAACCATGTGACAGCACTGCAACAGACAGGACTGCATCGCACATATGGTGAACTCATTGACCGCCACGCTATTACGCAACAGCTTATTGGTGGAAACATCAGTTACAAAGGCTCAAGATTTCAAGTAGGCTACACTATCCACAGAACAGACTTGAGTAACGCCTTGATACCCGACCCGAGACTGTACAACACCTTTTATTTTAAAGGCAAAACACTTGTAAATCAAGGAGTTGACTTCTATTACGTATTAAAAAAATGGGCATTTTACGGTGAGGCCGCCATTAGCGACAATCTTGCGCCTGCTGTGGTGTTCGGGACTACAGTGCAACCCGCTGGATACATTGATATCACTGTGTTTTACAGATATTACGACAAGAAATACCACAATTTCTACAGTAACGCCTTCTCGTCAGGCAGCAATCCGCGCAACGAGAAAGGTCTATATCTCTCAACATCAATCACTTTTGCGCCGAAATGGAAACTTATCGCCACCGCCGATTTTCCACAATCCGACTGGCTCAAGACCACGGCATACGCTCCAAGCAGGACACAAGAATACAACTTGCAAATTAATCATGAAATCAATAGCAAATCATTGTTTTTCATCGAGTTACGATACAAAGACAAAGAAAAGAACGGCAGCAGCGAGAACATCTATATGCGCGAGCTGATACATGAACGAAAAATGTCGCTGAGATTCCACATTGCCTACCCTATTGGTTATAATTTCACCTTGAAAAACCGTGTGGAATACAACATTAACAACACCGGTTATGAAACGGGTGTCAGTTCGTATCTGATATATCAAGATATTCTGTATAATCCTGAGAATCAGCCGTTTAGCTTTGCCTTCAGATATGTCTTGTTCGACAGTCCGAGCGGTGCGGTTTATGCATACGAAAACGATGTGTTGAATTCATTTTCGATTGGCAGTTTTTATCATAAAGGCGTGAGAATCTATCTGTTAGGCAAGGTCAAGCTCCGATGGGGGCTGTCGGTAAACGCAAAAATCGGCAGCACAATATACAGTGATGTCAACGAGATTGGCAGCGGGTTGGAAAGGATCGAAGGGAACGTGAAGACCGATGGGAAGCTGCAGCTGGTTTGGAAATTGTAGATAATAATTAGATTTGTTAGGAGATTTTTTCACCAGAGGTGAAAGCTCTCGCTTTGCTCGGGTCTCCACTACACCTATCGGCTTCGGTCGAAATGACTTGGTTTAATATAGCTTCTGTCTCTTGATGAGATACGCTGTCAGCACCTGGTCATACTGCTTGTTGATGTCGGCTTCGACATAGTCGATTTGGTATTGGTAACAATGGCGGAGAAGCTCGTCTTTTCGCGCCTTCATGATTTGCTCGTATTGGGTCTTGACTTCTGTCGGGTTGAGTTTCACCACGTCGCCCGATTCGAGGTCCACAAAACGATACGGACGGTTTTCGAACTCGAGTTTCTGTTCGAGCAGTCCGTCATGAACATGGAACAGAACCACCTCATGTTTGTTGTAACGCAGATGCTCGAGCGCCGCAAACAAGTCGTCGTGCGACTCAAGGCTGTCAATCATGTCGCTGAAAATTACCACAAGCGAGCGTTTGTGCGTCATCTCGGCAATCTTGTGCAAACAGGCTGTTGCGTTGGTGCTTTGTTTCCGGTTTTTGTCGTAAGGCAGCAAAAGCTTCTCCAACTCGTTGTAAATCATGTTGATATGCACTGGAGAAAGCTTGGCATCGGTGTGTATCGTGATGTCGTCGTCAAACAAATCCAAGCCCACGGCATCACGCTGGCGGCGCATCAGCTCCATTAAAGACGCTGCACTGTAGACAGAGAACCAAAGTTTGTTTGGATTTTGGTAGTCAAGCTTTTGTTTTACAGGGAAATACATGCTTGAGCTGGTATCGATAACCAGTTGGCAGCGGAGGTTGGTCTCCTCCTCAAAACGCTTGACGAAAAGCTTATCAGTCCGGCCATAAAGCTTCCAGTCGATATTACGGATGGGCTCGCCGGTGTTATACAGGCGATGTTCCGCAAACTCGACTGAAAACCCATGAAACGGACTCTTGTGAAGTCCCGTGATGAAGCCCTCGACAATCTGCCGGGCGTGGAACTCAAGACTTCCAAGAGGCGCGATATTTTTCTGATCCAATGACATATATGAATTCGTCATTTCGAGCGAAACGAAGTGAAGTCGAGAAATCTCATGAGATTTCTCCATTCCGCTCCGCTCCAGTCGAAATGACGACTAAAGCTTATAGCCTTAAATAAACTTCTTCAGTTTCTCCTCGAACACAGCCTTTGGAGCGCCGCCGACGTGTTTCTCTACGACTTCACCGTTCTTGAAGAACAACACCGTAGGCACGTTTCTGATGCCGAACTGTGCGGCGAGAGCGCCACATTCGTCAACGTCAGCTTTCACGACTTTTGCCTTGCCGGCGTATTCGTCAGCGATCTGATCCATATAAGGAGCAATCATGCGGCACGGACCGCACCATGTTGCGCCAAAGTCAACCATTACAGGAAGTTCAGATTTCAAAACTTCAGCTTCGAAGTTCTGTTCATTGATTTGCATTGCCATAGTTTTAAATATTTTTTCGTTAATAAATTTTTGCAAAGATAATCATTTTAACAAATCATACGTCACCAAATCAGCATAATCGTTCATTTTTTTGAAAACCGCCTCCGCATTGATATTGCCTTTCGCAGGATGCGTCGAACATGTCATGTTGTGCTCTTTGTCAACCAAAAGCACAGAAAACGGCTGATTTCCAGGGTTTTCCTTGATGATGTCAATGATAATTTTGACATTTTCGCTCGTCAACTTAGTGATATTCAATACAAATTTCGCCTCACGCTTCGATTTATCAAACACCTCGTCAAGTAACTTGACTTCCAACACCTTCAACTCGTTCGGACGTTTCTTGTCATCCTCCAAATTCCTGTTGTAATACGGCTCTTGGACAATACCCGTAATGTATAAAGGTGTTCCCAAGACAAACAGATGATGGAATTTCAAATATGTCTCGCCAAACAGCGCAAAGTCATAGCTACTCGTCTGATCTTCAATGACATACTTACCAAAAGGCTTACCTGCTTTTGAAGTCATCTCGGCTGAATTTGTCACTATTCCGGCAATATGAATCGTCGTGCCTTTCTTTGTTTCTATGACATTCTTCAGATTTTCGAGCTTGGTGTCAACGAAATACCTGATTGTATATTCGTATGCGTCAAGCGGATGCGAGCTGAGATAGAATCCTATGGCTTCTTTTTCCTCGTCAAGCATCTTGATGTTCGACCAATGCTCACATTCTGGGATGTCGAGTTTGAACAGGTCGTCACCTCCAGCCGCCTCGAGTTCGCCGAAAAGGTCGATCTGTGCATTGTTTTTACGTTCGTTGCTTGCATTCACCTGCTTTATCGACTTCTCGATAAAGTTCATCTTCTCGCCTGGAGCGATGTAGAAATATGCGGCGCGATGCAACTCGGTAAAATCGCTGAAAGCACCAGCTCTTGCAAGCTGTTCCAACACCTTACGGTTGAGGTTCTTCGCTCCCACCCTGGCCATGAAATCGGCAAAACTGGTAAAACGGCCATTGGCTTCACGTTCGTCTTTTATGGCATCAGCCACCTCGCCAATGCCCTTGATACCACCCAATCCATAGCAGATATTGCCTTTCTCATCGACGGTAAACTTATACTCCGACCTGTTGACACTCGGTGGCAACACGTTGATTTTCATTCGCTTGCATTCGTCAAGCATAAAGATAACCTCTTCTGCGTCGCGGATGCTCGAGTTCAACACCGCAGCCATGAATTCCGCCGGATAATGAGCCTTCAGATATGCCGTCTGGTATGCGACCCACGAATAACATGTGGCGTGCGATTTGTTGAATGCGTACGAAGCGAACTTCTCCCAGTCGTTCCAAATCTTTTCAAGAGTCTTCGCGTCATGACCGAGCTCCTGGCCTTGTTTCATGAACTTGTCCTTGAGCTCCATCATCTTAGCTATCTGCTTCTTTCCCATAGCCTTACGCAGGGTGTCCGACTCGCCGCGGGTGAAGTTGGCGAGCTGTCGGGACAGAAGCATCACCTGCTCCTGATACACCGTCACGCCGTAGGTGTCCTTGAGATATTTCTCCATCTCCGGGAAGTCGTATTCTATAGGCTCCCTGCCCTGCTTACGTGCGATAAACGTCGGGATGTAGTCCATCGGGCCCGGACGATAGAGTGCGTTCATAGCGATAAGGTCCTCAAATACAGAAGGTTGCAGCTCCTTAAGATATTTCTGCATGCCCGGCGATTCAAACTGGAATGTGCCGATGGTGTTGCCGGAGCTGAACAAAGCGAAAGTCTCCTTGTCGTCAATCGGGATATGGTCGATATCGAGGTCGATACCGTGGGTTTTCTTGATATTCGCAAGAGCGTCTTTGATTTGCGTCAAAGTCTTCAGGCCAAGGAAGTCCATCTTGATGAGACCGACGTTCTCGACCACATGTCCATCGTATTGGGTTACAAGCACATCCTCGCCTGTATCCTTATCTTTGATGGTGCAGACTGGTGCGAACTTCGTCAGGTCGTCAGCACCGATGATGACGCCGCAGGCATGGATACCAATCTGACGGTTAGTGTCTTCGAGTTCGCTGGCATACGTCAGCATCGACGACACGTTCTCGTCTTCGCCGTTGAGCATATCTTTAAGCTGAGGCACGTATTTGTAGCAGTTTTTGAGGTTCACCTTCGGTGACTTGCCTTTCTCATCCTTGATATTTTCTGGGAAATTGCGGTCAGGGATGAAACTTTTTATTGTGGCGACTTCAGAAAGAGGTATCTTCTGCACGCGGCTCACGTCCTGTATGGCGGATTTCGCAGCCATGGTGCCGTAAGTGATGATATGAGCCACCTTCTCCTTGCCGTATTTCTTAGTAATCCAGTCGAGCACCTTGCCACGGCCGTCGTCATCGAAGTCCACGTCGATATCGGGCAATGAGATACGGTCAGGGTTAAGGAAACGCTCGAACAGCAAGTCGTATTTCAGCGGGTCCACATCGGTGATTTTCAAGCAGTAAGCCACCACGGAGCCTGCCGCCGAGCCACGACCCGGACCCACAGAGACGCCGAGCTCCTCACGGGCGCCACGGATATAATCGGCCACGATGAGGAAGTAACCAGGGAAACCCATGGATTTCATGGTATGCAGCTCGAAGTTGATGCGTTCCTTCTGTTCGTCGGTGAGGTTCTCGCCGTAACGCATCTTCGCGCCTTCCCATGCCAGTTTCGCAAGGTGGTCGGCCTCGAGTTTAATACGGTACAGCTTCTCGTAGCCGCCCATCTTCTTGATTT
>CADAFC010000061.1 GCA_902787095.1 uncultured Bacteroidia bacterium
AACTGCGCAACTTTATCGTAGAACAAAAACTTACCAATTTATAGATGTGGCTTTGCCCCATATGGTTTACAGCACCGGCCCGCGCCATACGGCGGCGGCAGAGCATTGTATGGCGCTTGATCTTTTCGGTTCCTTTTCCATCAAGGGAAAAGGAACAAGATAATATAAAATAAACCTCTGAACTTTCAAAAATTTTTTGTACCTTTGCAAAAACAATAATTTACACGTTAAATGTCTGACAATCATCCATATCTGAACTTCGATGAGTACATCCGGCAAGGGGAGCCTGCGATGAAGGAACGTGCCGATGCGTGGCGCGTTGCCATAGGATTGCAAGCAGTAGATGGACTTACAACATCCGACTACCTTAAGGAAACCGCACGAAAAAACATTGAAGGGGAGGTTACCATCGACGAAGCACGTGAACGTATTAGGAATTACTATATCACAAAAACCGTTCACGACAAAGATTATGCCGATAAGTATGAGGCGGACAACGTGTCGGGTATTAAGCATCGACAAATGGGACTAATTAATGAAAATAAAGAATTGACTAAGCAGCGTGACGAGTTGCTTCCACTTTTAATGAACGGTCAGATAAATTCCGATTTATCGTATGACTGTTGTGTTATTTGTCTTTTCCTGACAAACTTATCGGCGATAGTTAACGGTATATTTCAAATTTTCTTACTTTTGCAGTGCTATTCAAAACTTTAATGAGAAATGGCACAAGCAGTAAAAATAGGCGGTTTCATCTACCGCATCAATCCTAACGACGACCGACAGTTGCAGCGGGCCACTATGGGCAGCAACAGCTGGAGCCGCGTCACCGAGTTCAACGGGCACCACATCCTCGACATCCTCCTGGCCTCCAATGGCCGCGACATCGAGGTCTATACCGATTACGGACTTTATATCCGTGAGTATGGCGGGGAAGTGAGGAAACTCTAAACTTTTTTTCAAAAACCGGCTGCGCGATTGAAAAAAGTTTGTATTTTTGCAGGGTCGTTTTACCATACAGCGTAGGTAACGAAGACTGTCAGCGTCGATGTTTTTGACAGTGACGAACAATATAAGACCGAGGTTTTACTTCGGTCTTTTTATTATATCAAATGCTGTCAGTAACCATTTTTTGGTTGTTCCGTTCGAGCTATTTTCCAATGCAATAATAAATCTAAATGTCTCGCTTTCAAACACTTTTTTCTGATCATCCGATTTTTTAAGATTGAAATTTCCAAACTGAACAACAATTGGTATAAAATCTTCAATATTGAATCCAAGACGATTGATTTCCAACTCATGTTTGTCTATTATATGGGCTAATCCAAATCCTTTGTGTTTGACCGGGTCGGAAATTTCACCCCAAACTATATCAATATCTCCGATATCGTTTCGATGTAAAGCTGCAATGCATTCTCCATTTTTATTCTCACGAAGAAATCTTATGGCTTCCTTGGGTTTTTCTGCAAATTGTCTGTAAACTGGACCGAATTTTCCAGTCTCAATTGGTGCGTTTTTAGTTTCAATTCTTTTATCATTCATATCGTTAAACATTTTAAAATCAATAAATTAATACAATTCCAAAAAGCAACCTGGCGATTACTTTGGGGTTAATAATTGTTTTAAAATGCTCAGTGGGAGGGAGGATTCAAAAATTCCTGCTGCAAAAATACTATATTTTCCCAATCAGTAAACAGTAAACGGTAAACCGTAAACTTTTTTCCAATAAACCAGCTATATGATTGAAAAAGTTTGTATCTTTGCAAATACAATCATTCGTATATAAATGTCTGACAATCATCCATATCTTAACTTCGATGAGTACATCCGGCAAGGGGAGCCGTCGCAAAAGGAAAAGGCTCTGAACTGGGAGACGGCTATCGGCTTGCAGGCCGTAGACGGACTTCGTGTGTCGGATTATCTGCGAGAGACCGCTCAAAAGCATATCGAAGGGGAGATTTCGTCAGATGAGGTTAAACGGCGCATTAAAGAATATTATCAAACAAAAACCAAGCGCGAACCGGATGACTATGAGTGTCAGGAAGCGGATAGCGTGTCGAGCAACATCCAGGAAATACTGGCTACCAACACTCTCGATTTCTCAGTTAGAGGCTATATGGCCTTACATCGGAAAATTTTTGACGGGGTTTTCAAACATGCTGGCCAACTGCGCAAATGTGACATCTCCAAAAAGGAATGGGCGCTGGAATGGGACACGGTCGATTATCTGTTTTGGCAAGACTTGCACCGTGCTTTGGAATACGATATCGCAAAAGAACGCGAATTCAGCTACAAAGGCATCTCTCAGGATGATTTGATAAAACATATCGCCAGATTTACTTCAGATCTTTGGCAAATCCACGCTTTTGGCGAGGGAAACACCCGAACAACCGCGGTTTTCATAATCCAATATCTGAGGTCGTTGGGTTTTGAAGTGACTAACGATATGTTTGCCAAGCATTCTTGGTATTTTCGTAACGCACTCGTCCGCGCCAATTACAAAAGCGCGGTGAAAGGCATTGATTATTCTCCAATTTATTTGGAAAGATTTTTCCGCAACCTGCTTCTTGGTGAGCAATGGGATCTGCGAAACCGTTATCTGCATATTCATCATACGGAAGAGTGGAGAATACAGCCAAATTTGGCAGACCCAACAAGTACAGGACAAGTACAGGACAAGTATAAGACAAGTACAGGACAGGTGCAGGATAAGTTTCATACAGACAATCAAAACATAATTGATTTGATAAAAGTTGTGGGAGAAGAAGAAATGTCTGTCAAAATAATGATGAATGGCATTGGTCTTAAAGGTCGTGATAATTTTTTGAATCTTTATCTGAATCAAGCTATTACTGAAGGTTATATTCGAATGTTATATCCAGATAAACCCCACCATCCTCGCCAGAAATACCTCCTCACAGTGAAAGGATTGTCGCTTTACAAAGAAATTACAAGATAAAATGAAACACCTCCAATACACCACCCAGGGCACCTGCTCAATACTCATCGACGTCACCGCCGACGAAGACGACATCATCCAAAACGTGGCTTTCCTCGGCGGCTGCAACGGAAACCTCCAAGGCATCTGCCGCCTCGTGACAGGTCAGAAAATCGACGACGTCATAAACAAACTCGAAGGAATACGCTGCGGAAACAAACCTACATCATGCCCCGACCAGCTCTGCAGGGCTTTGGAACAACTGAAAATGCAGAAATAAAATCTTTCACGCAGATATCGCAGATACCGCAGAAACAAATCTGCGCTAATCCGTGAGTGTCAACGAACAAAATCCTTGTGAAAGAACAGAAAAATCTATTAAATCTGCGAAATCTGCGAGAGCCTAAAAATCATATAGCTTTCTGAATCGCCTTCAGCACCAACTCCTCCATAATATAATAGGTATCTGCATTCGGATGGCAGCCGTCGTCACTCATTGTTTTCGGCAAGCCGAGCTGCTCGTCGGCGAGAGCTGAATGGTAGTCGACATAAACTATCGCGTTAGCTGAGGCATACTCTTTCAGGCTGTTGTTGATATCCAAGATGGTCTGTCCGACATTCTGAATCGAGGGTCTCCACGGAAACGCCTTGCATGGCGGTATCGAACTGATAATCGGGACGATGCCGTTGGCTTTGGCGATGTTGCACATGGTTTTGATGTTTTCGACGACCTGCTCGGGCGACACCCAATATTCGTTGTGTGCCACATCGTTGGTGCCAGCCATGATGACCACCGCCTTCGGACGAAGCGCCACCACATCGTCGGTAAACCTCACAAGCATCTGAGTCGAGGTCTGACCGCTGATGCCTCTTCCACAGAAATGATTGTCAGTGAAGAAGTTTGGATGAAAATAAGCCCAGAACTCGGTTATTGAATTCCCTATAAAAACCACCTCGGGATAATCCTTTGAGGCGATAATCCTCTCGTTGTCGGCCTTGTAAACGTTAGAACCGAACCAGTCTTGCGCGAAACCAAAAATCGACATGGTCATCAAAATGATTATTATTGCTAATTTTTTCATGATTAAAATTTTTGCAAAAATACAAATTTTTCATAATTTTGCAAAATGATTAAAACGATTTCCATCAACGGCAAAGAGTTTCACTGCGAGCTGAAACGCCAGCGTCGGCGCTCCATCACGGCACGGATTCGTCGCGACGGCGTGATAGAGGTGAAAGCCCCGCTGCTGTACCGCGAAAGCGACATGCTGGCATTCCTGAACCAACACCGCAGATGGATTTTTAATCATCTCGACAGGCTGCAAAACGCTGATAATCAACAGAAAAAGTATGTCTCAGGAGAGATTCATCACTATCTTGGCGAAAAATATACGCTTCAGGTGGTTGAAAGCAACACAAACTCAGTTAAAATTGAAGGTAACTCTTTGATTGTCAATTCAAAATCTCCAGAAATAGTAGAAAAGCTGTTGAATAATTGGTACAAAAACCAGGCTAAAACCGTTTTCAGCGAACTGCTTCCGCCAATAATCGGGAAATTCCGCAAATATAACGTCGCACCGACAAAAATCGGCATCCGTGACATGAGGTCCCGTTGGGGAAGCTGCTCCCGAAAAGGTCATATAAGCCTCAATCTCCAGCTGATAAAGCTCCCCGAAAACTGCATCCGCCAGGTTATGATACACGAGATGTGCCACCTCGTATACTTCGACCACCAGGCAGGATTTTACGCCCTCATGACTGAGATGATGCCCGACTGGAAATATTGGAAGAAACAACTAAAATTCTTATGACGTCATTCCGACCTACCGTAGGGAGTGGAGAAATCACCGCCATCTGAACAATTCCGAACCATTCAAATGGCGGTGATTTATTCACTAAAGGTGAATGCTTTCGCAAGCTCAGGTCTCCATTTCGCTACATTTCATTACGTTTCGGTCGAAATGACGGGTGTATTAAAAAAATTATTATTTTTGCAAATCAAATATTATAAAATGTTACACATCGGATTATCACATACTTCGGAGACTGTCGTAAATGACAGCAACACCGCCCGCACATACGGCTCCGGCGGCCTCGACGTGTTCGCCACCCCTGCCATGATAGGTCTCATGGAAAACGCAGCCATGACTGCCGTTGAGAACGACCTGCCCGAAGGCTCGTCTACCGTGGGCGCGCATATAAGCACCTCGCACGTGAAGCCTTCAAAACTCGGCGCCACAGTGAAAGCCACCGCCGTCCTTGAGGAAATAGAGGGACGCAAACTCACATTCAGAGTGTCGGCTTGCGACGACGACGGCATCATCGGAGAGGGCGTTCATGTGAGATATATAGTTGATATTCAGAAATTTATGTCAAAAATAAAATAAAATGAGAAGAGGATTCGGAAGCGACAACCATTCGGGCATCAGTCCCGAGGTTTTGAAGGCTATAGCCGATGCCAACGTCGACCACGCGCTGGCTTACGGCGACGATGAATATTGCGCCCGTGTGGAGCAACTGTTCAAAAAACATTTCGGCGAACAGGCTGTCGTGTCGTTTGTGTTCAACGGCACCGGCGCCAACACCATGGCCATCGACGCTATGGTGCGCTCGCATGAGGCTGTGGTCTGCGCTGAGACAGCCCACGTGAACGTGGATGAATGCGGTGCTCCCCAACGTATCGTGGGATGCCGCCTGCTCACTGTCGACACTCCCGACGGGAAACTCACTCCTGAGCTGGTGAAGACACGTCTGCATGGCTTCGGTTTTGAGCATCATTCGCAGCCTAAGGCGATAACGATAACGCAGTCAACCGAGCTCGGCACGTTATATACCATCAACGAAATCAAGGCTTTGGCGGAGCTGGCGCATAGCTACAACATGTATCTGCATGTCGACGGTGCGCGTCTCGCCAACGCGGCAGTGGCGCTGGGCTGCACCTTCAAGGAGATGACGACAGATGCCGGCGTCGACGTGGTCTCATTCGGCGGCACCAAAAACGGCCTGATGATAGGGGAGTCGGTGGTGTTTCTGAATCCTGAGCTGGCGAAAGACTACAAATACCGCCGCAAACAAGGGCTTCAGCTATGCTCGAAGATGCGTTTTCTGGCTGTGCAGTTCGAGGCATATTTCAAAGACGACCTCTGGCGCAGAAACGCCGAACATTCCAACCGTATGGCGCAGATGCTGTATAACGCAGTGAAAGACATCCCGCAGGTGCAGGTGATGTATCCCGTTCAGGTGAACGGCGTCTTCGTGAAGCTGCCTCGCAACGTGTGGACGGAGCTGCAGAAACGCTATTTCTTCTATGATTGGGATATAGACAATGATGTCGTCCGCTGGATGTGTTCGTTCGACACCACAGAAGACGACATCAATAATTTCGTAAAGGCACTGAAATCGCTTAGTACTTCATCATCTCGATGAGGTCGACCATACGGTTTGAATAGCCCCACTCGTTGTCGTACCATGACAAGATCTTAACCATCTTACCCATCACCATGGTGCTGTCGGCATCAAAGATTGATGAGTGCGGGTTGTGGATGATGTCGCAGCTCACGATAGGGTCTTCGGTATATTCGAGGACGCCTTTCATCGGGCCTTCGGCTGCCTCTTTCATGGCGGCGTTGATCTGCTCCTTGGTGGCTTCTGTCTTCAGTGTGCACACGAGGTCGACGAGTGAGCCTGTCGGGGTAGGGACACGCACCGCGATGCCGTCGAGTTTGCCGTTGAGCTCGGGAATGACGATACCCACAGCCTTTGCAGCACCTGTTGTCGTCGGGATCTGTGACAAGGCGGCTGAACGTGCGCGGCGAAGGTCGCTGTGCGGACCGTCCAAGATGACCTGGTCGTTGGTGTAGCTGTGTATTGTCGTGATGTAGCCTTGCTCGATGCCGAAACGGTCGTTCAAGACCTTGGCGACAGGAGCCAGACAGTTGGTTGTGCATGATGCATTTGACACGCATTCGACCTCGTCGGTGAGCTCGTTATTGTTGACACCCACCACGATGGTGGCGTCGATGGCGTCTTTTGAAGGGGCTGAAAGAATCACTTTCTTGGCGCCGTTCTTGAGGTGGTCGCCGTAGCCGCCCTTGCTGCTCTCTTTAGAGCGGAAGATACCCGTCGACTCGACGACAACGTCGGGAGTCTTGCTCCATTTGATGTTGATAGGAGCTCTCTCAGCAGTGACAGGAACGCGTACTCCGTTGACAATCAATGCTGTCTCGTCATATTCGACAGTGCCAGGGAACTTGCCCTGTGTTGAGTCGTATTTCAGAAGATGTGCCAAAACCTTGGTGCTTGTGAGGTCGTTGATGCCCACCACTTCGATGTTAGGACGCTCGCAGCAGATGCGGAAAACGTTACGGCCGATACGACCGAAACCGTTGATGCCTACTTTAATCTTTTCCATGTTATATATCTTTTAATATTTGCAATTCAACAATTTGATGATTCAAACCGCAAAGATAATAATAATTTTTGTTTTTTGAACTTTAAAAGCGAAAAAAATATTAATTTTGCATCATCGGAATTCAAAATCATTATCTGTGGAATCTTTGCGAAACATAGAACAAAAAACACATTTATCTTTTGAACCGTTTTCGGCAAATATTTTGCAAAGAGTTAACGAGGCGAGGGGTATCAAGGAGAAGAACGCCATTTTTGAAAGTGTGATGAATGATGATAGAGCGATGATTATCAATACTATAGATGGTTATAGTACAAAAATATTTCCAGGAAATAAAGGACCTAAGACTTCAACATGGGAGCAGACGAAACAGATGGCATATGAACTGAACAAAGTGGGTATTTCTGTAGTGTTTCTGCCTGAACTTGATGATGTGGTATGTTCAGATAGTTTAATAAAGATGGGTAAAATATACCGACTTGCCGATTTTAAATATTGTGTCACAACAAATGCGAACACTCTTGCCAAGGAACTTGAACATGGTTTTATGCAAGCTGGCACAATAATACTCAAACTTGTAAATATGGATGCTGGCTTGTTAAAAGAAGCTATAGATTATCTTTTGCGAAATGAAATACCATACGGAAATATCATGCTTCAGAATAAGTATGGAAAACTTGTAGAACTGACGATGAAAGAGATCAGAACCGGTATCTACAGAAAAAAGATAACAGGATTCTTGTAAAAAGAAAAGAGAGGCATTTCTGCCTCCCATATCTCTGAGCCTTCGGACTGAAACCGCTATTCGGCTCCGGTGGTTGCTTAAACCGATGCAAAACTACAAAATATTTTAATAGCTACAGCCGAAAATGTTTAAAAAATTTTTCCTATCTTTGCATTTGATAATAATTGGGTGACTTTTAAACTTTTTTATAATGAAATCAAGAATATCAGAAGCGGTGGAGAAGAAAAGTCGTGGCTACAACTGCGCTCAGGCACTCATTTGCACTTATTGCGACATTGCAGGAATCGATGAGGAGACGGCAAGAAACCTCGGAAGTCCGTTCGGACTGGGGATGGGCAACATGGAGGGCACTTGCGGCGCGATAACTGGTGCCGGAATGGTGCTTGGATTGGCATCGGACGATCGTGTGAAAGCCATTCGCGGAATGAAACAGATTATGGCAAAGTTTCAGCTCCGCAACGGCGCAACACAATGCAAGATGTTGAAAGGTGTCGACACGGGTGTGGTGCTTCGCGACTGCTCCGACTGTGTGGCAGATGCCGCTGAATTTCTTGAAGAACAACTCGAAAAAGAATAATCATGAGCGAGACTTTTAAATCACAGGCGCTGGAGGCGAATCTGGCGCAGACACGATACAAGGACATTTTTATTCCCGAAGAGCATAGGGCGTTTATCGCGCTGAGCAAAGACTACTTCGGCATCAACAAACGGGCTTCGGAATGCATCACCGAATACCATCACCCGCTCTCGAACCATACCTTTGTGACAGAGGAGCTGCGAAAGATTCTTATGGACGACTTCTGGTTCTACACCAAAGACGATGTGCCAGCAGACACACTGAAACTGCCGCTCGAGATGATGCGAAGCCTGCTGAAGCCGGAAGTGGCGCTGAAACTCAGACTTAACATCGTGGTGACACTGATGGAGTTTATTGACAAGATAGCCATTAGTAATAAGCCATTAGCCATTAGCCAACAGCCATTAGCTGTGTTGATAGAATCGGCATTTAATATTCTGGAAGACAAATTTGAAGCCAATAAGGACTGTTATGTTTTGGCGACGAAACATGCCGAGCGTTACCTCGACAATGTGGCGAAAGACGAGCATTTCAAGGCTTCGGCCTGCCATATTTTGCGCCTGATGCTGCAGGAGAACTACCGCTATTGGCAGTCCACATCCGAAGTCGGGAAATGGGTGGCTGAAAACACGGAAATCCTTTCTGAAGAAGAGAAAAACGTGATTGTCAACGAGGTCGGGGAGCCTTATTTTGATAAGTTAAATGCCGATTTGAATGCCGCCCAAACGTGGGAAGCACTATCGGATATGCCTCATTTTGAACAGGTTGCGAAGCGTTTCACCGAGTCGGAGAAGCTGTTCCCGAGGTTCGTCACGAAGTTCCATTATGTGTTTTTCCTGCTGCATCTTCCTGGCATGGAGAGCCAGCGCGAGCGTCTGATATGGAACATGGACCGCATGATGCGCGACGCCATCGACGAGCTGCCGCAAAACGAGCTGATACCATTCATCGACACTATTTTCAACCTCGCAAAGGAATTGCGCAAAAACTACACCTCGGCGGTGCTTGATTTCCAGCTCACACTGGGTAAGAAAATCATCGACGTCGACACCACCGAGATGAAGGAGATAGTGAACCATTTCGAGAAACGGCTCATCGAGTTCGGATTCGTCACGCCGGGCAACGTGTTTGTGAACGAAGACTGGCAGCTGTCGGTCAACAAAGACCATATCAAGAACATCCGTGTGTGGCTGGAGCTCATCGAATATTCGAAGACACCTCTGGAAAAACTGCTCTCCTCGTTGATTGTCAACCTCAAACTGGGCGGCATCTTCCTGAGCGACACCGACCTTTTCCAGCGTGAAATCACCAAGATTCTGAACTCCAACATCACACCTTATTATAAGAAGGTGAAACAGCTCTCGCGCATTTTCCCCGTGTATTTCAACGAGATAGGGGCGGAGGGCGAGATACGTAACGTCACCACCAATATGGATGAAATCGGGCTGCGGCAGGACAAACTCGTGCATTTTTTGCGCAAACAGGTGCATACTGAGAGCAACAACACCCTCATCGCCCTCACTTTCGACGTGTTCAGATTCTGGAGCGACGGAAATTTGGATGAATTGAAACCGGTATTGCCGAAAAACGTGTTCGAGGCCATCGACAAGAAAAGCGAGTATTTCGTTCATATCCATAACCTTGTGCAGACGATGTGCGAGATCTCGAGCCTCAACCCTGAAGACGTTCTGATGCTCTCGCGCGATGATTTCGAAAGCCTTATCCGGAAAGCTGCCGACCGTGTCAATCTCACTGGCGAGATATACGACCGCGAGCATCTGCGACTCATGGATATCCGCGACCTGTACGCCTATCTGAGAGAGAAATACAGCTTCGAATCGGTCAATATCTTCGCTTATCTGCGTAACTATCCGTTCATCTCCGATGATGAGATAGACCAATTTGAAAAAGCTTATAAATCAAAGGATTGGAACAAGTCGATAACGATGATTTATGCTTTCATGGAGAAGCTGAAGAGCATCATTTTCAATCCGGAACAGAGCGAAGGCTGGGAGAATATCTACCACAAACGTCATATCGCCATCGGCATCCCGTCGATGTACGGCACTTATCGTGAGAATAAATTCGAGGCTATGGGCTTGACTTTCAGGCTCGAACGCGTCGCCACACAGCTCATGGAAAAAGTGGTGCAGACCATCAACCTTGAATATATTTCTGAAAGGACGCTCAACCAAATCTATAAGATTTTAAGCTATTTCCGCGATGGATTAGCCCTCGACGGCATCACCAACCAGGGCTTCAACTCGAAACTCGACATGCTGCGTTACTCGCTGACCTCGCGAAGCTTCTCGTTTGGCCAGTACATCAACATTTTCCAGTTCATCGCTGAAGACGTAAGACGTATCATCATCAAGTTTTTCATAAAATCGTACGAATACCCGCTCAAGATAGTGATTCCGCAGCTTTTTGACCCTGAAAACAAACTCAGCGAGCGTGATATGGCGGCTCTGATAAGCAAGAAATCGGAGGAGTTTCACCGTGACTTGCTGTCGGATGCCTTCCTTATGCAACCATTGGATAATTTCATCGGACGCATCCTTAACTCGTTGAGAACCATGGAGTCGACGCTCGACCCGAAGCTCATCAGCGACATCATGACGTACAATTCCCAGATGGTGATTTGCCCGTTCTGGGAGATGACTCCGAATATGGATAACCAGATTTTTATCGGCAACAAGGCATACCATCTGAAGAATCTGTATCTGCGCAATCTGCCGGTGCCTCCGGGATTTGTCATCACCACCGAGGCGTTCCGTAGAAATGAGACTATCAACACCATACCCGAACTTAGGACTGAGATTCATGGAATGTTGAAGCAG
>CADAFC010000062.1 GCA_902787095.1 uncultured Bacteroidia bacterium
ATTTATATCAAAGACATTCTGGGAAATATCGTCAAGTATGAGGGCGACAAGAAACTAAACGCGACAGAGCTTTTCGCACAGCTGAAATTGGGTGGCGGCGATGACGACACAGAGACTGATTTTCATCTGAAAGTCGACAAACTTAAGGTTGACAACGGACATTTCGTGTACTGGAACCAAAACAGAGACGACCCGGGTCGTAAGAGTATGGACTATGCGCATATCGACATCGACAGTATTTACGGTGTTTTCAGCAAGCTTGAGGTGTTCAGCGACACTGTGATGGGCATGGTGCACACGCTCAGAGGCAAAGACCGCTGCGGACTGATACTCAAAGATGGAAGTGGCGACGTGCTGTTCTGCGAGAAAAGCCTCACCGTCGACAGCCTCAAACTCAGCACAGGAGAGTCTCATGTCGACCTTGACTTACGCTTCGACTACAACAACTCAAGAGCATACGACGAATTTGTCGACTCGGTATACATGACAAGCAATATCAGAGAATCCACGCTTTTGCTCAGCGACCTGAGATATTTTTCCTGGGTGCTGAAGAAAATGCCCGACAAACTGGTGTTTACCTGCGATTACAAAGGCACGGTTAGAGATTTTACGGTCAGCGACCTGGATGTGTATTATGGCGACAACACCCACATGATGGGCAACGTCATGATGGAAGGCCTGCCTGAGTTCGAAGAGACTTATATCGATGTGTCAATCGACAAACTCGCGACATCGTATGACGACATCGTCAGCGTGGCAATACCGTCAGAATCGGTAACAGTGCCAATGCCGGAAATGCTCGCGGGACTGGGCGACATCATCACTTTCGGAACATTCCAGGGATACCCTAACAATTTCACCACCTCCTTCATCGTAAATTCTGAATTGGGCGACATAAAAGCCGACGTAAGACTGAAAACCGACGACGATTCGGAATACGATTTTATTATCGAGGGTAATGAATTGAAAATCAATAAAATACTTAATACTAACGACCTCACCGACCTGACTTTTGAATTAGACTTGAGAGGTAGAGGCTTTGATGTTGAACATACCGATTTTAATTCAGTCTTGAAGATTAACTCATTGACATTCAGAGGAAATGAGTTTAACGATATTCAGATTTACAGCGACTTCGACAAAAAACGTCTCGACACAAAGACCATCATCAGCCACAGGTATCTTGGCGCTTATCTCCAATCAGGACTCGATTTCGACCACGAGATTCCTGAGTTTTACCTTAACGGATTTGTTAAAGACGCCGACCTGGTAAATCTGCATCTCTCTGATTTTGATACGATTATGCTGCTGTCGTCGAATATAGACCTCACTATGAGCGGTAATGATATCGACAATATTCTTGGAAATCTTGCAATCAAAAACACCAGTTATTACAACGGAAACAACTACAACATGCGTAATTTTGACGCCAGTATCGTTGAAAATAGCGGGGTCAAGGAAATCGACATTGACTGTGACTTCTTCAATTTTGAAGCCTCAGGTATCGTCTGCTTCAAAGAAATCGTCGATGTGTTGAAAAAAAATGTGACCCATTATTTCGACATCCCTTCGTGGCACGATGTCATGGACAAAGAATACAACACACAGGAATTCTCGTTTGGCCTGACATTAAAAGACACTCGTCCGCTGACGAATCTGTTTATCCCTCAGCTATATATCGCGAGTGGCACAGAAGTCGCTGCCTCGTATACCAATCTCCATCATTATCACTCGTCAAGCATCGAATCGCCGGAAATTGTGTTTAACGGAGTGAAATTCAAGAACTTGGATATCAGAAATGATGCTAAATACAACATTTATGAATCGACAGTGAGATTAAAAGATATTGTTTTACGCGACACGCTTACCAACGATCCTAATCCTATCAGCCTTGAAAATGTGTTGGTGAAAGCCTCTTGCGCCAACGACACTCTGAATGTCAATCTTCAATGGAATGACATTGATGCCGATGACCATAACATGGCGTTAATAGAGTCGGTGTTTACAAACAATGCTGAGGATGGCGGCGTTTTGTTCATCAAAGCCGATACCATTTTGATCAACGACTCCGTCTGGCACATCAACGACGACTGCAGCATAGTTTTCAAGGATAACAGAGTGGCAATCAACAGATTGATGATGCAGACCAATTCGCAGTCGATGGCTATAAACGGCTATTACCCGAAAACCGACGCTGACTCGCTGAATATGGTTTTCTATAACCTCAATATCTCGAATTTTGACTTTGTCACAAAAGGCTATGACCTTGATTTAGATGGAGTTATCGATGGTCGTGTGTGTGTGTCAGGCTTGAACGACAATCTGATATTCTTCTCGAATCTGGAGGTGAGCAATATGTTCATCAACAAACAGGAGGTGGGCGAAGTGTCGCTGGGTACCTCATGGGTCGACAAGCTCAAGGCAGTATATGTCAACTCGGATATATTTAAAATCAATGAAAACGACGAGAAAATCAGATCGTTTGACTTGAAAGGCTATTATTACACGCAAAAGAAGGCCGACAACCTCGATTTTGACTTGAGTTTCAACAAGTTCAATATGGCTACAGTGTCGCCGTTCCTAAGTTCGGTGGTGAGCAGGATGACAGGTTCGGCCAGTGGCGACATTGATATCAGAGGCTCAATCGAAGAGCCTGTAATCACTGGTAGAATGGCGATGACCAACGCGGGATGTCTTATCAATTTCACGAATGTGTATTATACATTCAACGATATGATTAGGCTGACACGCGACAAATTCCTTTTCCATAATGTTGTGATGCACGACACCCTTGGCCACGAAGCCGTCGTGAATGGCTATATCGGCCATAATCATTTGAAAGATTTCACTTTCGATATCGGAATCAAATGCGATAATTTCCTTGCACTTAACATACCTGCCGACCAGGCAATGGGCTTCTACGGCACCGCTGTCACCGACGGCACAGTGCGGATACAAGGTCCGGCAAACCATATCTCAATGAGCATCGATGCTGAGACCAAACGCGGCACCGAAATCAATGTCCCGTTGACAAGCACCAGCGATATGGACAACGACTTCATCGTCTTCGTCAACCGACAGGTGGAACACGACACCGTTGTGGATGAATACGTCAAGAAAATCACCAAGAAAGACGATGTGTTCTCAATGAACCTGCAGACCAGGGTGACATCCGATGCCGATGTGAATATCTATCTTCCGATGAATATGGGAAGCATCAGCTCAAAAGGTGGCGGAAACATCAATATCGGCTTGACACCCAACGACTTCAACCTGCGTGGCGACTATCTCATCGAAAGCGGTAACTTCGTCTTCACCCTTGAGATGATAAAACGTACCTTCAGCTTAAGAAGAGGCGGCACCATACGCTGGACCGGAGACCCAACCGACGCCGACATCGACGTGGTGGGCGTGTATCGCACAAAGACCTCCCTCACATCGCTCGGACCTGATGTCGTTGACTCCACATCAGTAAGCAACAACATCAACGTGGACTGCATAATACGTCTGTCGGACAAACTGATGAACCCTAAGCTGACATTCGGCATAGAGATTCCTAACGCCACCGACGACGTCAGAAATATGGTGTTTTATGTGGTTGATACCACAAACCAGTCGGTGATGGCACAACAAGTGTTCTCGCTCATGATACTCGGCTCGTTTGCCAATACGGGCTCCGCTGACATATCGCATATAGGCAGCAGCGCAGGCTATAATGTCGTTACAAACCAGCTAAGTAACTGGCTCTCGCAGATATCAAAGGACTTCGACATAGGTATCAATTATACCCCAAACGACAAACTCACCAACGAGGAGCTTGAGGTGGCATTGTCGACACAGCTGTTCGACGACCGACTGGTTATCGAAGGCAATTTCGGCGTGATACGAGGCGATAACGTCAACACAAGCAACGCTAACAACCTTGTGGGCGATGTCGATATCACCTATCGTATTACCAAACGATTGAGTATCAAAGCATATAACCACACCAATATCAAGAGCAATTATTACTTCTATTCGTTCGAGAACTACTCCGATTTTACACAAGGTGTTGGTATCTCATACTCGCAGAGCTTCGATAATATAAGGGAAATCTTCACTTTAAACAGAAGAAACAAGGCAAAAAAACAAAAAAAGAAGTCAGATGACAAGCCTAAATCAAAATAACAAGCCGTTTAAGATATATAAAGCATCGGCTGGCTCTGGTAAGACCTTCACCATAGTGAGGGAATATCTTACCTTGTGCTTGGGCGACAATACTGACGCTTACCGCGAAATATTGGCAGTGACATTCACCAATAAAGCGGCTAACGAGATGAAAGCCAAGATATTACGCTTCCTTCTCGGCATAAGTGAAGGCTCGTCGAAAGGCGACATCAGACAGATGAGAAACTATCTCATATCGACTCTTGAAATCGAGGAAAGAGAACTAATCAGAAGAGCTAAACAACTGTATATCAAGATATTGCATAACTACAGCGACATGGCGGTGTGCACCATCGACAGCTTTGTGCAACGGCTATCACGTAGCTTCGCAAAAGAACTCGATTTGCCTGGGCAATATTCAGTTATTCTCGACAACGACGACCTCATCGATGAGATAATTCAGCGCCTTTCCGACGAGATTGGCAAGGATGATTTCATAACAAAAATCTTGTCGGAATTTGTCGAGTTTAACCTTTCGGAAGAGACCTCGTGGAACGTCAAAAATCTCATTGGCGAGTTTATTAAGAAACTCCTTTCGGAAGACGCTTACCGTAAAGGTAACTATAAGAATTTCAGTGAATTAGACGAAGAAAAGTATAAAACGATAAAGAAATATGTCCATTCTGAAAATGAACAAATCAAAGAATCTTTGTCGTTGATTATCAAAGATATAGAGGAAGAGGAAAACCGATTGGGAATTACCGATCAGGATTACAACGGAAAGGCGAGAACAGGCCTGCCTTCGGTGAAAAAGAAGATGTTGGAAGGTCAAAGCAACGTCAAGACTGCCACTATCGACAAGATTTTAAGCGGCGAAAAAAACTGGAATGACGCTAAAAGCCATATTAAAGACTCTACGATAGTTTCGGTTTATGCCAATGCGATTGAGAAATATAAATCGTTGTATTCCAAGAAGATAATCTTTGAGACCATTGAAAAAGACTTGTATTTGTATGTCCTGCGCAATCATGTTTTCGAGTTGATACGGGAGTATATAGCAGAGACATCACAGGTGCACATTTCTGAGTTCAATAAGCGTATATCTGATATTTTGGGCGACTGCTCGGTGCCTTTTATTTACGAGAGGATAGGCGAGAGATACCGCCATTATTTCATCGACGAGTTTCAGGACACTTCGGTGCTGCAGTGGCAGAATTTCCTGCCATTGATGGAAAACAGCCTGTCGTTCGGCAACATGAACATGATTGTGGGTGACGCCAAGCAGTCAATTTACCGTTTTCGTAGCGGCGAGGTCGAGCAAATCATCAATCTGCCTGAGATTTACAAACGTCCGGAAGGGGAGTTCGGACTGCGATGCGAAGAACAGTTTGTCAATACAGCTCAAAAAATGACGTTGGGAACGAATTACCGTTCTTCGAAAAACGTGATAAAATTCAACAACACTTTCTTCCGTTATGCAGGCAAATCATTGAAATCAAACGATGTTTATCATGACGTCGAACAGGTTTACGACCCTCAAAAACCCGATGGATTTGTCTCAGTCGAGGTGTTTCATGGTGAGATGAAGACCGCCGAATACAAGGAAAAGGTCAAAGCCTCAATGTTAAAGCAAATTCGAGATTTGCATAATCAAGGAATTGATTATAAAGATATTACAATATTGGTTCGTTATAACAATGACGGCACAGACATTGCCGATTACCTGGTTGCGAACGGCATTGAGGTTATATCTGCTGAATCAGTATTGTTGCAGTCGTCCGACAAGGTTCAATTGATTGTCAACACCTTGAAATTGATGGTCGATGAAAATAATCCTGTCACGAAATTGGCGATAAATCATTTTTCCGGGAAAAACACTTGCACTGACGCGCAGCGGAGCATCCCAATGAAAGATCACGCATCATACAACATATACGACACCTGCATACAGATATGCAAATCCAACAATTTCAACATATTGGAAGACGTGTTCCTGCAATATTTCATGAACATGGTCCAAGAATGGCAGTCACGCCACAGTGCTGGAATTAGTGATTTTCTTGAGTTTTGGGAAAAGAAAAAAGACAAACTGGCTGTACAAATCACTGGCGACCTCGACTGTGTCAACATCATGACCATACACAAGGCTAAGGGACTGGAGTTCAAGGTCGTTATGTACCCGTACGCCTACACAACTCTCATATCGAAATTCACACAAAAGGAGATTTGGATACAATGCGCTGATAATCAATATACTAAAGATATTCCATATCTTGACGCCTTCCTGCTGGAGCTGTTAAAAAAGAAGCTCTCAGGCACCGTTTTCGAGAAGCTGGTCGAGACCGAAAACAACAAGACGATGCTTGACAACCTCGATATCATGTATGTGGCAATGACGCGTGCCAAAAACATGCTTTTCGTTTACACAAACGACAACAAACCTTCAGAAAAATCTGAAAACAGCTACAATCTCTTCACTGATTTCTTTGAAGACAGCCTTCTTGACATCCAGCATGAAAAGAATCCGTCCGACGATGCAGCATTTGATGATTTTTTCATTCATAATAATGAGTTCGATATCGTAGAAGGCGAGGAGCAGACATCGTTTAACTATGGTGATTTTGATGCTACATTATTGAATATCAATAGTAAAGATGCAAAAGACGACACAGTGAAGGTTTTGGAATTGAAAGAAGGTGAGCAGGCTCCTGCGACCTTGAATTGGTCTGAAAAACTGCAAGTCGAAGCAGACCCGACAATGATTTGGGCTGAGAAAGGCTCGTTTATGCCAGAGGAATGGGGCTCGCTGGTACATCAGATACTCTCAAAGATAAAGACCATCGACGATGCTGAGAGAGCTTTACGACCGTACGTCAACGATGGCACTATCGATGAGGAACAGGCTGCCAAACTGCTTGACACCTTCCGCAAAGTGACTGATATTCCTGAACTTAAGCCTGCGTTTTCGGCCGATGCCGTTGTGAAAAACGAGATGGATATCCATACCTACGACGGCAGAATCATCCGTCCCGACAGATATGCCGAGACACCAAACGGCACGATCCTCATTGATTATAAGACGGGTAAAGCACATGAGGAATATTACAACCAGCTGCGGGATTATATGAATGCGATAATTCAGATGAATTCCATGCAGCAAATCAAGGCATATCTCGTTTATATAGGTGATGAAGTTATAGCTGTTGAAATCCCATCCGTCATTTCGACCGAACATCGAACACAGAGAGATGGTAATGAAAAAATCTCCAACAAAAACAAGCAATTGTCATTAGAATTATAACCATAAAATATTTAATCTATGAAGAAAAACTTATTGATTTTCAGCATGTTGCTTGCACTTGGCACCATGACGCTGCAAGCACAGAACGAGGCTAAGATGCTGCGTTTCCCGGCAATACACGGAAATCAGGTCGTCTTCAGCTATGCCGGTGACCTCTACACCGTCGACATCAACGGCGGCGTGGCTCGCCAATTGACCAACGACCCTGACGGATTCGAGATCTTCGCAAGATTCTCACCCGATGGGAAAAACATTGCATTTACAGGCCAATACGACGGCAATACCGAGGTCTACGTGATGCCATCAGAAGGTGGTGAGCCTCAACGTGTTACATATACTGCGACGCTCGACCGCGACGATCTCTCCGACCGTATGGGACCAAACAACATCGTGATGACCTGGAAAGACAACGAAAACATCGTATACCGCTCACGCCGCATAACATGGGACGACTTTGTGGGACATCTTTTCGTGGCCAACATCAACGGTGGACTTGGCGAACAGCTCCCATTTGAAGAAGGCGGCTGGATAACCTATTCCCCTGACGGACAGAAGATTGCGTTCAACCGCGTGATGCGTGAGTTCCGCACCTGGAAATACTATCGTGGCGGTATGGCCGACGATGTCTGGATCTTCGATTTCAACACCAAAGAACTTACCAATATAACAAACAACGTCGCTCAAGACATCTTCCCGATGTGGGCTGGCGATAAGATTTATTTCTGCTCAGACCGCGACCGCACTATGAATATCTTCTGCTATGACCTGAAAACAAAGGCGATTACGAAGGTCACAAACTATACTTATTACGATGTGAAATACCCTTCGCTTGGCGACAACGACATCGTTTATGAAAACGGCGGCGAGCTGTTCCGCTTGACCCTGAAAGACAACTCGATTCACCCGATTCCAGTACAGATTATAGGCGACGGCATCTCATCGAGAACAAAATATGTGGATGCATCCAAGTTCATAACCTCTGGCGACGTGTCTCCAGATGGCAAACGTATTGTTTTGGGCGCTCGCGGTGATGTCTGGACAGTGCCTGTAGAGTCAGGAATTACCCGTAATCTCACAAAGTCTGACGGTGTTCACGACCGTAACGTGGCTTGGTCGCCTGACGGTGAATATATCGCTTACATCTCAGATAGAACTGGCAACGACGAACTTTACATCCAGAAGCAGGACGGCAAGGAAGAGGCTATCCAACTCACTGATCCCAAATCAGTCTCGGAGACTTACAAATATCAGCCTTCATGGTCGCCAGACAGCAAGAAAATCACCTGGTACGACAAGATGAACCGCCTCATGATGGTTGACGTCGCATCTAAGAAAGTGACCGAGGTCGCTAAGAGCCAAGATGGCGAGATGAGAGATTTCACATGGTCGCCCGACAGCAAATGGATAGCATATAGCGACAATAACATGTCTGAATTCAGCAGGATATTCATCTATAACGTTGATACTCAAAAGGCTGAGCCTGTCACCGACACCTGGTTCAACTCATCGAATCCTACATTCGACAAGAACGGAAAGTATCTGTATTTCACTTCAGAACGTGATTTCAACCCCAATTACAGCAGCATCGAATGGAACTTCTCCTACGATGAGATGAGCCGCATCTACATTATCACTTTACAGAAAGACACTCCTTCACCTTTCCTTACAAAAAATGACGAAGTGACTGTCGATAAAGGCGATGCAAAAGAGGAGAAGTCAGGCAAGTCAGACAAAGGCAAAGACAAGAAAAAAGATTCCAAGAAAGAAGACGACAAGTCGATAAAGATTGATTTTGAAGGCATAATGAGCCGTGTCATTCCGTTGCCAGATTTGAATACTGCCTATTATTACGACCTTAATGCGGTTGAAAACGGGCTTTATTACATGTCTTGGGGCAACCGTGGCGGCGGCTTGTATTTCTATGATTTGGAGGAAAAAGAAGCTACAAAAATCGGTGACTTCAACGATTATTATCTGACTCCTGACGGAAAGAAGATGGTTATCAGAAAACGTTGGAATATCGCGGTTATCAACGCTTCGAAACATGAGGTGAAAGGTATTGACGAGCCTATAGACCTCTCCAACATGAAGAAATGGGTCAACCTGCATGAGGAATGGGCTCAAATCTACACCGAGGCATGGCGTCAGATGCGTGACTTCTTCTATGCGCCAAACATGCACGGCAACGACTGGCCTGCAATTCACGAGAAATATGCTGTCCTGATTCCTTATTGTGGCGACCGCGACGATGTCAACTACCTCATCGGCGAGATGATTGGCGAGTTGAACATCGGTCACGCCTACACCGGGGGTGGCGACCGCGACCCAGTCCGACGTCTCAAACTCGGCCTGCTTGGCGCTGAACTCGAGCGCGATGGCAGCGGTTATTACAAAATCAATAAGATTTTGAAAGGGGAGAACTGGAACGACGCGACAATCTCACCTTTGACGGAAATAGGTGTGAACGCTAAGGAAGGCGACTTCATCGTGGCCGTTGACGGCGTCTCCACAAAAGACATGGTCAACATCTATGAGGCTTTGGTTGACAAGGCTGGCAAGGCAGTACTGCTGTCACTCAACAGCAAAGCATCAGAAAGCGGCGCACGCGACATGGTGGTGACCCCGATAGCAAGCGAAAACTCGCTTTATTACTATAACATGGTGCAAAACAACATTGAGAAGGTCAGCAAGGCGACCAACGGTCAAGTGGGTTACATCCACATCCCGGATATGGGCCCTGAGGGTTTGAACGAGTTTGTGAAATATTTCTATCCGCAGCTCACCAAGAAAGCTTTGATAATTGACGACCGTGGCAATGGCGGCGGCAACGTCTCTCCGATGATTATCGAGCGTCTGCGCCGTGAGGCATCCATGTGGACCGTGACACGTAACGGCAACGCAGCCGAAATCAAGCCTAACCAGATGATAAACGGACCCAAGGTGTTGTTATTCAACAAATACTCGGCATCCGACGGCGACCTGTTCCCATGGCAGTTTAAACATTATAAACTCGGCACCACCATCGGCACACGCTCATGGGGTGGCGTTGTGGGCATCCGTGGCAGCTTGCCATTCATTGACGGTGGCACGTTGAACCGTCCAGAGTTCGCTCCATTCGACCAGAACGGCAACTGGATCATCGAAGGACACGGCGTTGACCCAGACATCGTCATCGACAACAACCCATACGACGAGTTCAATGGCGTCGATGCCCAGTTAGATAAGGCCATAGAGGTGATTCTGGAACAGATGAAAGACTGGCCAGAGGCACCGGCAGTACCAGAGTGGCCGGATAAGACACATTAATGTGTAAAAGTAATTAATGCGGCGCTGCTTTAAGGGCGTTAATGCTATTAATGGCGTTAATGCCCTTAAAGCAGCGCCGTAATTTTATTCTCAATTTTTAATAATCTTTACAATTTGATTATTGATATTTACAAAATACATTCCATCCGGCAAGTTTTCTATGTCAATCTGTTGATTATCAGATGATATGGTGCCTCTCATCATGGTTTGACCCATTACATTGGTAATCATATAGTCCGTATGTAAGGACGCACCGAGTGCGTCCGATGATATCACATTGATAAAAT
>CADAFC010000063.1 GCA_902787095.1 uncultured Bacteroidia bacterium
CTGAAAGCGCGTTTCGACCATGGCGACGGCGTCTGGCAGAAGTTCTTGAACTGGTTCATCAGGTTATGATGTGAGAGCATCACACCCTTCGGCACACCTGTCGTTCCAGAGGTGTAAATTATTGTGGCACAAGACATTTCGTCAACTTCAGCCTTACGTCTTTCGATTTCTTCGGTGTGCGGATGCTCACGTCCGAGCTGCAGCAATGTGTCGAAATAGCCGTATTTGCCTCTATCTATAAAGGTGTATATCTGCTTCAGTGATGGCGTCTCAGGCCAGATAGCCTCGATTTTGTTCATCACCGCTATGCCTTCAAGGATGCAGATGCCAGCCTCGCAGTTATTCAAAATAATCTTGTAATCAGCCTCGCTGATGGTCGGGTAAATCGGCACCATGACCGCGCCAATCTGCGTGATAGCCATGTCGAGGATGTTCCATTCCGGACGGTTGTTCGAGATGACCGCCACCTTGTCCTGCGGCTGCACGCCGAGTTCAATCAACGCGCCGCTGATGATGTTGGTTTGCTCAATATATTCGTCAATGCTAAATTCGCGCCATTGTCCGTTGACCTTGCCTGCCAAGGCGACTTTCTGGTCAGGATATTGCTCCTTGTAGTTGGCCAGTAAATCAAAAACTCTTTTAACTTCCATGACAAAAACTATTTAAAAAGGGTTTCGATAGTATCCGCGTAACGACGCATCACCACATTTCTCTTTACTTTCAATGTCGGGGTTACGATACCTGTAGCCACCGACCATTCATCTGCCACCAGCTCGAATTTCTTGATTTTCTCGACGTCACCGAGGTCGTGGTTGAGTTTTTTCACCTCCTTGCCATAACGTTTGAAGACCTCTTCATTCTTGATCATCTCTTCATTGGTGGTGTAAGGAATCTCATGACGACGGCACCATTCTTTCAGGAACACGAAATCCGGGCGGATGAGTGCAGCGGCGTATTTCTGGTTCTCGCCCAGCACCACGATCTGCTCAATGAATCCCGAAAGGATGAACTTACTCTCAATGAAATCAGGGTTGATGTATTTTCCAAACGATGTCTTAAAGATATTTTTCTTTCTTCCAGTGATTTTCAGAAGTCCGTGCTCGTTAAAGCCGCCAAGGTCGCCCGTATGGAACCAGCCGTCCTTGTCGATGACTTCGGCTGTCAGCTCAGGCTGTTTGTAATAGCCCATCATCACATTATGACCACGGCAGATGATCTCTTTGTCGTCGGTAAGCTTCACCTCCACGCCCGGCAGCGGCTCGCCGACATAGCCAACCTCGCGGCCGTATTTGTTTCTCGTCGAAACAGCGATAACCGGCGATGTCTCTGTCAGACCGTAGCCTTCGAAGATCACGATGCCCATGGCGTTGAAGAAACGGCACACCTTCTTCGGGATAGCCGCCGCACCGGAGACGATGACATCTATGTTGTCGACGCCCACTTTCTGACGTATCTTGCTGAAGACCAACTTGTCAGCAATTTTCAGTTTAAGGTTGTAAAGCCAGTTTCTGTCCCACACCTTGTAACGTTCTGTGAGGCGCACAGCCCAATAGAATATCATCTTTGAGATACCTTTCATGCTGCGGCCCGAGTCGTAAATCTTGTCGTAGAACTTCTCAAGCACGCGCGGCACAGCGCAAAACATGGTAGGTCTCAGCTCAACGAGGTTTTCAGCTATAGTTGCTATGCTCTCAGCGTAATAAATAGACATGCCACGATAATGATACATATAGATAAGCGCACGCTCGTAAGCATGGCACATCGGCAAGAAGCTGTATGCCTTGTTAGACCATTCTGCTGCTGAGTGCTGTACGCCTTTCCACTGCGACATCAGGTTACGGTGCGACAGCATCACACCCTTTGGCACGCCAGTGGTACCCGAGGTGTAAATGATTGTGGCACAATCCATTTCATCGACTTCAGCTTTGCGTTTCTCAATCTCTTCAGTATGAGGATGCTCACGTCCGAGCTGCAAAAGAGTGTCGAAATAACCGTATTTGCCTCTATCTATAAAGGTATATATCTGCTTCAGCGAAGGTGTCTCAGGCCAGATAGCCTCGATTTTGTTCATCACCGCAACGCCTTCCAGAATGCAGATTGTAGCCTCGCAGTTGTTGAGGATGATCTTGTAATCGGCCTCACTGATGGTCGGGTAAATAGGCACCATCACAGCACCAATCTGGGTGATTGCCATGTCGAGGATGTTCCACTCAGGACGGTTGTTGCTGATGACAGCAATCTTTTCCTGTTTCTGCACGCCGAGTTCAATCAGCGCACTGCTCATGATATTTGTAAGCTCGATATATTCGTCAATGCTGTATTCACGCCATTGTCCGTTGACTTTACTCGCCAAAGCCACTTTCTGATCAGGAAATTTGGCTTTATAATGCGGCAAAAGGTCAAAAACTCGCTTAATACTCTCCATTTTCAATATTTTTCCTAAAAGATACTCGTTTTCAAACTTGCAAATATACAAACTTTTTTTTAAATAACAACAAAAAAATAAAAAACGTCATTTCGACCGACCGGAGGGAGTGGAGAAATCTCATTCAAATGTTTGAGATATCTCGATTCCGCTTCGCTTCACTCGAAATGACGTCGTTGTTAGTGGCTAATAGCTAATGGCTAATAGCTATTACAGCAAGTGGCATGTGACAGTCAGACCAGCCATCACGATTGAAACCATCGACATCAGCTTGATGAGGATGTTCAATGATGGACCTGATGTGTCTTTGAATGGGTCACCGACTGTGTCGCCAACCACTGTAGCCTTATGATTGTCAGAGCCTTTACCTCCGAAGTTGCCTTCTTCGACGTATTTCTTTGCGTTATCCCAAGCACCGCCTGAGTTAGCCATGAAGACGGCCAACACGAAGCCTGTGGCGAGACCGCCGATCAACAGACCGAGGACACCCGGAACGCCGAGAATCAAACCAGTGAGGATAGGCACCAGGATTGCGAGGATTGAAGGGACAAGCATCTCATGCTGAGCACCCTTTGTCGAGATAGCGACGCAACGCTCATAGTCAGGTTCTGCCTTGCCTTCAAGGATACCCTTGATGGTGCTGAACTGACGGCGCACCTCTTCGACCATCTTCTGTGCGGCACGACCCACTGCGTTCATTGTCATTCCACAGAACACGAAAGCCATCATGGCACCGATGAACACGCCGACCAAAACGACCGGGTTCATCAGGTTGACGTTGTATGCCTGCATGAAGTCGACCAACGATGCTTTGGCAGCCTCAATACCATTCGGGAGGTCTTGACCCACTCTCACAAGAGCGAGTTTGATTTCCTCGACGTATGAAGCGAGAAGAGCAAGAGCTGTCAAAGCAGCCGAGCCGATAGCGAAGCCCTTGCCTGTTGCTGCTGTAGTGTTGCCAAGAGCATCCAAAGCGTCGGTGCGATGACGGACCTCTGGGTCGAGGCCGCTCATCTCAGCGTTACCACCGGCGTTGTCGGCGATAGGACCGTAAGCATCGGTAGCAAGGGTGATACCCAATGTCGAAAGCATACCGACAGCAGCGATACCGATGCCGTAAAGACCCATTGAGAGGTTGGAAGCTGTAAATTCAATATGGAATCCGTTGGCGCAGAGGTAAGCCAATATGATGGCGCAACCCACTGTCACAACCGGAATAGCTGTCGAGAGCATACCAAGTCCGAGACCTGAGATGATGACGGTAGCAGGACCTGTCTTCGAGCTTTCAGCCACCTTCTGGGTTGGCTTATAGCTCTGTGATGTATAGTATTCAGTAGCTTTTCCAATGATGACACCTGCCAGCAGTCCGACGACCACTGAGAGCGAGACCTGCCACCACATATTCGGAGCGAATGTCTCTTTTCCGAAGAGCAAATACATGATAACGAATGTAGCCACAGCGATGAGGATAGCGGCTGTGTTGGTGCCGCGGCTCAATGCGCCGAGAAGCTCCTTCATGCCAGCACCTTCCTTGGTGCGGACGAGGTATATACCAATGATTGACAGCAACACACCGACTGCAGCGATGAGCATTGGAGCGAACACCGCTTTATATTGCAGTATCGGGTTCGTCGCGACGTATGCCGAGAATGCCGAAGCGCCGAGTGCCATTGTTGCAAGGATTGAACCTGCATACGACTCATAAAGGTCAGCACCCATACCAGCGACGTCACCGACGTTGTCACCGACGTTGTCAGCGATAGTTGCAGGGTTACGCGGGTCGTCCTCAGGGATGTTGTACTCTGTCTTACCCACGAGGTCAGCGCCTACGTCAGCGGCCTTGGTGTAGATACCGCCACCAACACGGGCGAACAATGCCTGTGTCGAAGCACCCATACCGAATGTCAACATTGTTGTCGTGATGATGATAAGCTTGTCGGCACCTTCAATGAAACGGTCAAGAACGATGAACCACACCGACACGTCGAGCAATGCAAGGCCAACGACCACGAGACCCATGACGGCACCCGAACGGAAAGCGACCTGCAAGCCGCTGTTCAATGACTTACGAGCAGCGTTGGCTGTACGTGCAGAAGCATAGGTAGCAGTCTTCATGCCGAAGAAGCCAGCCAAACCGGAGAAGAAACCGCCAGTGAGGAAGGCAAACCACACCCAGCCGTTCTGCAAATCGAACAGGCTCATCACAAAAAACAACACCGCCAAGATGATAAACACAATGATGACCACCTTGTACTGTTGTTTCAGATACGCCATAGCACCTTTTCTGACATGCGAGGCAATCTTCTTCATCAAATCTGTTCCCTCGTCTTCCTTCATCATGCTCTTATAGAAATAAAAGGCGAATGACAAAGCCAAAACTGACGCTGCGAGAACTAAATAAATCACATAATTCATACGCAAATGATTTTAATTAATAATATTATTACTACTCTTTATTTTTTTCAACGTTTTCAATCTGCAAAGTTCCGAATAATATTTTTCTTATCAAAGAAAAAAATAATTTTTTTTGAAATTTTATTTTCATGGTTTTTTAGGAAATATTTTTCGTATTTTTGTAACTTGATTAATATGTCATTTCGACTGAAGCGTAGCGGAATGGAGAAATCTCAAATAAGAATATTAAAATCATAAAAATATGAAAGGTATCAAGTTTCGTTTGATTGTTATGAACTTCCTGCAGTTCGCAGTATGGGGAGCTTATCTGACATGTATGGGGACCTATCTCGCCAGTCACGGATTGGCATCCCACATCGGAATATTTTATTCAATACAAGGCATCGTGTCAATTTTCATGCCTGCTTTGGTTGGCATCATCGCCGACAGATGGATTCCTGCCCAGAAGACCTTGGGATTGTGCCATCTCATCTCTGGCGCTGCCATGATTGGAGCCGCCTATTATGGCTTGACGATGGGCGATGCAGTTCAGTTCGGTCCTTTGTTTACCTTATATTCGATAGCAGTGGCATTCTATATGCCGACATTGGCAATATCCAACTCTGTGGCTTACAATGCTTTAGATAAAGCTGGCCTTGACACAGTGAAGGCCTTCCCTCCTATCCGTGTTTTCGGCACCATCGGCTTCATCTGCACCATGTGGATTGTCGACTTGCTGGGATTCCAGCCTACAGCAGCACAGTTTGCTGTAAGCGGCGGCATAGGTATAGTACTCGGTCTTTATTCGTTCACGCTGCCTGCCTGCCCACTCAACAAAACAGACAACTCATCATTTGTCGACAAGCTTGGTCTCCGTGCTTTCACCTTGTTTAAAGATAAAAGGATGGCATACTTCTTCATCTTCTCAATGTTGCTCGGTGTCTCACTGCAAATCACCAACGGCTTTGCCAATCCTTATATCACCAGTTTCGGAGGCATTGAAAAATATGCAGGAACATTTGGCGTTCAGCATGCCAACATTCTCATCTCATTGTCACAAGTGTCGGAGACGCTCTGTATCTTGTTGATTCCGTTCTTCTTGCGCAAATTTGGCATTAAGAAAGTGATGCTCATCGCAATGTTCGCATGGGTGCTGCGTTTCGGATTCTTCGGTCTTGGCAACCCAGGTGCCGGCCTGTGGCTCTTCGTGCTCTCATGCATCGTTTATGGCGTTGCTTTCGACTTCTTCAACATCAGCGGCTCGCTCTTCGTTGACAAGGAGACCGACCAGGGCATCCGTTCATCAGCACAAGGTCTCTTCTTCCTGATGACAAACGGCATCGGCGCCACCATTGGCACATTAAGTGCACAAGCTATTGTAAATCATTTTGTTTACGAGCCGCAAGCAGCAGGTGCCACACCTGAGATGGTTGCATCAGGATGGCAGAACGCATGGTTTGTATTTGCAGCCTACGCCCTTGTGGTAGCAGTGATATTCGCCATCGTTTTCAAATACAAGCATAATCCGGAGGAGTTAAAAGATAACAGACAATAGTTAAAAGATAAAAGAGATGAGGCAGTATTTGGATCTTCTGCAAAGAATTTTAAACGAAGGCGTGCAGAAAGGCGACCGCACTGGCACAGGAACCATCAGCATTTTCGGGCATCAGATGCGATTCAACCTCTCGGAAGGATTTCCGCTCGTCACCACGAAAAAGGTGCATCTGAAGTCGATAATCTACGAGTTGCTGTGGCTCATCAGCGGCGACACAAACATCAAATATCTCCACGACCATAAAGTCTCCATTTGGGACGAGTGGGCTAACGCTGACGGCGACCTCGGTCCGGTGTACGGCGCACAATGGCGCAACTGGAACAACGAGGGCATCGACCAGATACAGCAGGTCATCGACAGCATCAAAAACAACCCGAACAGCCGCCGTCACATAGTGACAGCCTGGAACCCGAGTGTGCTGCCAGACGAGCATGAAAAGGATTTCTCGAAGAATGTCGCAGCCGGGAAGGCGGCACTGCCACCATGTCACGCTTTCTTCCAGTTTTACGTGGCAAACGGCAGACTCTCATGCCAGTTGTACCAACGCTCAGCCGATGTGTTTCTCGGCGTGCCGTTCAACATCGCATCATATTCCTTGTTGACCATGATGATGGCGCAGATATGCGGCCTCGAACCAGGCGATTTCGTCCACACATTCGGCGACGTGCACATCTACAACAACCACATCGAGCAGGTGAAGCTGCAGCTCTCACGCGAGCCGCGCCCACTCCCGACGATGAAGTTAAATCCGGATGTCAAGAGTCTGTTCGATTTCAAATACGAAGATTTTACATTGGAGAATTACAACCCATACGATGCAATCAAAGCGGAGGTCTCTGTATGAAAACAAAAATATCCATTATAGTAGCACTCGCCAAGAACCGTGCCATCGGCAAGAACGGCGACCTCATCTGGCATCTCTCAAATGATTTGAAACATTTCAAAGAGGTGACATCAGGTCACACAGTGATTATGGGCTACAAAACCTACGCCTCGCTTCCTGGCAAGAAAGCGTTGCCGAAACGGCGTAACATCATCATCTCAAGCCATCTGACAGAGGCACCTGAAGGTTTCGAAGTGGCAAATTCAATCCTCGACGCCATGAAAATGGTGTACAACGAAGAAGAGGTCTTCATCATCGGAGGCGGCATGATATACGAGCAGTTCCTACCAATGGCCGACCTTCTCTATCTCACAAAAATCGACAAGGATTATGAAGCCGACACCTTCTTCCCAATAATAAATTATGACAGATACAACCTCATCGACCTGAAAGTGATTGACGACGACCCGCAGATAGATTGCTCATACAGGTTCGAGACTTGGGAGCGGAAATAAAGATATGAGTTAAAAGATAAAAGAGGACCCCCAAAATATGAGAGTCCTCTTTTCTATTATCTATTATCTATTATCTCTAATCTTTTATCTGATAACGGATATTTTGCGTGTCACTTCGTTGCCGTCGGCATTGATGCGCACCATGTAGATGCCTGCGTCAAAGCTGTTCATGTCGATCTTAGCCTCGTTGCCGTCGAATGACTGGGCGAACACTCTCTGACCCAACGAGTTGTATATCACGACACTGCTGAGGCTTTCTGCTTTCACTGTGAGCATGTCCTTTGCAGGATTTGGATACACGCTGACATTCTGAGCCATATTTTCCTCAACGCCATCAACAGAATACAACACCTTCACGAAGTACTCGTTGTTATACATCGACTTGATTGGTGCTGAGTAACATTCAGTTTCCTTATAATAAGGGACTATTCTGTAATAATACCAAGTACCGTCTTCCAATGTCTTTGTCTCTTTGTACTCATTCTTGCTTCCAGAAACAGTCTTCACGTGTTCATAAGCGCCGTCTTCATTGACTTTTCTATAGACGAAATATCCGTTAGGCTGACCTGTCGCCGGATGCTCCCATGTAATCATAGGTTTGCCGTTTTCTTGAATATAATACCAAAGATTTCTTCCTGATTCGCAACCTTCGCCAGCACTTGCGCAAGCCTCGTTTGAAAGGACTGATTCGCCGCCGTCGGTGAGGTAGCACACCTGGTAGCAGTGACCGCCTAATTCTGCTGTTTCGTCAACAAACTCGGTATCATGTGCGAGTTCGAAGAGCAGTCCGTCACGGTAAATGTTGTAGCCATACTGTGTCTTTGCTGAAGCAGTCCATGTCAGAACCACATTACCGCCCTGTGTCGAAGCAAACAGTTCACCGGGGACCTCTGTCGGAGCGGCGTTGCCGCAACCATTGTTACCTTCATACAGATAACCTGCAGGGATATTGTTTGAAGTACCTTCATATTGGTAAACTACGGCACCTGTTGAATCTTTGATCTTGATTGTAAGTTGGACATTGTCTGTTCCTGCCAGCCAAGCGAACTTCACATTACCGAGAGTTATGTTCATATTGTATGTCACAGGGTTGTTGCTTGTCATGGTGAATCTGTCGATTTCACGACCTGCTCCATCGTATGATACGAGGGCACCGCCCTTCCAACCTGTCATGCTTGTGGTTGTCGCGACGATCTTCCACTCACATGTCGGGCCGAATGACTCTGATGCTGTGATATTATTACCGCGTGCGCCACCAATAACAGCGTATAACTTGTATGTGAATGTACTATAGCATGGCACATTGCTGTCTACCCATGTCATGTTGGCACCTGGTGCAGCGTTATCAATTGTATGAATAACAATACCATCTCTTTCGATCACGATCTGGTCGATTGTAGTAATGTTGCTGTTATTCAAGGTCTTTGATGGGTTAACCCATGTAAGGGTAGCCTCTTGTGCGACATCGCTTGTCTTTGTGACTGTCAGGTTGGTAGGAGCCTGAGCTGTGTTGTTATAAACATCTGCCGGCACGAAGTTAGTGATAGTGGCATTGCCTGTGTTGTATTCGATATCACCAACGAGGAACCAGTTGTCGCCTGATCCACCCCATCCCCAGTTGAAATGGAAGTAATCACCGACATCGTATCCATCGCATACGAAAGCATGACCGGCATTGGCATTAGCTGCTGAGCCCGAGTAATACATTGGCCAACCTTTATCCAAAGCTGTTTTCAAAGTATTGATCCATACATCAAGATTACCCTTGTATTGGATATTGACAGCAGATGTGTAACGGAAAAAGCTGGCAACAGCCTGTGGGACATAAGCCGAGCTTGTACCGCTACCTTCAACACCGTCATACTGCATGTCGACTGCCACACCGCAGTGATAGCCCAGGATTGCCACTGCGTTACCCTGTTCTGGGGTGTAGCTGCCGTTATAGTTATTCAGCATGTTATCCCAATCGTATGTGGTCGCACCGAAGTTGGCTGACAATGTGCCGTATCCTGGGCAGTAGTATGAGTGGCTTCCCTGACCTTGTGTAGGATATTTCCAATAGTTCATGATCTGAGCCATTGCTGTCGCCACGCAACCGACGTAGACGTGTCCGCCCGGGCCGTGTGGGTCGGCTGGACATTCGCTGTTGTAAGGAGCAGGATTCTGATTCCATTTTGTCTGGATGAGAGCATCAACGATTCTGCCTCTGTCGTCAGCTAACACACGACCATAGTTTCTCACGCTTTCCCATTCCTCAGCAACTTTAGGGTCGTTGACTTTGTTTCTGTCCAAAGTTCTACCTTCGGCAAGTGCATTGAGGTAATACATACGGGCAGGATTCTCCGTGTCAAATGTCTCACCAGTTCCATAACCCACGATAGGACGGAACATATCATCGGCGGATACAACGACAAATCCGTTGTCGTCAACGTTAAACACGTAGAAAATGTTTTCTCTGTCAATCGAGAAAGTGTAAACCAATTCAAGATTTGCACCTCTTGATGCTTCAAACTTTGTCTGGACAAATTTCTGTCCGACAATCTTGGCCGAATTAACATCAACCGGATTGGCGTAAATAGCTCCAATTCCGAGAAGGATGGCCACTGTTAGTGATAATAACTTTTTCATTTTTCTGATTTTAATTGATGATTTCAATAATATTCTATTCTATAACTGTGATTTTCTTTGTCGTTGAGCCATTTACGCTCGAAATTCTCACCATATAAATTCCTCTTCCGAATCTGTTCATGTCAATAACGTATTCGTTACCGGAAATATTCTCTTCGTAAACTTTTTGTCCAACGAGATTGAATATTGCGATATTTTCAAGCATCTCTCCTTCTATCTTGATATCGCCACTTGTAGGATTAGGATAAACACTCACCTCATGTGCAATGTTCTCATTGACAGCGTCGGCGGAATAATAGTATTTCACGAAATACTCATTGCAGCAGCGTGATTTTATTGGAGCTGAGTAGCAATCTATCTCACGATAGAAAGGAATCACCTTATAATAATACCACGTACCATCCTGCATGGCTTTGTTTTCCTTATATTCCTTTTTACCGCCAGCAATAATCTTAATCTGCTCATATTCGTCGTCATCACCCACTTTCCTGAAGACGAAATATGCGCTTGGGCTATTGTGTGTCGGATGCTCCCATGTTATGATCGGCTTGAAATTGTCCTGCACATCATACCAAAGGTCAGAGCCCGTCTCACAGCCTTCACCGGCAGCGCCACATGCCTCATTTGAGAAATCAGATTGTCC
>CADAFC010000064.1 GCA_902787095.1 uncultured Bacteroidia bacterium
TCCGACCGTATCGCCGCCTATATTCATAGCAAAGGCCTTCACGAGGAGGATGTCGTCTCCGTGCTGATTCCCCGTTGCGAGTGGATGCCTGTCGTCTCCATGGGCGTGTTGAAGGCCGGATGCGCCTACCAGCCCCTCGACCCGACCTACCCATCGGAACGCCTCAACTTCATGATGCATGATGCCGCCGTGAAGTTGCTCATCGCCGATGAGCCGTTACGCGACATCGTGAACGAATACAAAGGCGACGTGCTCTTGACGAAAGACATTATTCAACTGCCAACAGCCAATAGCCAACAGCTAATAGCCAACAGCCCCAAACCTGAGTCGCTCTTCATCATGCTTTACACCTCCGGCACCACGGGAACGCCTAAAGGCTGCCAGCTGGTGCATCGTAACATCGTCGCTTTCTGCGAATGGTATCACCGCAGATTCAACCTCACACCCGATTGTAAAGTTACGGCCTACGCCAGCTATGGCTTCGATGCCAATATGATGGAAACATATCCGTGTCTTACCGGTGGCGCCACACTTTACATCATCCCTGAAGAGCTGCGCCTTGATTTGTTGGCATTGAACGAATATTTTGAAAAAGAACATATCACACACGGATTCATGACCACACAGGTGGCTTATCAGTTTGCCACGAGCATCGATAATCATAGCCTGCGCTATATGTTGACAGGCGGCGAGAAGCTGGCTCCACTGACTCCACCGACAAACTACACGCTGGTGAACCTCTACGGTCCTACCGAAAGCACCGTCTGCATCACCTCCTTCGACGTGACAAAGCCTATGAAGGACATCCCGATAGGCGCGGCGTTGGATAACGTGAAGCTGTATATCGTCGATAAGGCTGGCCACCGTATGCCTGTAGGCGCAGCGGGAGAGCTATGGGTAGCCGGACCACAAGTGTCAAGAGGATATCTCAACCGTCCGGAAAAAACCGCCGAGGTCTATATCGACAACCCTTTCGAAACCAACGAGAAATACACCCATATATACCGCACCGGCGACATCGTGCGCTATCTTCCTGACGGTAACATCCAATTTGTTGGACGTAAGGACGGACAAGTCAAGATACGTGGCTTCCGCATCGAACTCAAAGAGGTGGAAGGCGTCATACGTCAGTTCCCGGGCATCAAAGATGCCACAGTGCAAGCCTTCGACGAAGAAGGCGGCGGCAAGTTCATAGCTGCTTATATCGTTGCAGATGAGCAGATTGACATCGAAGCCCTGAATGACTTCATCATGGATGAGAAACCGCCTTACATGGTGCCCGCCGTGACCATGCAGATCGACCGCATCCCGCTCAACCAGAACCAGAAGGTGAACAAGAAAGCGCTTCCGAAGCCGGAAAAGAAAGCGGCTGAAGCTACAGTGGAAAACAATGTCCCGATGAACGTGCTGGAACAGGAAATCCACAGCATCATCGCTAAAATCATCAACACCGAAGACTTCGGCGTGACAACCGTGTTGGGCTATGTCGGCCTCACCTCCATCATGGCCATCAAGTTGGCAATCCAAATCAACAAACGCTTCGGCGTCACCCTCGACTCGAAATCTCTGGCCAAGACAGGTACCTTGCAAAGCATCGAGAATGAGATTTTGAACGATATGCTCAATGGACAACATCCTGTTCAAAATAATGCAGTTACCGACAATTCTCAATCGTCAATTGTCAATTCTCAATTGAACAACGCCCCGCTGTCATACGCACAAACGGGTGTCTATGTCGACTGCATGAAGAACCCTACCACCACGGTGTATAACATACCTGCGCTCGTCCGTTTCCCGAAAGACACCGACGCGAAACAGCTTGAAAAGTCACTCGAGACCATCATCAAGGCGCATCCGCAATTCTATGTGCATTTTGACAGCGAAAACGGCGAGATAGTGCAGATTGTCGATAAAAACCAGCCTGTTGTCATCATACAGAGCAAGTTAAGCGAAAAGGAACTGGAGAAACACAAACTTGAGTTTGTCAAGCCATTCAACCTGCGGCAAGGACCGCTTTACCGCATGGAAATAGTCACCACCGAGAAAAATGTGTATCTTTTGACCGACGTGCACCACCTGATTTTCGACGGAGGCTCCTTCGACCTGTTCCTGAACCAGCTGTGTGACCTGATGAACGGAGGTGAAATCGAACCGGAGTCCATCAGCTATGCCGATTTCGTCGCCGACGAGAAAGCAGCTGAAAACACACCGAGTTACACTGAGGCGAAAGACTTCTTCCAAGAGCGTTTGGGCAAGGTGGAAGGCATCACGGAAGTGCCTGCCGACCTGACCAACCCTTTGGACCAAGGCTCTGTCGGCAGGGCCTTCTGCGCATTGGACTTCAACGCAATGGAGGCTTTCTGTAAGAAAAACAACCTCTCGCCGTCTCACCTCACCCTGGCAGCGGTGTTCTATTCACTCTCTCGTTTCACCAACAACGAGCAGATCTGCATCACCACTATCAGCAACGGCCGCTCCGACCTGCGCATCAGCAACACCGTGGGTATGTTTGTCAACACTATGGCGTTGAGTGCCCAGATTGGCGATCAAAAGGTGATGGACTTCCTGAAAGAAACCAGCAAGAACTTTGACGACACCCTGACACACGAGAAATATCCGTTTGCCCAGATTGCCAATGATTACGACCTGTCAGCCGAAATCATGTTCGCATATCAGATGGGGGTCATCGACCATTATATTGTCAATGGACAGAGACTTGAAATCGAGTCACTTGAACTTGACACTCCTAAGTTCCGCATCGCTTTCTACATCCAAGAGCAAGAGGGTGTGCCTGGCGTGCTTATCGAATACGACAATGGCCGTTACAGCCACGAACTGATGCAAAGCTTGGCACAGTCGGTGTGCAACGCCGCCAACGCCTTTATCAGACAACCAGAAGCTTTATTGCAGACCGTATCTCTGCTTGACGCAAATCAGACTTCTTTACTCGACAGCTTCAACAACACTGAAGTGGAATACGACGACACTCAGACCATTGTCTCGCTGTTCCGCAGTCAGGTCGCAAAGACTCCTGATAATCAAGCCGTTGTTTATCATGACAAGAAATACACATATCGCGAGGTTGATGAGATCTCGGAACGCATTGCAAGCTATATCATGTCGAAAGGCCTTGGCGAAGAAGATGTCGTCTCGGTGCTCATCCCGCGCTGCGAGTGGATGCCCATTGCCTCGTTGGGTGTGCTGAAAGCCGGTTGCGCCTACCAGCCTCTCGACCCGAGCTACCCCGCCGAACGTCTGAACTTCATGATTCAGGATGCGTCTGCCAAAATGCTCATCGCCGATGAAGGATTGCGTTCCATCGTCGATGAATACAAGGGTGAAGTGCTGTTAACCAAAGACATAAGCCAACTGCCAATAGCCAACAGCCAACAGCCAATAGCCAACAGCCTTAAACCCGAGTCGCTGTTCATCCTGCTCTACACCTCAGGTTCAACAGGCACACCTAAAGGCTGTCAGCTGGAGCACGGCAACCTTGTGGCCTTCTGCCATTGGTACCAGCGCTATTACGGCCTGACTGCCAACGACCGTGTGGCAGCATACGCCAGCTATGGCTTCGACGCCTGCATGATGGATATGTATCCCGCTCTGACATGCGGCGCCTGCGTCCATATCATCGGCGACGATATCCGCCTAAACCTCCCTGATTTAAATGAATATTTCAACAAAAACGATATAACGCATTCGTTCATGACCACTCAGGTGGGCTTCCAGTTTGCCACCAACGTGGATAACCATTCATTGCGTTGCTTTGCCGTCGGAGGTGAAAAACTGGCAGCACTCAACCCGCCGGCCTATAGGATGTTTAACGGCTATGGCCCTACAGAATGCACCATTTTCACCACCAACTACGAGTTGAAAAATTACGAGATAGACTTCCCTATAGGTAAGCCGCTCGACAACCTTAAACTCTATATCGTTGACAAACAATTCAACCGGCTCCCGCTGGGTGCCGCAGGCGAACTGTGGGTCAGCGGACCGCAAGTGAGCCGTGGCTACCTCAACCGTCCGGAAAAAACCGCCGAGGTCTATATCGACAACCCGTTTAGCGATGACCCGAAGCATAGTCGTGTGTATCGCACCGGCGACATCGTGCGCTACCTCCCCGACGGCAACATCCAGTTTGTGGGACGTAAAGACGGCCAAGTGAAGATACGTGGCTTCCGTATCGAACTCAAGGAGGTCGAGGCCGTGATTCGCCAGTTCCCGGGTATCAAAGATGCTACCGTACAAGCCTTTGACTATGAGAATGGCGGCAAGTTCATCGCAGCTTATATCGTTAGCGACGACAAGGTGGACATCAAGGAACTCAACGCCTTCATTGGAAAGCAGAAGCCTTCTTATATGATTCCTGCCGCCACCATGCAACTCGACGCCATACCGCTCAACCAGAACCAGAAGGTGAACCGTAAGGCACTGCCGGCACCAGTCATCCAAGCCAGCGACCATGAATATGTGGCACCAGCCAACGACACAGAAAAACTGTTCTGTGATATCTTCAGCGACATCCTCGCCATGGAGAAAATCGGCACCACCGACAACTTCTTCGAGCTTGGTGGCACCTCACTCATGGTGACGCGTGTCATCATAGCCGCCGACAAGGCTGGAATGCACGTGGCATACGGCGACGTCTTCGCAAACCCGACACCACGTAAGCTCGCAGCACTCGTCACAGGTGTCAGCGTGGCCGACAACGACAAGACTGACGGCTCCGACTATGACTATCAGCCTATTCATAAGATGCTGGAATACAACAACTTGGATATGTTCCGCAACAACCAACGCCAGTCGCTGGGTAACGTGCTGCTCACAGGCGCCACAGGATATCTCGGCATCCATATCCTTCAGGAACTGATAGATTCTGATGCCAAGGAGATCTTCTGTCTGGTGCGCGACAAAGACATGGATGCCGCTGAACATCGTCTGAAACTTCTGCTGTTCTACTATTTCGAGAACACCTACGACGAGCTCTTCGGCAAGCGAATTCATATCGTAGTAGGCGATGTCACCAACGACTTCACCGATGACGTGAAAGCCAAGATCGACACCGTGTTTAACTGCGCCGCTATTGTCAAACACTTCAGCAAAGGCACTGAGATTGAAGACGTTAACATCGGCGGAGCCCAGCGTTGCATCGACTTCTGCCTCGCCACCGGAGCACGTCTGGTACATGTGTCGACATATAGCACCAGAGGCCTCAGCGTCGACGGCGTGCCTTCTGCCGACAGTATCTTTAACGAGCAGACGCTGTTTATCGGACAATATCTTGGCAACCAGTACATCTATTCCAAATTTATCGCCGAGCGTCTCATCCTTCAGGCTGCCGTCGACAAAGGGCTATCCGCCAAAATCATGCGCGTGGGTAACCTCGCGGCACGTTCCACCGATGGCGAGTTCCAAGTCAACTTCGTCACCAACGCCTTCATGGGACGTATCAAGATTTATAACATGCTGGGCTGCATACCTTACGAGCTTTACGAAGAACAGGTGGAGTTCTCGCCAATCAACGAGGTGGCACACGCCATCATGCTGCTCTCGTCAACACCGAAACAAAACTGCCTGTTCCACGTGTATAACAGCCACTCACAGTTCCTCGGCGACGTGCTGAGCGAGTTTAAGAACATCAACGGCGAATTTAGATTTGTCGAACAGGATGAGTATAAGGAAGTGCTTGACCTCGCCATGACCGACCCTGAGAAAGCTAAAAATCTCTCGAGTCTCTTGGCATATCAGGACCTTGCACACGGCAAAAAAGTGGCGGATGTGACGTTGACAAACACCTACACCACACAGGTTTTGCATCGTCTGGGCTTCAAATGGTCAGCCACCACATGGGACTATATCGACAAGATGCTTGAAGCGATAAGCGGTCTTGGATATTTCGATTAAAAAAAGCGGTTTTAGTCGTGCCTGTCAGCAGACTCGTTAACTGATTGATGAATATCCGGCATCAGCCGCTGCACAATTTTACGGTCGTAGAAGAAACGGCCCGCTATGACACGCACCACAGTGTACGACGGGATGGCGACCAGCATGCCGACGATGCCTCCCAAAGTGCCCGCAATGAGCATCACGATGAAAATCTCAAGCGCAGAGGCTTGGATACTGGTGGAGTAGATGACAGGCTGCAACACGAAGTTGTCGACGAGCTGTACAGCCAGCATGACACAGACAATGATGAGTCCGAAGACCCAGATGTTGACGTCAAGACCCATGCCAGTGCCATATTTGAGCAGCATGCACAGCAACGAGCCAAGCACATAACCACTGATCGGTCCGACATACGGCAGGATATTCAGGATTCCGGCTATGAACGCTATGCCAAGCGCATAGATGGCGTGTACACGTCCGATAAGCCACAACCCAAGGAAATCCATGAGGGCGACAGCCAACATCTCAAGGAGAAGACCGACGAAATAACGCGACAACAGATGCTCGATGTCCATGATGGCAGCGGTGACAGAGTCTTCATGACGGTCAGGGACAAGGGCGGCGACAATCTTCGAGAACAGCTTCTCGTCTTGTACGAAGAAAAACGAGATGAACACCATGGAGAATATTCCTATCACAACATCGACTATCACCGAGCCGACCGAGCCTAACAGACCCGTCACAGAGAAGTTCGACATGAATTGTTTCATTTTGGCCATAAGCAAGCTCATGCAGTCGAAATCCTCGCCAAGGCTTGGAAATATGCTTACAATAGTGCTGTTGATATCATCACGGAAGTTACCTTCATAATTTTCGTAACTGCTGAACAGTGCCGCGTCATTGACGATGTCGGTTATCACCGGAATGATCTGTATGACTATGATCAAAAGCAAGGAAAGCACTATGATTATCGACAGAATTGAAAGCAGCCAGTTAGGACCGCTCTTGCCTTTGATTTTGATTTTCTGCATCAGGTGCTTGAGAGGCTGGCTGAGCAACGACAGCACACAGGCCAGCAAAATATAGATAATAACGCTGCTGAAATACCAACATGCCACGCCCACAATGGCCAGGATACCGGCAAAAATTATGTATCTCGCCAATTTCTCGATGTAAGTCTGTTTCTCCATAAAAATAAGAATTATGACTCTGCAAAAATATTTAAAGATTTATTTCAATACAAATTTTTTTTAAGGTTTTAAAAAATAATAGTAATTTTGCGCCATAAAATTAATGGTTTAAACTATGAAAAAATATTTATGCCTTATATTATATTCGGTATTGTTGTTGTTTTTTGTGAGCTGTTCAGGCGAAAAAAGAGAGCATAAAGAGCAGGTGACTAAGGACACGATTCATACCAGGGCCACGGCATTGAAATACATGGGAAGCGAGCCTGACAAGGCTTTGCAGATCATCGACTCGGCCGAGATTGTAGGCAACCTTTCAGATTGGCGTGCCGATATGCTTCGTGCCATAGTTTATTCAAGGACTATCGAGGATATGAAATACGACTCCGCCATTATCATCGGCGAAAGGCTGATGCTTCACGATTCGGTTCAGGCCAACACTGAGATCAAGGAGGAAGTCCTCGAGGTGCTGCTCAACGCCTGCAGAATGAAGAAAGACAACGAGCAGGCCATGCACTGGGCTTTGCAGCTGTCGGACCTCTACCGCAGTCAGGGTGACGAGACCGAGGCGTTGCGCACCGATGCCGAGATAGGCACCTTCCTCATCCGTATTGGACAGCAGGAAGAGGGCTTGGCGATGATCGACAGCGTCATCCACCAGCTCGACGGAAAACGCAAGTTCAACGAACTTGACGCATCTATCATCGCATTGAAACGTAAGGCTGAGCTTTGCAACGAGATAGCGCTTTACGACTATATGATTACTTCGGCGCAGCGTATGCTCGAGCTTCTCGCCGACTATGATGATAACCCAGATGTTTTTCTAGACAACTCGATACGTGAACCCGACGATGAAGAGCGTCCGAGATATATCGACTTCTATCGTGGCAAGGCCTACGCTTATATGGCTGTGGCCAACGCTGCTCTTGGCAACAAAGAGAAAGCCTTTGAATACATCGACCTTTACGACCATACAGCGTCGAGCAGGATTTTCTTGAACCGTTTCATGATAGCCCCTACCCTAGGCAAGCTAGGAGATTACGACCAGATGCTGACCATCTACGATGAGGTTGAGAAAAGAATTGGCACCGACACGCTCAACGCCAACTATGCCGAGGTGTTGCATGGTCGCGCCGAGGCAGCTGAGGCGCGCGGACAATATGCGGAAGCCAACGGATATTGGCGTCGTTATGCCGAGCTCAAAGAGATACTCAACGACGAGCTCTTGAAGAGCAAGGCACATCTGTTTGCGGCACGTTACCATGCCCAGGAGCAGCAACGCGAGATTGAGCGTCACCGCGAGGCCTCACGCCGTGCCCAGATGATGGTCATGAGTATAGCTATCGTCGGTGTGCTGATACTGCTGTTTGCCATCTTTATCGTCATCGATTTGCGCCGCACCAAGACACGCAACCGCATCCTCGCCTTCCAGATCACCGAGGCATCGAAATACAAGGAGAAATACCGTGAGTTGATGCAAGCCCCTAAGGTCAATGATCCTGAAGACCATTATGCCGACCTTTCAGATGCTGAGCTATACGCCTATCTGCGTAATGTCATCGAAGGCGACCAGTTGTATCTCGATCCTAACTTCGAACGTCAGACGCTCATCAACCGTACTGGTTTGTCGAAAGAACGTATCGGAGCCGCCTTTGCCCAAGGAAGCGAAAATGAGCGACTCACAACCCTCATACGCGAACTGCGCCTTGACCATGCAGTGCGTCTGATGAACGAGAATCCTGAGATGAGCATCGAACAGGTTTGCCAAGCCAGCGGTTTCACCCGCGCCGACACCTTCACGAGAAATTTCAAGGCTAAATACGGCATGACACCTACCGCATACCAACGGATGCAGGCCTAAAATACCGTTTTCCGTACGGATATTTGTCTTTTTTTCAGACAAAATACCAAAATAATCACGGTATACTGCCTTTTTATCCGATTAATTGTCTTAAATCATCCGACCATTTGTCTGAGATGTCTCAGATATTTATATGTTGTGTATTTTTGCACGTTCATTTGAATTAGTAATTGAGTTAACAATAGTTTTACTTCGAAAAAACTGAACAAACAATCCAACAAACTGGCAACTTATTTTAGAAACGAAGTCGGCTTTATTTATCAGAATAAAGCCGATTTCATTTTAATAAAGCCGATTTCACCTCCACGCCATCCAGATTTCCCAGCTGCCCTGTCAACGCCCCAATCTCGTCAGTAGTGCCCTCCACCACCAACGATATGATGCTCCTCCCCTCGTGCCGCGGCAAGCCAAGCCGCCCAATAACTGTCTCAGAATGCTTCGAAATGATGCCGTTAACCATCGGAGCCTGCTCCCTGTCGCCAATCGCAATAATGACGGTTCCTACCCTTTTCTCCATATTTTTTACTTTAAATTTTGATGACAAAATTATTAAAAAAAGAAGCACAGAAGAAAAATTTTATATAATTTTGCAGAGTAATAGAATTCAAAAATTTTAAAAATGGAAAATATTTCAACACAAACAAATATATCCTATATTTCCTATTAATCCTATAAATCCTATCAAAACACAATTTATGAACCTCTTCAAACATCTTATAAACCTCCTGTTTCCACGCACTTGCGCTGCGTGCGGCACCCCCCTGCTCGAAGGCGAGACCACCGTCTGCACCACCTGCCGCTTCCTGATGCCCAAAACAGGCTACGAAAACAACCCCAACAACCCCCTGGCACAGAACTTCTTCGGCCAAATGCCGTTCAACGCCGTGTCAGCCGAGTTCTTCTTCAGCAAAAGCGGAAGAGTACAACACCTCATCCACGGACTCAAATACCACCGCTGCCGCGAAAACGGCATATTCCTCGGTAAGGAAATAGGCAAAAGCCTCCTCCAAGCCCCTGATTATCAAGGTATAGACTATCTCATACCAATACCTCTTCATCCTAAAAAAGAAAAAATCCGCGGCTACAACCAAAGCCACGTCATCGCCGAAGGTGTCAGCGAAATACTAAACGTCCCCATCGCCGAACATTGTCTCGTGAGAAGCGTCTTCACCGAAACCCAGACAAAAAAATCACGTGAGGAACGCTGGAACAACGTGAAAGACATTTTTCACATCGAAAAGCCCGAAAAACTCGAAAATAAACACGTGCTTCTTATCGACGACGTGCTCACCACCGGCGCCACCCTCATGTCGGCAGGCAAAGCCCTCTCACAGGTCGACGGAATAAAAATCAGCGTGGTGACAGCAGCCTGTGCCAGCAATTAAAAATTTTACTATTTTTGCAAAGTGAAAATCATGCTTCTCGTGATAGGAAAGACCGACGAGGCTTACCTCGAGACTGGTATCTCAAAGTATATCAGCCGGTTAGAGCATTACACCCAGTTCGAGATGAAGGTCATCCCCGACAT
>CADAFC010000065.1 GCA_902787095.1 uncultured Bacteroidia bacterium
TTTTCGTAAAGAGCAGTGTGGTGGGACAAGGCACCACATTCAGGATTGTGCTGAAAAAATAAATACGATTTTTGAGGTGTCGTAAGATAAAATTCACTATTTTTGTAGATTAATTCATTTGAAAATGGCGATATACGATAAGTTTACAGACAGAAGCCGCAAGAAATTGGCGGTTCTCATCGACCCTGACAAGCCGACCGATGCGCAGATCATCTCTATAGTTGAGAAAGCCAAGGCCGCCGATGTCGACTTCTTTTTTGTGGGTGGCAGCCTGCTCGTGACCGACAGCCTGGACCATTGCATCAAGCTCATCAAGGCGAACTGCGACATCCCAGTGCTGATTTTTCCAGGCAACTCGTTGCAAATCAGCAAGTATTGCGACGGATTCCTGTTGCTCTCGCTGATATCGGGAAGAAACGCTGAGATGTTGATTGGACGACATGTGATTGCTGCGCCATACCTTAAATTATATGGCAATGAAATAATCCCGACGGGTTATATGCTCATTGACAGCGGCAAGGCCACTTCAGTGAGTTACATGAGTGACACCACGCCGATACCGCACGACAAGGACGACATCGCGTTGTGTACCGCCATAGCAGGCGAGATGCTCGGATTGAAGCTGATATATTTGGAGGCGGGCTCAGGCGCGTTGATACCTGTGTCGACAAGCATGATTTCGAAGGTGAGCCAGATGATAAAGATTCCGTTGATTGTGGGAGGCGGCATCAAGACACCGGAAATGGCAGCGGAGGCAGTGAAAGCAGGCGCTGACGTCATCGTTATTGGAACAGCTTTTGAGAAGGAGCCGGATATGCTGAAGCAGTTTGCTGAGGCCATACATGGAGTGTTAAGTGACTAACACTTTGAGATTCCTCACTTCGTTCGGAATGACAGCGGCACAGAGTGTCACTGACCACCAAAGACGGTTGTCATTCCGAGTGACCGAAGGGAGGGAGAAAACTCATTAGAAATATAAATTTACAAACATATGAAAAAACTCATTATTACAGCGATTGCGATGATGTTTGTTATGACATCATTTGCACAGGAAAAGAAAATGTTGACTCCGGTGGATGCTTCGTACAACAATTACGATGTTTATCCTAAAGGCAAGAGTTACAAATGGTTAGGCGAAAGCGAGAAATACGTTTTCAACGAGAAAGGCGAGTTGAGATACCAGACGCCGGGCGAGAAATCGTCGCACACCCTGCTGAGCCTCGACATGCTCAACGGCATTGCCAAAGACAACGGCACCAAGGAGTTTGAGAGGATGCCAAACATCACCTGGACTGACGAAAACTCAGGATATTTCTACAAGGCGGAAGACGAAGAAGTCTCTCTTAACATATTGAATGTCAACGGGAAACTAATCACAAAAATCACTTCATTTCCTGTTGAGGCGGAGAATGTGACCCTCAACGAGGCCACTATGAGGGTGGCTTACACCATCGATAACGACCTCTACATCGCCGACGGCAAGAAACAGATTCGCGTGACCAAGAACCCGGAAAACGTGATTGCTGGACAGTCGGTGCACCGCAACGAGTTCGCCATCGACGGAGGTATCTTCTGGTCGCCTGACGGCAGCCGTCTCGCCTATTATCAGATGGACGAGAGCATGGTGACAGACTATCCTCTTGTGGACATCACGACACGTATCGCTGAGGCGAAAAACATCAAATATCCTATGGCAGGCATGACGTCGCACATAGTGAAGCTGCACGTCTACAACGTGAAGAAAGGCAAAGATGTGGTGATGAAGACCGGCGAGCCTGAGGAACATTATCTCACCGCCATCACATGGAACAACGACAACGAGAAGGTGTACATCGGCATCTTGAACCGCGGACAAGACACGCTCTGCTTCAACGAATACAACGCTTTGAATGGCAAGTTCATCAAGACCATCTTCCAGGACACCGACGCGCAATATGTTGAGCCTCAAGGACCTGCGCATTTCCTGCCAGGCAGCACCACTGAGTTTTTGTGGCTTGCACAGCGTGACGGCTACTATCATCTGTGGCTGCACAACACCGAGACTCTCGAGGCACGCCAGATCGAGAAGGGCGACTATGTGGTGACAGCCTTCGAGGGCTTCGACGGCAACGGCAACGCTTATTACACCTCCACCGAGGTGAGTCCGCTGCAGCGTCATTTCTACAAGGTGAACCTCGCCGACGGCAAGAAGGTGCAGATCACCAAGAGACACGGCACACACAGCGTGCTTCCTTGCAAGAGCGGCAAGTTCTTCCTCGACTTCTACAGCAGCACCGACGTGCCACGTGCCGTTGACATCCAAAACGCGCAAGGCAAGGAGTTTGAACGTCTTTACTTGGCAGATAACCCGTTGAAAGACTATAACTTAGGCGCTACCGAAATCGACTCCATCAAGGCGGAGGACGGACAACTGTTGTACACAAGAATCATCAAGCCGTACAACTTCGACGAGAATCAGAAATATCCGGTTATTGTTTACGTTTACGGCGGTCCTCATGCACAGCTCATCACCGACACATGGCTGGCTGGAGCAGGCATCTATCTGAACTACCTTGCACAAGAGGGATTCATAGTGTTTACGGTCGATAACAGAGGCTCGGCCGACCGTGGAGAAAAGTTTGAGCAGGTTATTCACCGTCAGTGCGGACAAGCCGAGATGCACGACCAGATGACTGGCATCGAATACCTGAAGACGAAGCCATACGTCGACCCAGAGCGCATCGGCTCAGACGGCTGGAGCTACGGCGGATTTATGTCCACCTCGTTGAAAATCAATTATCCTGGGACATTCAAGGTGAGCGTGGCAGGCGGCCCGGTCATCAACTGGAAGTACTATGAAATCATGTATGGCGAGCGTTACATGGACACTCCGCAGGAAAACCCTGAAGGCTATGAGCTGACGGCATTGGACAACAAGACCGACAAGCTCGAAGGCAAGCTCCTAATCATCCACTGCACCACTGACCCGACTGTGGTTTGGCAGCACAGCTTGAGTTTCGTGGAGAGTGCCATCCACAACGGGAAGCAGCTCGATTACTTCGTATATCCAGGCCACGACCATAACGTTTACGGCATGGATAGGGCACATCTGATTGAGAAGATTACGGAATACTTCAAGGAGAATCTATAAATCGAGAGGTTATTTCCTTACTCCGTCCTCGAATTTCACCACGAAAGCGTCGGTGTATCCGAGGGCGGTCACTTCTTTCTGGTAGCGGTCGGCTTCCTCTTTGGTGGCGAAGCAGCCCGCAGTGTATTTGAACATTCCGTTATGTTCGTAAAAATCAACGTCTTTGAGGTTTTTGTAGACGCTCTGGGCATTGTCGACTTTACGTGACTTTGAGGCGAACTGGACCTTGTAAACGACGCCTTTGTTTTTGTCGACGACAGGGTTTTTTTTCGTCGGTGTTTGAGTCTCAGGTTGTTCTACTACCTCCTGCTGCATCTCGACGGAGTTGCTCTCGTAGTTGGTCTTATATGTGCAAAAAGCCCGATATATAGCCGATGCCAGATAATCCTGGCCGTCAGCCGACATCATATACTGCTCCTCGGCAGGGTTTGAGATGAAGCCCAGCTCCACCAGCACCGACGGCATCGCTGTTTTGTAAAGCACCATAAAACCTGCCTGCTGCACTCCCCTATTGCCACGTTTGGCTTTTGTAACCAATTCATTCTGAATAAGTTCAGCCAGTTCCAGCGAACGTTGTTTATATTCACTCTGTATGAAGCTGAACGCTATGTAAGCCTCGGTGCTGTTTGGGTCGAAGCCGCCATAGTTCTCTTCAGCGTTGCTTTCGTAGAGGATAGAGGCGTTTTCGCGTTTTGCCACCGCCAGATTGGCGCTGTTGCGGTGCTCGCCCATGATAAACGTCTCGGCTCCGCCTGTCTTTGGCGAGTTTGCCACCGAGTTGCAATGTATAGAGATGAAAACGTCGGCATTGTTGCGGTTGGCGATGCGGGCGCGCTCGATGAGTTCCACAAACACGTCCTTGTCGCGGGTGTAGACCACTTTCACGTCGGGATATTTCTTTTTTATATAGTTTCCGGTCTTCTTCGCCACGGCGAGAACGATGTCTTTCTCCTTGCTTTTCTTGCCAACTGCGCCCGAGTCCTTGCCTCCGTGACCGGCATCGATGACGACAGTCTGTATCTTGTTCGTCTGCGCCGTCACCCCTGCCGAAAAGAAGCACATTAATATAATAAAAAATATAAGTTTGCCGTTCATAAAAAACTCGTATATTTGCAGTTTGAATTAATTTGAATTTTTTACAAAATTAGATAAAAAATTTGTATAAGAACTCAATATATCGCAATTTTATTGTTTTTTTCTTTTTGCTGATGTTTTTTTTAAGTCCAGCAAGAGGTCAAAACAAGGCTGATAGTGTTGATTATCAGAATAATAAGTCGGCTATCGAGGCGCAGATTGACCGTACCTGCAACGACTCGACGATTCAGGATTTCAAGCACAACAAGATATTCTACTATGGTGGTGCGGTCATCAAGTACGACGACATTGAGATTCAGGCCGACTACGTGGAATTCGACTTTGAGAAGCACACCGTTTATGCCAAGGGAATGCCTGACAGCACTGGCAGAATCGTAGGAAAGCCTGTTTTCACGCAAGCCGGACAGAAATACCTCTCCGACGAGATGAGTTTCAACTTCGACACCAAGAAAGGTGTCATCACGAAGGTTTTCACCGAGGACAACCAGAACTACCTGCATGGCGACCGCATCAAGAAGATGGACGACGGAAAAATCAACATCAAGTCGGGCTCGTTCACCACGTGCAGCAACCGTGAGCATCCTCATTTTGAGTTCCATTTCGACAAGGCCATCGTCATTCCGGAGGACAAAATCGTCGCCAAGTGGCTGTATTTCAAGCTTGAGGAGACGCCGCTGCCCATTGTCGCGCCGTTTGCATTGATTCCAAACAGCAAGGGACAGCGTTCGGGCATCATCATACCGTCGTTCGGCGAGTCGGCAAACCGAGGCTTCTACTTCGAAAACGGCGGTTATTACTGGGCCATCAACGACTACATGGATTTCCAGATTCTGGGCGACATCTACACTCGAGGCAGCTGGGCTTTGAAGCCGACGTTCCGCTACGCCAAGCGTTATAAGTTCCGTGGCTCGTTCGACGCCAGCTACGCCGTCAACAAGGTGGGCGTGGAAGGCTCCGCCGACTACACCGAGAGCACCGACTTCAAGATACGGTGGACTCACAAGCAAGACCCGAAGGCACGCCCGAAGTCGTCGTTCTCTGCCGACGTCTACATCGTGAGCTCCAACTACAACAAATACAACGCCATCTCGACAAGTGAATACTTGAGCAACACCTTCCAGTCGAGTATAGCGTATCAGACAAGCTTCGCCAACAAGTTCTTCATTACGGTGAACGGCAGCCACAGCCAGAACACGCTGACGCACCAGATGACCGTCACCTTGCCGGAAATCACTTTGACGATGAACCGCATCTATCCTTTGAAAAACGTGGGAAAAGCAGGCAAGAGACACTGGTACAGCGAGTTGAACATGAGCTATTCGGTCAACGCCAAGAACTACGTCAGCATGCCCGACAGCCTCTTCTTCAAGGACGGCGGATGGCTCGATAACATGCAGAACGGCATGCAGCACCGTTTGCCTATTAACATGCCTATCAAGCTGTTTAAATATTTTACATGGACCACATCATTGAACCTCAACGACCGGATGTATCTGGAACATTATGAGAAAGACTGGGTCTGGGACACCGTAGGCTCGGGTCATGTGCAGACCGACACCATACCGCATTTCACCAACATCTTCACTTACGACGTGTCGAGCAACATCACCACCAAGGTCTACGGAATGCTGAGATTCAAGAAAGGCCCTATCAGAGCCATCAGGCATGTGTTCACCCCGACGGTAGGCTTCTCGTACAACCCCGACTACAGCGAGCAGTTCTGGGGTTATTACTCATATTACACTGACGGCAGCGGCAACCCGCAGAAATACGCCTACAACCAAGGCAGCATCTATGGCACCGCGCCCGGACAGAAATCGGGACGAATAACATACAACCTTAGCAACAACCTCGAGATAAAAGTGCCATCACGAAAAGACACCATCGAGGGCTTAAAGAAGATAGTTTTGATTGAAAACCTCACATTATCAGGCAATTACGACATTGCCAAAGACTCGTTGAACTGGTCGTATCTGACAATAAGCGGCCGTACCACCCTGTTTAAGAACTTCACAATACAATACGCCAGCTTGTGGGACCCTTACGTCCTCGACTCGACCGGCACCAAGCAGCTCAACAAATACGAATGGAATGTTAACAACCGCCTTTTCAGAAAAAAGAGCGTGACATGGAACTTCAGCGCAAGCTATACCATTAACAATCAGACGTTTAAGAAAGACAAAGACAAGAAAAAAGACACGCGGAAGACGACGGACCTGGCGTCGGAGCAGGAGCTGGAGGACATCAACAACAACCCCGACGACTATATCGACTGGTCGACAACATGGTCATTATCATTGAGTTATAACTTAAGGTTAAGCAACAACCCGACGTACATAAACTACATCTTGAACGATTACCGAACGACGGTGCAGACGCTGGGCTTGACGGGAAGCATCAACCTGTCGCCGAAATGGAAGCTCTCGGCGCAGACCGGCTGGGATTTCGAGTCGCATAAGATATCGTACACCTCGCTGACGGTTTACCGAGACCTGCACTGCTGGGAGATGCGATTCAACGTGATTCCTTACGGAACGTACAAGTCGTGGAACTTCCAAATCAACGTGAAGGCATCGGCATTGCAGGATTTGAAGTTGACGAAGAAGAAGGATTATCGTGATAATTATTAACACTCGCTCCGTCATTTCGACCGAAGCGGAGTGGAGTGGAGAAATCACCGCCATCTAAGTATTTCCGAATTGGTCAAATGCCGGTGATTTCTCGACAAGCTCGAAATGACAAAAAAAAAGTGGTTTTTTAAAATATAATTTGTAATTTTGCGGAGATAAAATTTAAAACTATGAGAAAGATATTATTGATAGCATTGATTTTCAGCTGCTTCGGTTGTTTTGCGCAGGTTGAGACAGAATTTGAGAAATACCAGCGCGAGCAAAACGAGCAGATGCAGAAGATGAAACAACAGCAAGACGAGGGCATGGCCAAGATGCAGAAGGAATACGAGGATTATGTCAAGGCGGAGAAGGAAGCATACAACAAGTTCGTGAAGGAGAGAGAGGTGAAATGGGGCAAAGGCAACGTGAAAGAGAGTACCCAGAAAGACTGGGTGGAGTATTCCGACGACGGCAACACCCGCAGCACCGTTGACTTTGAGACTGGTGAGGCCATCATCGAAATCATACAGGAGCCTGGCCAGAAAGTCGACGAGAAAGAGCTGGAAGACAAGCTCAAGTTTCTGTTGACCAACAAAGGAAAGACCAAAGACTACGACTCAGAGGTCGAGAAAGCCATACCGTTGCAGGACAAGCCGGTACTTGAGAACCAGGTAAAGGCTCCAGACGGCAAGGTGGTGACCAAGGAAAACATGGACAAAGAGGTGAAGGCTATCGTGGAGAACACGAAGCCCGAGGTGAAGACCGTGAAAGGTAGCGACAACAAAGAACGCCAGGTCGTTACAATCAAGCTCGACCTCGCGCCAGACCATATCCGCACACGTGCCGAGCAATACAAGAAAGAGATTCAGAAATACTGCGACAAGTGGGATGTAGACCCTGCTCTGGCATTCGCCATCATGCAGACCGAGTCGTCGTTCAACCCCAAGGCGAAGTCGCCAGTGCCGGCTTACGGTCTCATGCAGATAGTGCCACGCACCGCGGGTGCCGACTGCGCGCAGAGCCTCAAGAAATCGTTCTCCGCTCCTACCGCCAACTATCTCTACGAGCCGGAAAACAACATCGAGATGGGCGTGCATTACCTCTATCTCTTGAAAAAGAGATATTACACCAACGTCAACAGCGTTGAGAAACAAAACCTTTGCGTCATCGCGTCATATAACACAGGTGCCGGCAACGTGGCGAGAGCCTTGCGCGGCGACACCAAGATTGGCAAGGCCATCCCGCAGATCAACGAGATGAGCTACGACAACCTTTTCAAATATTTTGAGAAGAACCTGATGCCGGAGACGCAGAACTACATCAGAAAAGTAACAGAAAGAATGAATAATTTTAAAACTTGGTTAAAATGAAAAAAGCTATCGCAACAAACAATGCTCCAGGAGCAATCGGCCCATACAGCCAGGCTATCGCAGCTAACGGATTCTTATTTATCTCTGGTCAGATGCCAGTGAACCCTGCCACAGGCAACGTCGTCGACGGCGGCATCACCGAGCAGACCGAACAGGTGATGAAGAACCTTGAAGCCATCCTCAAAGAGGCAGGATGCTCCTTCGACAACGTGGTGAAATCGACATGTTATCTCAGCGACATCGCCAACTTCGGCGCGATGAACACTGTGTACGGAAAATATTTCAAACAAGACCCGCCAGCACGCGCCGCTTTCGCAGTGCGCACACTGCCTAAAGAGGTGATGGTGGAGATAGAAATGATTGCCGCATTGTAACAACAATCTCACGCAGATTTCGCAGAAACAATCTTACAAGCCCATTCTGCGAGATCTGCGTGAGACAAAAAAAACATAAAAAAATGAAAAAGACTGTCATATTATTAATAGTTGCAGTGGTTATCGTCACGTTAGGCATGGTGTCTTGCAAGAAAAAGGAAGAGCACAAGAAGACATACTACGAGCTCGTGGTGGGACGTTGGCGCACCCATGACGGCGGACACTATGAGGTGTACTATGCCGGCGGCACAGGCAAGATGTGGGACCCTGCCGACGATGTGCAGGAAGACGAAGCCGACACCTTCGACTGGTCGATTGACGAAAACAACAAAACGATGACACAAATCATTCATTTCCAAGGTGGTCAAGGCAATGTGCCACAATATTGCAACATAATCACGCTTGACGAATCGACGTTTACTTACAATAACGAAGGATGGAGAGCGGCGATTACTCTGGTCAAAGTGTTTTAGTATTCAAATGAGATTCCTCACTTCGTTCGGAATGACAGGATAGGAATAAATTGTTTAATTATGAAAAAGGCATATAAGGTAACATGGATAAGCCTCGCCTCGTTGGTGGGCGTGGTGCTCATAGTGTTGTTGATAGCGTTGTATCTGCTGCTCAGCCCGAAACGTCTGACGGGGCTTGTCAACAGATACGCCAAAGACTTTATCACCTGCGAATACAACATCGGGAAGGTCGACTTGACGTTGTTCAAGACATTCCCTGACGCAGGTATCGAAATCAACGACGTGGTGCTCATCAACCCGACCAACGGCTGGACGACGGACACCCTGGCCGCCATCGACAAGCTGGTGGTATCGGTCAACCTCAGAAAGATATTGTTTGAGAACGAGATCATAGTGAACAGCTGTCTGCTCGACGGCGGTCTCGTGAACGTGTTTTTCGACACTGAGGGCAACAGCAACCTCGACATCTTCCCGCCGAGTGAGGCGGAGCCGAACGAGGCGGAAGAAGGAGGCTCATTCCCTATCGACCTTAACAAGCTGGCACTCAACAACATAGAAGTCAGATACACCGACCTCGGAGCCAACACCGTGGCCAACATCAACGGTCTCGGACTCAAAGCCAAAGGCATGATGAAAGACGAGCTCATCGACGGCGACATCAACCTGAGTATCAACGACTTACGGGCAACGATAGACAACGACACCGCCAACATCGACGCTGCCATCAAAGATATCAACTTCAAAGGGAAAGTCAAGATGACGGACGACGACATCAATGCCAACATCAGCCTCGGAACAGGCGCTCTGGCACTGCTCATGACAGGCAACGAAAACATTATGGCAGGCTTAAACAGCCTCAACGTGAGTTATAACGGCGACGTCAACGATTACGATTATATCAAAGGAACAGTAAGCCTTGACATCGACGATGTGACGGCCATAATGGATAACGACACATACGCCGACAATGCTGACTTCAGCCTTGAGATACCTCTCGAGCTGAATCTGGCTGAATATCAGGCTAAATTTGAGAAATCTGAGATAAATCTTAATAAAATAAAGATTGAATTCATCGGGTCGACGACGTTGAAGGATGACATCACAATGAACATGGACATCCGCACCAACACGATGATTATCAACGATTTGATACGTTTGTTACCTGAAAAGCTGAAAGAAGAGCTGCTCGGCGGCATGAAGATCGACGGCAAGGTGTTGCTCCTCTCACATATCGAGGGCACCTATAACGACACTCAGATGCCTGTCATCAACGCCGACGTGACGCTCAACGACGGTTTTTTTCAGATGGACGGCG
>CADAFC010000066.1 GCA_902787095.1 uncultured Bacteroidia bacterium
TCAAACCAATCCTGAAGACGTGTTCCAATTGGAATCCAACAAATTGAAGCATATTCTGCCGCAAAGCAGTTCAATAAATCTTGTCCTTGATGGCGGCAATGTGGTTAAATGCGACGATGTCGTCGTGATGACCGACAAAGTGCTCGTGGAGAATAAAGACAAAACTCCGGCAGAGGTTGAGCGTATTTTAAAAGATGCTTTCCAATGCGAAATATTATTTTTACCTTGGGATGGCGACATGTGTGGTCATAGCGACGGCATTATTCATTATGTCGACAACAATAGAGTTTTGATTACAAACTACAGGGATTTTTCAAGGTATTACTATTATCGTCATTTGAAAATTTTGGAAAAGAAATTTGAAGTCATACCACTTAAATACAAAGCCAAACGGCTTCACGCCCGCAGCTGGGCTTACATCAACTTTCTCCAGATTGGGAATATTATATTTGTTCCACAATTAGGACTTGAAGAGGATCACCAAGCTATGGAACAAATAAGCAAAACTCTGAAAAATCACGAAGTTATTGGCATTCCGGCATTAGAGGCTGTACGCCGAGGCGGTGCCCTCAACTGCATATCTTGGAACATCTCAACATTAGAAGGATATAAAAAGAGAGCTCTGAAATATCTTAAAGCTCCATATTATAAGCGAATAGAAGAAGAATCTGCAGATTACTGGAAAGACGAATGGGAACCGGAAGCAATGGTACAAGCAATGACATCAAAATTGATTTAAAACTCGAAAAACACCTATCACTATGGAAAAAGATAAACAAAAAAAGGAAAACCCAATGCCGACTTGCTTATTATTATGAAAAAGGAAAAGGTGTTGAAAAAGACAGCGTAAAAGGTGTTGAATGGTACACCAAAGCCGCAGAGCAAGGCCATAGTATCGCACAATGTAACCTCGCTGCTTGTTACAAATTGGGTAATGGAGTCACAAAGGATCTGGTTAAAGCTGTTAAATTGTACAAAAAATCAGCCAAACAAGGAGAGCAATGTGCTCAATACAATCTTGGCGCGTGTTATTATAATGGTTATGGCGTTAAACAAGATTACAAAAAAGCATTGGAATGGTTTTTCAAAGCTGCCGCACAAAATGATCGCTGGGCACAAAACGATATTGGTATTTGTTATTTAAACGGATATGGAGTTGAAAAAGACTTATACAAAGCCATCGAATGGCTCACCAAATCTGCTAAACAAGGATATGCGAGTGCTCAATATAATTTGGCACGATGCTATATGGACGGTGAAGGTGTTGATCAAGATATGAAAAAAGCTGTAGAATTGTATAAAAAAGCAGCAATACAAGGACATGCATGGTCACAAAACAATCTCGGACTATGTTACGAATATGGAGATGGAATCAAAAAAAATTACAAAAAAGCTTTTGAGTGGTTTACAAAAGCAGCAGAACAAGGTGTGGATACATCAATATCCCATCTTGGAATATGCTATGAGTTCGGACATGGTGCTGTTAAAAATATTGAAAAAGCAGTAGAGTTATATACCAAAGCCGTAGAACAGGGTAATATTGGTGGCCAATATCATCTTGCAAAATGTTATAGAAATGGTAATGGTGTAATAAAAAACCACAAAAAAGCGTTCGAATTATTTGTAAAATGTGCAAAACAAGGAGATGCATTGTCTCAATTTTATGTAGGTGTATGTTATGAAAGAGGTGAGGGCATTGAACAAGATTTCGCTAAAGCTGCTAAATGGTACATCAAAGCGGCAAATCAAAATATAAAAGAAGCGCAATTCAATTTATATACATTCTATAGATATGGAATCGGTGTCAAGCAAAACACATTCAAAGCTTTAGAATGGTGTAGTAAATCAGCAGATTTAGGCGCAGAGAAAGCTCAATTCGAAATGGGAGAATGTTATGAAAAAGGTTGTGGCTTAGAACAAAATATTAAAAAAGCAAAAGAATGGTACGCTAAAGCTGCTAAACAAGGATACAAAAAAGCAATGCAACGCCTTATTGAATTGGAACTTAACGGTATTGCTTTTTCGCGGAATAATGACGACTTATTTTCAGATTGCCCCTTTTAGCAGACCGCTTTAATGTTCTGTCTTGGTTTTTCGTGTCGGGCCTCGATTTTTTGGAGACTTTTTTATCAGGAAAAAAGGAATAAATGACATCGCCCGCTATGGCGTTAATGATGTAAATCTTTTTTACAATTAATTTCCCTCCTCCGGCTGCACATCTGAAAATTAATCGTAACTTTGCACGTTTTAAATTTTAAAATAATGCCAGAAATTTCAAGATTCTATGGAATCATTATTTACATGTTTATCGGAGACCACAATCCACCGCATTTTCATGTTTATTACGATGGAGAGTCGGCTTTGATATCAATAAAGGATGGAAAACTTTTAAAAGGCTCATTGCCTCCGCAAGCTAAACGACTTGTGAAACAATGGCTTGAACTACATAGAGACGAATTATTCGATAACTGGAATCGGTTGTCGAATAGCGAGTCGGCAGTGAATATAAAACCTTTAAGATGATGAAAAACAATGAGATATTGGCAATAACTGCCGCAGAGTATGTCGAAGATTACAAGCTTCGCCTCACTTTCAACAACGGAGTGACACGAGTTGTCGATTTTGAGCCGTTGATGCAAAAGGGTGTTTGTACCAAACTCAAGGATATCAACTATTTCCGCTCGTTCAAACTTGATCCGTTTACCGTCGATTGGAACAATGAGATTGGTTTCGCCCCCGAATTCCTTTACGAAATCGGCAATTATCCGACAACAGAAGACTCTCCATTGCTTTCCGCCGCCGAAAGACAACAACCTTACGGGAAATAGGATGGTTTGCTCTTTGTTTGGTGAAAGCCCATAAAATCATTAAAAAATACCAAACATTATACCTTTTTTTGTATTTTTGCAAAAAATAAATTGATAAAATATGAGAACTGTATTGCGCAATCTTTTAATCGTGACATTTATGGCTGTCTGCGTGGCAGCTTGCGGTCCGTCACCGGAGAAACTTTATCAGCAAGGTGTTGAGTATTATAACAATAAGGATTATACCAAAGCAGCGGAGTGTTTCTCGAAAGCTGCAAAAAAAGGTCATGCCGAGTCGGAGAGATACCTCGCGATGATGTTCGAAGGCAATGCGCCCGCTGAGCAAAACAAGGAGGAGCAGATCATAGAGGAGGCAATACAGATGGAGATAACGGAAGAAAATGAAGAGTATATTGATGACGGCACCATAGGACAAATGATTGTGGAGGAAGAGATTCTGATGGAAAATGAGAAGCCTGCAAAGGAGGAAAAACCTGCGGCTAAAGAGGAAAAGCCTCAACAAATTAAAGCCGGAGCCGGTTTCTCAGTGAGCTCGACAAAGAGAGTCTATTTCGCGAAAGGCAACTTGCAATATCAGGCTTCCACAAAAAAATGGCGTTTTGCCGAGAACCAGTGGGATGTCTTGGGCGATGCCAACAGCAAGATTTCTGACAAAAACAGCGGCTGGATCGACCTTTTCGGATGGGGAACAGGCTCTAATCCGACGAAAAACTCCACCAACAACAAGGATTACACCTCGTTTTCTGACTGGGGGAAGAACCCTATATCAAACGGCGGCGGAAAGAGCTGGCGCACCCTCTCAAAAGATGAGTGGAGCTACGTCTTGGACGAAAGAAACACCCCCTCCGGAATTCGTTACGCAAAAGCCACCGTCAACGGCATACAAGGCCTGGTTTTGCTGCCCGACAACTGGAACAGCTCGTATTACGGACTTGATGGCACCAACAGAATGGGCGCCGATTTCGATGACAACGTCATTAACAAAACCGACTGGACCAGTAAATTTGAGGCCAAGGGCGCAGCATTTTTGCCAAACGCAGGAAGCCGCAAAGGCTCAGGAGTAAGCGGCATCAACAAGGACGGATATTATTGGTCGTCAAGCAATTACGACAGCGCAGGCGCATTCGCGGCGTATATCTACGACCGCAACGTAAACTCCGGCAAACACTATTACCACAGTAACGGCTTCTCAGTGAGATTGGTCAGAAATGCCAATTAGTTTGGTATGCGTTTTCATTATCCAAATATGCTTTGGGGGTTGCTCGCTCTGGCAATCCCGATAATCATTCACCTTTTCAACTTCAGAAGGCATAAGGTAGTGTATTTCAGCAACACCGCCACGCTGAAGACGATAGAGCAGGAGAATGCCAAGACGAAGAAACTGAAATACATTATCGCATTGATAATGAGGATGTTGTTCGTCGCCGCACTCGTCTTCGCTTTCGCATATCCTTACAACCCTGACCAAAAACTGAAAACCGACGATGCCGACAATCTTGTCGCTGTCTATATCGACAATTCGATGTCGATGCAGAGCCAGTCGTCGGAGATCTCATTGATTGAGGATGCAAGGGCGTCAGCACGTAAAATCGTCAGTAATATCAGCCCTTCGCAGAGGTTTGTGCTGCTCACCAACAGCCGTCAGCCTGATAACGAATACCCGATGAACCAAGATGAGATGCTGATGAGCATCGATGCGATGCAGACAGAGGCTTCTCCAATGAGTTTCAATAACTTATATGAAAACCTGCAAATGATAATGAAGCGTAATGGCTTCAAATCTGCCTCGCTGTTCATATATTCCGACTTCCAGGACAACATGATGAACCTCGACGGTGTCGTCGCTGACTCGGCAATTCAGCTTGTCGCAATGCCGTTAAAGTCTGATTATCAACAAAATATATATATCGACACGGTGTGGCTGTCATCACCGATTTTGCAAAAAGGTCTTGCAAATGAAGTCAATGTGCGCGTCGTCAACGAGAGCGGCAAGGAGATAAAAGGCCTCCCCGTGAATTTCGAGATAGATGGTAAAGCGGTGGCATTCAACACAATAGATGTTCCCGCAAACGGCAGAAATGAGGTCGCGATGCAGTTCGTTTTGAATGATAATGGGATGGGAATCGCGTCAATCAACGATTTCCCGATAACATTTGACGATGAGTATTATTTCACATTGAACGTGCGCCCAATCATCAAAATTGTGGAATTGTCGACGGATAATGTCGTTTCGGCTATTCAGACATTGTTCGCCAACGATTCATTGTTCAATTACACCCGTATCGACCCTCGCCGCATCGACCAGCAATACCTCTCTGATTGCCAACTCATTATCGTCAATGGCGACGATATCGTCAATGAAACAATGATGCAATCAGTTTTGGATTTGGCAAAAGACGGCTGCAGCGTGGTTCTGCTCCCCTCGGAAGACCCTGAATCCTCTGAAAGCGCAGACGATACCTTAAGCATTTCCATGATTGCCTCCAGTCATCCGTTCTTTGATGACATCTTCGTGAAGATTCCGGACAATGCCGATATGCCTAAGGTCTTTAAGCACGTTAAAATTGATAAAAAGCGTTTTTCTAACTCATTGTCACTCATATCTTTACAAAACGGCACTTCATTCTTTACTTTAAGTAAAGTTGGAGCGGGATATGTCTTCGGTTTTGCATCAAAATTTGATAAAAACTGGACCAATTTCACCGAAAACTCGCTCTTCGTGCCGATTATGTACAAGATAGCAATGCTTGGCGGTAAGGTGAACAGGCTTTCATATACAATTGGTGTTGATAAAGAACTGACAATCAATGATTTGACAGCATTTTCAGAAGGCGACATCCGAATCCGCGACCTTGAAAACACCTTCGAGATGATTCCGATGGTCGAGTTGCGCAACAACAGAGCGCTGATAAGGCTTTACGACGAGCTCCCTGGTGCCGGATTCTATACCATTGACCATGGTGATGAGGTGCTTGCGACAACTGCGTGGAACGACAGCCGTCTTGAATCAAATATGAAGTTTTGGGATAGGGAAGATGTTGATAAATTATTGAAAGACAATGGATTAAATGTCCTTGCTGTCATGAAAGCTGACGACATGCGTTCCAATGACGTGATGGAGATGATGGTGCGCCGCTCAATGCTGTGGAAGTCATTCATTATCATAGCGTTAGCAGCATTGCTGATGGAAATTTTGGTCTTGAGGTTCTGGAAATAAAAAAATTTTGTATTTTTGTAGGTTAACAATGAATATTGAGACAGATGGCAGATTTTGACGATGAAAATATTGAAAATCAGGAACTTGATGAGATAACTGAGATTGGCGACGATGTCACTCAGGTGCTCGACGGCTTCGATCCTACGGCGGAAGAAGAGTCGGGAATGCTTGTGCAGTCGGGCGACGGTTACCGTGTGGTGCCGCTGAAGGGTATGTTCGAGAACTGGTTCTTGGACTACTCCTCGTATGTCATCCTCGACCGTGCCGTGCCTGAGATTGACGACGGTTTGAAGCCTGTGCAGCGCCGTATCCTGCATTCCATGAAGGAGATTGACGACGGACGCTTCAACAAGGTGGCGAATATCGTGGGTAACACCATGAAATACCACCCTCACGGCGACGCATCCATCGGCGACGCTCTCGTGAATCTCGGTCAGAAAGACCTGCTTATCGACTGCCAGGGAAACTGGGGCAATATCCTCACCGGCGACGGCGCGGCGGCTCCACGTTATATCGAGGCACGTCTGTCAAAATTCGCTCTCGACGTTGTTTTTAACCCGAAAACGACCGATTGGACGTTCTCTTACGACGGCCGTAACAAAGAGCCGATTTCGCTGCCGGTGAAGTTCCCGTTACTGCTTTTCCAAGGCGCCATGGGCATCGCGGTGGGTCTGAAATCCGAGATACTGCCACATAACTTCAACGAACTCCTCGATGCGTCAATAGCTTACCTTAAAGACGAGCCTTTTGAACTCTATCCCGACTTCCAGACAGGCGGTCTTATCGACGTCCGTGGCTACAACGACGGCGGCCGCGGCTCAAGAGTGCAGGTGAGAGCAAAAATCTCCCAACTCGACAAAAAGACATTGGTAATCACTGAGATACCTTACGGAACGACGACAGAGACACTGATTCAGTCAATCACTCAAGCTGGCGAAAAAGGCAAGATAAAGATCCGCCGTGTTGATGATAACACTTCGAAAAACGCTGAAATAGTCATTCATCTGGCTCCTGGCGTGTCACCCGACCAGACCATCGACGCGCTATACGCCTTCACGAAATGCCAAGTCAAACTGAACAGCCTCTGCACATGCGTGATTCACAACGACAAACCTGAATTTACGACTGTTTCTGCCATTTTAAGGCACAATACCGACCACACACTCGATTTGTTGAGCTGGGAGCTTAAAAACACCTTGGACGAGCTGGAAGGCCAATGGCACTGGATTTCGCTGGAGAAGATATTCTTCGAGAAACGTCTTTACAAGATTTTGGAAAAAGACGCTCCGAGCTTTGACGCCCAGGTCGATGCCATCGAGAAGGCGTTCGACCCGTATCGTGATCAGCTGAAGAAGGAAATAACTCGCGATGACGTGCTCAAGCTTTGCGAGAAACCTGTACGTAAAATCTCTAAATTCGATATCAAAAAGGCTGAGGATCAATTACTTGACATCGAGAAACAGATAGAGCAGGTGAAATACGACCTCGACCATATTGTGGATTACACAATCCATTATTTCGAGGAAATAAAACGTAAATACGGCAAAGGACGCGAGCGTAAGACCGAAATCCGCAACTTCGACAATATCTCGGCTGTGGCTGTGGCTGCAAACAACGAGAAGCTGTATGTCAACAAGGAGGAAGGCTTCATCTGCACCGGCGCAGGCCTTAAGAAAGAGCAAAACAAAGACGCTTACGGCTATGTCTGCGACTGTTCCGACATCGACGACGTCATCGTGTTCCGTGAAAACGGCACATTCTCGGTGGTTAAGCTTCAGCAGAAGCTCTTCGTCGGACCGGAGAAGGTCATTTACGCAAATATCTATCATAAAGGCGATAAACGCACGATCTACAACATGGTTTATCGCAACGGAAAGCCGGGAAATCCATACTATGTCAAGCGATTCTACGTCGATGGCATCACTCACGACAAGGTTTACGACCTGACGATGGGCGAGGCGGGCTCGAAAGTGGCTTATTTCTCAGCGAATCCTAACGGAGAGGCAGAAGTAATCAAGGTGCAGCTGCGTCCCGCTCCGAAGCTGAAAAAGCTGTCGTTCGACTACGATTTCGCCACTTTGGACATCAAAGGACGCGGAAGTAGAGGTAATAAGCTCACAAATCACAGCGTAAACCGCATTTTCAAGCGTGAGGAAGGCGTTTCGACCCTCTCGGCAAGGGAGATATGGTACGACGACACTGTGAAGCGTCTGAACGCCGACGGCCGCGGCACTTCGATTGGCCGTTATTCCGGCAACGACAGGATAATGCAGATTCACGCCAACGGCGAATTCCGTCTCACTAACTTCGACCTCTCGACGCATTTCGACGATGACATGACGATGATTTTCAAATTCGAGCCTGAGACGATTTTCACCGTTTTGTATATCGAATCGGAGACTAAGTTGATGTATATCAAGAGGTTCACTGTCGAAGATGATACTCCTTTGAACAAACGAATCTCATTCATCGGTGAAGGCGAGGATGCCAAGTTCTTGATGTTGAATATGGACGTTTTGCCACGACTGTTGCTGAAATTCAACGATGGCGTAAGCGGCAAACACTTTGAGGATGAAGAAGTTAACGTCGATGAATACATCGGAGTGAAGAGTTACAAGGCGAAAGGCAAGCGTCTCTCAGCACACGACGTGAACTACTACGAGTTCCTTGAGCCGTTTGAAGTGCCAGAGCCTCCAGCGGAAGAGGAGCCAGAAGAGCCTCTCGAAGAGGAAAATAACTCTCATGCAGAACTCACAGATACGGACAATGAAGAATCTCACTCGGATTCCACTGATAATTTAGAAGAAAAACCTCTTGCCGAAACTCCGGAACACGCAGAAGACGCTGATAACAATAACGACGGACAATTAACGTTATTCTAACAAATCTGCGAAATCCGTGAGCGTAAGCGAACTGAATAATTTGTGGAATAATATACTAAGGAAGATAAGTTTCTGCAGTTTCTGCGGTTTCTGCGAGCCTAAGCTAACTGAATGATTTGTGGAAGAATAACTAAGAAAGATAAGTTTCTGCGGTTTCTGCGTGAGATTAATGAGGCTAAAAATAAAAAGATATGAAAAATAAGTTTTTGATATTGATTTCATTGCTAATTCTGCTGCTTTCAGCGTGTTCGGAGCAGCACGGCATCGCGCGGCGTTTTGTGAAAAACAACAAAAACACCGTCGTCGCGCTCTACATGCCTGAACGCCTCGTCAAGAAAAACCTCCGTAACGATTCCATCCCGGAGCATCTTGCCGATTCGTCGCTCCAAATGCAGATTGAACACCTTGAGAAACAAGTTAAAGTAATTGATAAAGTAGATGATGATAAATTCTTGGATATCATTTACTTAACAATGCAGAAAACATTGAAAGACTATGGCTTGACAGTGGAGTATTGGGAGGACGAGACATCACAACCTGACTCCACGCATTGGGTGATTGAGATACCTCGCATCGAGGTGACGGAGATGTGTGAGCTTCAGCAGTTTTGCGAGTGGGTCGACTATCATCGGTACTGCATGGATGTGCCAGTCGATGTGGTGAATGTCGCCGCATGGTTCGACCTGGCCAATGACACCACCTTCATGATGACGTTCACCGAACAGAACTACTTCAATGACACTGATGTCGACTTTGAAATTGATTATCAAGCGAATAAAATTGTTGCAAAAACCTCTTGCGACACTATAAATATTGACGGTTTTTACCAGTTTGCGAAGATTTTAGGCAAGCTCTATGCCGGCTATTGTTATGATTTTCTGATGAACAAATACATTGATAGTCAGCAAGATGGACGGATCGACACCGTCAATCGTTTCCGTTACGACCCATACGAAAGGTATTTCTATCAGACCCAACAAGATTATCTTATAGAGATAAAATGATTGAAAATCATCCACTTAAGCCTTTTCTTCCTACCAATGCCAAGGTGTTGTTCCTCGGCAGTTTCCCGCCGCCGAAGAAGCGCTGGTGCATGGACTTTTTCTACCCAAATTTCATAAACGACCACTGGCGTATCGAGGGTACGATATGGTTCAACGACAAGAACCATTTTGTCGATTTGGAGCGTAAATGCTTCAAAATGAATGAGATAATTGCATTTTTAAACGAAAAAGGAATAGCTTTGTTCGACACTGCCACTGCCGTTAACCGCTTGAAAGACAATGCTTCCGATGCGTTTTTGGAAATCGTCGAGCGCACCGATATCGACGCTTTGTTGAAACAGATTCCTAAATGCAAAGCCATTGCCACTACAGGTGAAAAAGCCACAGTCGAAGTCTGTAACTATTTCAATATCAGTGAAATACCATCACCGAACAGCAATCTTTCATTAAGAGAAAACCTTAAATTATACCGTTTGCCATCCTCCTCACGAGCCTATCCGTTGCCTTTTGACAAAAAAGTGGAGGCTTACAGGAGAATGTTTGAAGAAATTTTCTGAAAGTTTGGTTTAGTATCAATAATAATGTAATTTTGCATCATAGATTTGAAACCGAATCAGCATCGTAAAACATAGTTATAAAAATTGGAAATCGCCCTTGGTGATGTGGCGTGTTATTGTTTAACGTTATGGCTGTAATGGAAATTGAAAAAGAAAAAATCATGTCATTCTTGTAAATTCCGTCTATGTTTAATGAGATTTCTCGACTCCGCTTCGCTTCGCTCGAAATGACGATGGAGAAAAATGCTTCGCTCGAAATGACGGCGGAGAAAAATGCTTCGCTCGAAATCATGTTAATAACTAAAGACTAAAGACTAAAGACTAAAGACTAAAGACTAATGGCTAACGGCTAATGGCTAACGGCTAATGGCTAATGGCTAACGGCTAACGGCTAAATCCTCTTCCTGCTCTGAATCTCCTTGATCTTCGCCTTCATCTCGCGAGGTTTCACGTCGTAGACCTTGCCGTCGAAGACAATGCGGATGCTTCCTGTCTCC
>CADAFC010000067.1 GCA_902787095.1 uncultured Bacteroidia bacterium
GTTTCTCCGATACCAAGTCGTTGTTATTCAACAGAAACTGTTCGATCTGATGTCTCGAAAATGGCACTATGGTGTCGCTCACACGCCATATTTCCATGTCGTTTTCCCAGCGGAAGATGATATCGGCATCGTATGGCTCCGCTACACGCAAAGTGATATTTTCGTTTTTCGTGAACATTACTTTTCAAAGATATAGAATCCGTCGAAGACATGCGTCGCCGGACCCGACAAAACTATGTTTTTAATTGAGTTTGCAGTCTTATCGAACCTGACATTCAATGTCGCCAACGTGGTTCTGATGTTGATGTTGTCGCCTCCGTACCACAACGTTGCCGCAATGGCCGATGCCGTCACACCAGTGCCGCAAGCCAGCGTCTCGTCTTCCACACCACGTTCGAAAGTCCTGATATAATACTGATTGTCAATGAGTTCCATAAAGTCGACATTCACGCCGTCTTTCGAGATGTTCTTGTCATTCCTGATTTCAGCCCCGACTTTTCTCACGTCGAAATCCTTCAGATTTTTCACCCTCGTGACGTAATGTGGAGAGCCGGTATTAATAAGGAGTCGGTTTTCGTCAATCTGCCAGCTTTCGATGTCGCGCATCGTGATGGAGACCATGTACTCATTGTCGGAGTTTTTTGTCAGAATGGCTTTATGGACGCCGTCAATAGCCTCATATTCAAGGTGTTGCGGTGCCAATCCTTCCTCAACGGCGAAGGCTGCTATGCATCTTCCGCCGTTTCCGCAGAAGGTGCTCTCGTGACCGTCACAGTTGTAATATTTCATCCGAAAAGCGTATTTCTCGGACGGCAAAACCATTATCAAACCATCTGCGCCGACACCTGTTCGCCTGTCACAAATCGCTTTCACCTCGTCATCGGTAAGGCTGACAGGTGACTTTATGGCGTTTGTCATGACAAAATCATTGCCTGCGCCATGAAATTTGCTGAATTTAATTCCTTGATAATCAGTGCTTTGCATAATATTTAAAAATAATTTGCCAAATTGATGAGTTTGGCAAGAAATTTGATGTAAAAATAGTAAAAGTTTTTGAATTTTTTTCAAAAAAATGCAAGATTTGAAAAATTTTGACGTTAATAACATAAGAAACTTTAAAAACTTAATAAAATGAAGAAGTTAGTTGTTTTAATTGGAATGATGTGTGTTGCGCTGGTTGGCAGGGCAGACGGTGTTAATTTTGCAGATGCGGCTGAAAAGACAGTGAATACTGTGGTTCATATCCAGGCTGAGATTGTGACAAGAGGCAATAGCTATTATGATTTCTTTGGGTCATTGTTTGAACAGCTTTATGGCGGGAGGATGCAAGTGCCTGACAATGTGTCGATTGGCTTCGGTTCGGGCGTGGTGATTTCGCCTGACGGATATATAGTGACGAACAATCACGTGGTGGAAAATGCGAGAAAAATTGTGGTGACATTCAACGACAAACACAAGAGGGAAGCCACTATCGTCGGTACCGACCCGACCACCGACATCGCTTTGATCAAGGTGGAAGCCACTGATTTGGAATACCTTACATTTGGTGATTCCGACAAGGTGAGAGTGGGCGAGTGGGTGCTCGCAGTAGGTAACCCATTCAACCTGACATCGACGGTGACAGCCGGTATTGTGAGTGCTAAGGCAAGGAATATCAACATCTTAGGCGAAGGAACTATTGAGTCGTTCATCCAGACCGATGCGGCCGTGAACCCAGGCAACAGTGGAGGTGCTTTGGTCAACATCAACGGAGACCTGATTGGCATCAATGCTGCAATAGCCTCACGTACAGGCAGTTATGTCGGCTATTCGTTCGCAATACCTTCAAATATCGCAAGGAAAGTGGTTGAAGACTTCCTGCTGTACGGCTCACTGCAACGTGCTTATCTGGGCATCAGCATGGCTGAAATCACCGAGGAATTTGCCGAACAAAAGAATCTCGACATGCTGTCAGGTGTGTATGTCAACGATGTCTTTGAAGACGGCGCAGCTCATAAAGCAGGTATTAAAAAAGGTGATATCATCTTGAGTATCAACGATTTGACAGTAGATACCAGAGCCCAGCTCGTAGGCGCGATAGGCCAATACAGACCAGGCGATAAGGTCGATGTGAAGCTTGTGCGCGATGGCAAAGAACGCAACTACACCGTGACTCTCGCGAACATGCATGGCACGGAGAGCATAGTGAAAGGCGGCGACTCGTTCTACAACGAGAAACTGGGAGTGGTGCTCGAACCATTGTCACAAGAGATGAAAAACACCATCAAAAAGAACTACGGACTAAAAGTGGTCGAGGTGAGAGACGGCGTGTTCAAGAGACAAGGGCTGAATAAGAATTATATCATCTTAACCGTTAATAATCAAAAGGTTAGCAACGAACAAGAGCTGAATACCGCTATGGCTAACACCCGTAATGGCAAGATACGTATAGAAATGACAGATAATGCCGGCGAATTCCTGACGATACTGGAGTTTTACGGCAAATAAAAAAACAATAGACATGAGACAGTTAAAGATATCAAAATCAATAACAAACCGTGAGCAGGGGGCGCTCGACAAATATCTCGCTGATATTGCCAAAGAGCCTATGATAACCCCTGACGAAGAGGTCGAACTCGCACAAAAGATTAAGATGGGCGACCAGATAGCCCTTGACCGTCTGGTGAGAGCTAACCTCAGATTTGTGGTTTCTGTTGCAAAACAATATCAAAATCAAGGACTTAGCCTTGCCGATTTGATCAACGAAGGCAACGTCGGTCTTATCAAGGCGGCACAGCGTTTCGATGAGACGAAAGGCTTCAAATTCATCTCGTACGCCGTGTGGTGGATCCGTCAGGCCATATTGCAAGCTGTGGCGGAACAGTCACGCATGGTGCGTCTGCCACTAAACCAGGTGGGATTCATCAGCCGAGTGAAAAAGACAGCATCATACCTCGAACAGCTGTATCAACGCAAACCTACGATAAAAGAGATAGCCGACGAGCTCGACATGCCTGAAGATAAGATAGAGACAGCATTGAAAGTCAATGCGAAAGAGGTGTCGATGGACGCTCCAATAAGCTCGGACGATGACATGACATTTATCGACACCATGGTGCCGGAAGACAACTACGAAGCTGACCGTCAAGTGATGTCGGAAAGCGAATCGGCGGTGGTAAAGCGTTCATTGTCAGTGCTTAACGAGAAAGAGAGAAAGATAATAATCTATTATTTCGGTCTCGACTCAAACAAGAGCTACACCCTTGAAGAGATAGCATATATGATGGACATGACCCGCGAGCGTGTGCGTCAAGTGAAAGATAAGGCGTTGAAGAAACTGAGGATGCGTTCCAAAAAAAGTTTGCTTAATGTGTTAAATGATGACTAAAAATTTGTAATTTTGCGCCTTAATTTTGAAAATTTGATTTTATGAATAAAAACTCGGTTATTGGAATCATCCTTATCATTGGAATTTTCGTGGGATGGTTTATTTGGATGACTCCTTCGGCAGAAGAGATTGAGCGTCAACAGCATATCCAGGATTCTATCGCCAATGTCAACAGACAGCGTGCCTTTGAGGAACAGCAACGTATAATGGAAGAGGCTGAAGCAGCACAAGCTGCTGTGTATCAATCGGATAACACCGAGATAACAGACAGCCAGCTTCGCGACAGATACGGCGTATTCACCTCGGTGGCGAAAGGCGAGGAGCAGGTCTTTACAGTCGAAAACGATGTTTTGAAGATGACGATGTCGTCGAAAGGCGCCTACGTGAAGACCGTAGAGCTGAAAGACTACAAGACCTGGGATTCGCTGCCGCTGATCGGCTTCGACGAGAACACAACCAAGTTCAACATGTCGTTTTTCGCGGCAAACAGAGCCATCAACACCTCTGATTTGTATTTCACACCTTACGTAAACGGAAATGTTTACGACGGTGAAAATGCCATCATCGTCGGTGATACCCCGTTGACTATCAGCTTCAGAGCTAATGTCGATGACAATGTCGGCGTGTTGAATCCTGACGAATATGTCGAGTTTGAATATGTTGTTCCGAAAGACGACTATATGGTCGATTTCGTGGTGAAGACCGTCAATATGAAGAATGTCATAGCGTCGAACACCAACTTCATCACCATCGACTGGTATGCCGACATTTTAAAGCAGGAGAAAGCTGTCGACCGCTACAATGGCTCCAATGTGTACTACAAATTTGTGAATGACGATGTGGAGTCGCTGAACGGCAGCCGTGGAGGCGAGAAAGACGGCGAGAAAGCCCTCAACTCGAACCTCAAATGGATCTCGTTCAAGCAGCGATTCTTCAGCTATTCGTTGATAGCGAAGGAGAATTTCAACTCGGGCTCTATCGGGATGAAAGACGACTATAGAAAGTCGAATCCTCGCTACCTCAAGACGATGTACGCGTCTGTCGAGTTGCCGTTCCAGGGTTTCGAGCCCACCAACGTGATGCCGATGCAGTTCTATTTCGGCCCTAACAGCTTGAAAGTCATGGATAAATACGATATCGGCCTCGACAAGCAGATACCTCTTGGCGGTAAACTCGTGGGCTGGATCAACAGATATATCGTTGTCAATGTGTTCGACTGGCTCGGCAGCTACGGCTGGAACTACGGTATCGTGATTTTGGTGTTGACCATCATCATCAAGCTGTGTCTGATGCCGTTTGCCTACAAATCTTATCAGTCGACCGCTAAGATGCGTGTCTTGAAGCCTGAAATCGACGAAATCAACGCAAAATATCCTGATGAGAGGGACAACATGAAGAAACAGCAGGCTATCATGGACCTCTACAAGAGAGCCGGTGCAAGCCCGACATCAGGCTGCTTGCCGATGTTACTGCAGTTACCTATCTTGTGGGCCGTGTTCCGATTCTTCCCGTCGAGTATCGAGCTTCGTCAGCAGCCGTTCCTCTGGGCCGACGACCTCTCGACATACGACAGCATCCTCGACCTTGGCTTCAATATCCCGTTCTACGGCGACCATGTCAGCTTGTTCACATTATTGATGACCGTTACGACAATTCTTTACACCTATATCAATAACAAGCAGATGGCAGCCACAAACCAGCAAGGCATGAAGGGAATGAAAGTCATGATGTACATCATGCCAATCATGTTCCTCGGATTGTTTAACAGCTATTCTGCCGGTTTGAGCTACTATTATATGCTGGTGAATATCATCACCTTCATCCAGATGTACCTGTTCAGAGTTTTCACAGATGAAGACAAGCTCCGTAAGAAAATCGAGCTTGCGAAACAGAGACCTGTGAAGAAGTCGGGATTCCAGAAAAGACTGGAGGAGATGCAGAGACAGCAGCAACAGGCACAACGCAAACGTTAACAACAACGTCATTTCGAGCGAAACGAAGTGTAGTCGAGACCCGAGCAAAGCGAGAGCTTTCACCTTGGTGAAAAAATCACCGGCATTATGAATGTTTAGGAATAATTGAGTGGCGGTGATTTCTCCATTCCGCTTCGCTTCAGTCGAAATGACGGCTTGAGAATATGTTACCAGATAGGATTTACATCATCGGTTATATGTGTTCCGGGAAGTCGTCGATTTCGCGGAAAGTGGCGGCGCGATTAGGCTATGAGCCGTACGACACCGATGACTTGTTCGAAGAGAAGTATCATATCAGTGTGCAGGATTTCTTCGAGAAATACGGCGAGGATTATTTCCGGAAGTTTGAATCGGAGATTTTGAAAAAGACAGGTGAGATGCACCATGTGGTCATTTCCACGGGTGGTGGGACGCCTTGTTTTTTTGATAACATGCAGTGGATGAACGAGAATGGGACCACGGTCTTCGTGAAAGTCAGTCCGCAAACAGCTTTTCACAGAATCATGAACGCGAAGCGCAAACGTCCTCTGGTGTATGGCAAATCTGAAGATGAGCTGCGTCAATACATTGAAAATCACTACAATTCACGTCTGCCAATGTATGAGCAGGCGAGTTTTATTGTAAAAGGAGAGAACTTTGATATTGATGAGGTCATCAACTACCTATCGCAACTCTAAAAGCACCACATTCTCGACATGCTGGGTGTGCGGGAACATATCGACAGGCTGCACTGCTTTCACAGCGTACAAATCATCAAGTAATTGTAAATCACGGGCTTGCGTGGCTGGATTGCAGCTGACGTAGACAATCTTTTTAGCCTGAATCTTCTTAAGCTGTTCGATGACTTTGTCGGCCATTCCTGCGCGAGGCGGGTCGGTGACTATGAAGTCCGGCTTGCCGTGTTCGGCTATGAACTCGTCGGTGAGCACCTTCGCCATGTCACCGGCAAAGAAACTGGTATTTGTGATGTTGTTGAACTGCTCGTTGATCTTGGCGTCGACGATAGCTTCTTCAACGTATTCAATGCCCACCACCTGTTTCACAAAACGTGAGAAATACAAGGCGATGGTGCCAGTGCCGGTGTAGAGGTCGTACATCAGCTCGTCGCCCTGCACGTTGGCGAGGTCGAATGCCGCTTTGTAGAGTCGTTCTGCCTGATACACATTGGTTTGGAAGAACGAGACAGGTCCCACGCGGAACTTCAAGTCGTCGAAACCTGGGCGCGGTGACTTCATCGTCTCCACGAGATAAGGCTCGCCTTTGAGGCACTCGAACGGCAAATCTGATATCGTATCGTTGAACTTGCTGTTGATAACGAGCATCAGCGAGATAATCTGCGGGAACTGTGCCGAAAGGGCAGGGATGAGCTCGTTTCTAACTATCTCGTTTTCCTCGTTTATCACTATGATGACCATGAATTCACCTTTGCCGTTGCAGCGTATGATGACGTTGCGCATGGTGCCTTGGTGGGCTCTCACGTTATGATACGAGAGCTTGTGTTTCATAGTGAAGTCCTTGATAAACAGGCGTATATCGTTCGACGGGTCAGCTTGCAGATAACATTTCTCGATGTCGATGACACGGTCGAACAAGCCTGGCAGATGGTAGCCGAAACCTTTGCAGTCTTCCTCGGTGTAGGTGCCTGCGGGAGCACCGTCGGTGAGCCATTTGCGGTTTGAGAAGCTGTATTCGAGCTTGTTACGATAGTAAAACTGTTTCTCGCAGCCCAGAATAGGCATCATCTCAGGGTATTCTATCTTACCGATGCGGTCGAAGTTGTCTTTTATCTGTTTCTGTTTGTAATACAGTTGCCATTGATAGTCAAGGTGTTGCCATTTGCAGCCGCCACAGAGGCCGAAATGTTGGCAGACGGGCTTCACACGTTTGTCGGATTCCTTTTTTATGTTGAGAATCTTGCCGTCGAAGCAATTGGATTTCTTCTTAAACACTTGGATATCAACGATATCGCCTGGTGCTCCGAATGGGATGAACACTACTTTCTCGTCGGGTTTGGCGATGCTCATGCCTTCCGAGCCTGCGTCGATGATTTCGACGTCTTCGAGATATTGGGGTTGATGATGCTTTTTCATGGTGCAAAAATACGTTTTTTTTATTTTGAAAAATGAAATCTTTATTGTAATTTTGCCAATAAAATTTGATGACATGAAAAAATTCAACCCGACTATTGACTTGGAGAAGCAGATTGGCACACAGATTTACGAGGCTTTACAGGGCTCCGTGGTGGAAGAGGTGTTGCGTAAGACTAAGATTTCGAACAATGACGCTTATTGGCGCAGCAGCATGGAAGGTCACAGTTTGAAGGTGCAGCCTGAGCTGTTGCCTGATTTTTATGAGCTATGTCAGGAGGTGAAAAACAAGCTTAACTTCACTGAAAACGTTGATTTTTATATCACTGGCGATGCCACGGTGAATGCTTTCTCGCTTGCCGCCGAGGACGAGGGCGAGCCACATATAGTGAATGTGAACTCCGCTTTGTTCGACCTGATGTCGGACGATGAGTTGCGTTTTGTGGTGGGGCATGAGTTGGGGCATCTTATCAATAAAGACACGGCGTTGGCGCGTCTGATACAGTTTGTGTTCCCGTCGTACTCCAACGTGCCGGTGTCGTTGCTGTACAAGATACGTCTGCATGAGCAGCTTGCCGAGCTGGTGGCCGACCGTTATGGCTTTTTGGCGACGGGCAAGATGGATGTGTGTGTGACGGCGTTTTTCAAGATGGCATCGGGCTTGGATCTGACGAAGATGAACGTGAGCATCGAGGCGTTGATTGCCGACAACAACCGTCGTCTTGACTATTTCTTGAAGGACAAAGGCATCAGCAGGGCATCGCATCCTGTCAACCCGATACGTGTGCAGGCGTTGAATCTGTTTGCCAATGCGAAGTCGGAGAAGGCTTTGAAGAAAGGCATGGATGAGCTTATTTCGATATTGTTGAAGGTCGGCGACAGCGAGCTTGACGAGCACTTGGCGCGTTTTGTGGCGTCGGCGGGTCTCATCGTGGCGTCGCTCGACGGTGAGATGCACGAGGACGAATATAAGGAGATTATAGAGTCGCTCGCCGCGATGAAGATATTCCCTCGTCAGTTTTTGGACGAGGTGGCGGAAGGCGATGTCGGCAAGACGTTCAACAAGTCGGTTGAGGGCATCTTGAAGATCAACCCGGGAATGCGTGACGCCTTGTTGGATTACATGATTCAGATAGTGATGGCCGACAAGAAGATCGCTCCTGAGGAGGTGAAGTGGCTTTACGACTTCGGTGCCAGCATCGGTTTCAGCGAGATCGAGGTGGCAGAGGCTGTGGCCGGAGCCATCCAAAGGAGCTATATCCCGGCATTGGAGGCGATTTGCTGAGGAAATCACCAACGGTCATCTCGTGAAGGATGGCATCGAATATGGTTACGGCATGTCAATTCCATTATGGACCTTTAGTTTATTGTATTAAATGTAAAAATACTTGCTATTTAAGAACATTTTTATATCTTTGCAAAGATAAATACGGTCATTATGAAAATCCCAACAATCTCCAATGCTCGCGCTGCTGATGCCTACACCATTGAGAATGAGCCGATTAGCTCTGTTGACCTGATGGAGCGCGCCGCCACACAGATATATTTCTGGCTGATGCGTAACCTCAAGTCGAAAGAGGTGTCGATAAAAATCTTCTGCGGCATGGGCAACAACGGGGGCGACGGACTGGTGCTGGCACGGTTGCTTGCGACACAAGACATCTACGCTCAAGTGTTTGTGCTCCACGTGAGCGACAATTTCAGCCACGACTGCGAGGTGAACTATGAGCGACTGAAGGACATCCCTGAGGTCCCGATGTATGGCATATTCTCAAAGGACGACTTCCCGAAAATCGATGACAACGACATTGTTATCGATGCTTTGTTCGGCTCTGGCTTGAACCGCCCGCTGGAAGGATTGGCAGCTGAGATGGTGAATCATCTCAATGACAATCATGCGATTAAAATAGCAATAGACATTGCCTCAGGATTGAACGGCGACAATGTCTGGAACCATAGTACAGCCGCGATTCATCGCGGCTCAATAAATGGAATTCCTATTGTTCGCGCCGATTATACCCTTTCGATGCAGTTTCCGAAGATGGCGTTTCTGTATCCAGAAAACGAGCCGTTTGTCGGCAAATGGGAGGTCATGGATATAAAAATCCATCCGGATTATATTGAAAATGTGGAAACAGCGAATTTCTACACCACTTTGGACGTCGTCAAACCGCTGATTCACAGGCGCGGAAAACATTCTCACAAAGGCACTTACGGCCACGCCCTGCTGATTGCCGGCTCAACGGGCAAGACAGGTGCCGCTTTGCTGGCGTCTGAATCCTGTATGCGCTCAGGTGTCGGCCTCCTCACCACACATCTGCCCAAAGCGGCAATGTTGCCGTTGCAGGTTTATCTTCCTGAAGCAATGATAAGTCCTGATGAGTCTGACGATTGCTTCTCGCAACTGCCTGATTTACAACCATATAACGCGATAGGAGTGGGGCCTGGACTTGGGAAGGCTCCAGAGACAGCGACAGCGTTGAAGCTACTGATCCAGAATGCGAAAGTGCCGATGGTGCTCGATGCCGACGCATTGAATATCATATCGGAAAACAAGACATGGATCTCGTTTTTGCCGGAAAGAACGATACTTACGCCGCATCCGAAGGAGTTTGAACGTTTGTTCGGAAAGACAGATAATTCACAGCAACGTATTGAACTTCAACGTGAAATGTCGGTCAAACATAACATAATCATCGTTTTGAAAGGCGCAAACACTTCAATAACATTCCCGAATGGAAGCTGTTTCTTCAACTCGACAGGCAACCCCGGCATGGCGACGGCAGGCAGC